>JBPPMN010000218.1:0-9694 GCA_051306055.1 Acidimicrobiales bacterium
CCAGCGAAGCGGATGTCCATCCCTGACGCCGAGCGGAGGGCGGCGACGGCGGCGTCGAGCTCGATCCGGGCGAACGACGGCGCCCCCGAGAAGTTGGCCTCGATCAGGATGGGGCGGCAGGGGTTCCAGCGTACGACGGTGCCGTCGCTGTTGACGTTGGCGATCTTGTACTGCCCGGCCGGCGGCTTCGGGGCCGGTGCGGGCAGCTTGGGGGCGGCCACGGTGGGCTGGCAGGCGGCCAGGACCACGATCAGGGCGCCGACCACCAGGGGGCGGAGGCGGTGCGCGGTGCCACGGGCGAAGCGGGTCATGTCCGAGGGATCGGACGAGACGGGCGATCTCCCCAGGTGCGCGCCGCGGGTGCTCCTGGTGCACTCGCGCCAGGACAATTCGGACAGCAGGAGCCCGCTGACGAGAAACTAGAACACGTTCTAGTTTTCCGCTAGGGTCGGGGGTGTTCCCTACCGGCCCGCCGCAGGAGGCAACCCCATGGAGTTCGGTGTCTTCGCCCAGCTGTTCGTCCCTCGCTTCGAGCGCGACGCCGACCCGCACGCAGAGCACAAGCGGATCATGCGCAACGTCGACATCTCGGTGGCGGCCGACCGCAACGCCTTCAAGTACGTGTGGTGCCCGCAGCACCACTTCCTCGACGAGTACTCGCACATGCCTGGGCCCGAGGCCTTCCTCGGCCACTGTGCCGCCCTCACCGAGCAGGTGCACCTGGGCTCGGCCATCTTCAACATCACGCCGGCAGTGAACAAGCCCGTGCGCATCGCCGAGAACGTGGCCCTGCTCGACCACCTCTCCAACAACCGCTTCGAGTTCGGCACGGGTCGTGGCAGCTCGACCACCGAGGTCTACGGCTTCGACATCGACGACATCAACGAGACCAAGGCCATGTGGCGGGAGGCCATCACCGAGATCCCGAAGATGTGGAAGGACGCCCCCTACGCCTACGAGGGCCAGTACTTCCGGGTGCCCGAGCGGCGGGTGTTCCCGAAGCCCCACGGCCCCGCCCACCCCGCCATGTGGGTGGCGGCCGGCTCGCCCCCCACCTTCGGGGAGGCGGCCGAGATGGGCCTCGGCGCGTTCTGCTTCACCACCGGCGCACCGAGCCAGCTCTCGAAGCTGGTGCAGGGCTACAAGGCCAAGATCGGCCAGGCCACCCCGGTGGGCGACTACACCAACGACAACATCATGGGCGTCACCAACATGCTGTGCATGGAGGACCGCAAGAAGGCCTTCGAGGTGGCGGCCAACATGGGCATGAACTACTACACCTCGCTGGCCTTCCACTGGCTCGACAACATCCCGAAGCCCGACGGGCTCCCGGAGTGGCCGAACAAGATCCCCGAGCCCACGCCCGAGCAGGTGGAGGCCATGGCCGCCGGCGGCTTCGTGATCGTCGGCGACCCCGACGACTGCGCCCGCGGCGTGCAGAAGTGGGCCGACGAGGGCTTCGACCAGCTCACCTTCAGCCCCACCACCAACACGCTGCCCACCGACGTGGTGGTGCAGTCGATGGAGCTGTTCGGCCGGGAGGTCATCCCGCAGTTCGACAAGGACCCGGTGCACTCCACCACCAGGTACCGCCAGTCGGCGTCGCAGTAGCGACGGGAGCGACGCGCTAGACAGCAGCGGATGGCCCTGCCCCCTGAGCTCCAGCAGCTCGCCGCCGAGGTGTCCAACTGGGGACGCTGGGGCGACGACGACGAGCTGGGCACGCTGAACCTCATCGACGATGCGGCGGTGGCCCGCGGCCTGGGCGCGGCGCGCACCGGCGAGCGCTTCTCGCTGGCCATCCGCCTCGATGCCAACGGTCCCCAGCTCGGCACCATCCCGGGGCGCGTCAACCCGCTCCACACCATGGTGGCCATCAACATGGCCTACACGGGCGACACCGACGACTGCTGCTTCAGCGACGACGTGATGACGCTCGGACTGCAGGCCTGCACCCACTGGGACGCCCTGGCCCACGTGAGCTACGAGGGAAAGCTCTACAACGGGTTCCCCGCCTCCAGCGTCACCGCTGAGCGGGGGGCGGTGCGCTGCGGCATCCACCGGGTCACCCACGTGGTGAGCCGAGCCGTCCTGCTCGACGTCGCCCGCGTGCTTGGCCACGACGTGCTCCCGCCCCGTCACCTGATCCGCCAGGGCGACCTCGATGCGGCGGTGGCCATGGCCGGCGTCACGGTCGAGCCGGGCGACATCGTGCTGGTGCGCACCGGGCAGATGACCCACTTCAAGGCCCGGGACCGGGAGGGCTACCTCCTCGGCGACCAGCCCGGCCTCACCACCGACACGATCCGGTGGTTCCGCCGCCACGACGTGGCCGCCGTGGCCATCGACACGCTGGCCATGGAGGTCCACCCCGGCGAGGACCCGGCCGTGCTGTTCCCGGTCCACGCCATCCAGCTCCGCGACATGGGGCTGCTCCAGGGGCAGAACTGGGACCTCGAGGCCCTGGCCGCGCACTGCGCGTCCGACGGCGTCTACGAGATGCTCCTGGTGGCCAACCCCGAACCCGTCACCGGCGGCGCCGGTGCGCCCGTCAACCCCGTCGCCATCAAGTAGAGGAGCACCATGGTCACCGCCGCCGCCCCCGCCAGCTTCAACTTCGCCGACGTGTGGGAGATGGCGGCCGACGCCCTGGGCGACCGCCTGGCCCTCGTGGTGGGCGACGCCCGCCGCACCTACGCCGACCTGGAGGAGCGGGCCAACCGGCTGGCCCACCACCTCACCTCCCTGGGGGTGGGACCGGGCGACCACGTGGCCCTCTACCTCGAGAACTGCCCCGAGTACCTCGAGGCGATGCTGGCCTGCTTCAAGCTGCGGGCCGTACCCATCAACGTGAACCACCGCTACGTGGCGGCCGAGCTGCGCTACCTGCTCGACAACTGCGGTGCGGTGGGGGTGCTCCACGGCCCGAACCACGCCGAGGTGGTGGCGGCCGTCCTGCCCGACGTCACCGACGTGGCCTGGACGCTCTGCACGGGGACCGCCTACGACGAGGCGCTCGTCGCCGCCTCGGCGGAGCGTCCGACTCGCGGCGATCGCAGCGGCGACGACCGCTACATCATCTACACCGGCGGCACCACGGGGATGCCCAAGGGCGTCGTGTGGCGCCAGGAGGACGCCTTCTTCGCCTGCCTCGGCGGCGGCGACCCCATGCGCCTCCAGGGCGAGGTGGCCTCGCCGGAGGAGCTGCCCGACCGCATCGGCGACGGCATCACCTACCTGCCTCTGGCCCCACTCATGCACGCCGCCGCCCAGTGGACGTCGTTCATGTGGTTCTTCGCCGGCGGCAAGGTGGTGCTGATGGAGGGCTCGCTCGACCCTGCCAAGGTGTGGGCCACCGTGGCCGCCGAGGGCGTCAACCTCATGACCCTGGTGGGCGACGCCGTGGCGAAGCCGCTGCTCGACGCCTGGGAGGCCATGCCCGAGGGCGACCGGCCCGACGTGTCCTCGGTCTACGCCATCTCCAACGGCGGCGCCCCGATGTCGCTGGGCTGCAAGGCCCGCATCCTCGATCAGTTCCCCAACGTGATGGTCACCGACGGCTTCGGCTCCTCGGAGGCCGGCATCCAGGGGTCGTCGCGGGTCGGGGCAGCCGATGTGCCCGCCTCGGGTGCCGTGCGCTTCTCCACCGCTGGCGCCAAGCCCACGCTCGTGCTCGGGCCCGACGACCGGCCGGTGGAACCAGGCTCCGGGGTGGTGGGTCGCATCGTCACCGGCGGGCGGTTGCCGCTCGGGTACCACAACGACCCGGAGAAGACGGCGGCCACCTTCATCGAGGTCGACGGCGAGCGCTTCCTCATCACCGGCGACCTGGCCACCGTGGCCGACGACGGCACCGTGGAGCTGCTCGGCCGAGGCTCCGTGTCGATCAACACCGGTGGCGAGAAGGTGCACCCCGAGGAGGTGGAGGGCGTCCTCCACGGCCATCGTTCGGTGGTCGACGTGCTCGTCGTCGGCGTGCCCGACGAGCGCTGGGGGAGCGCCGTCACCGCGGTGGTGCAGCCGACCGCGGGCACCGAACCCACCCTCGAGGAGCTGGCCGCGCACTGCAAGGAGCAGCTGGCCAGCTACAAGGTGCCCAAGCACCTCGTGCTGGTCGACAAGGTGGTGCGCAGCCCGGCCGGCAAGGCCGACTACCGCTGGGCTGCCGAGACCGCGGCGGCCGCCGTCTGAGGTCGGCTCAGCGGGTGTGGACGACGGCCTGCCAGGGATAGACGATCTCGAGCGGGCACAGCACCCGGCTGGCCGCCACCAGCCAGCGCAGCGTGTCGGCGGCCGGTGACCGGTAGGTCTTGAGGACGAGGCCGCGCTTGGGGCTCTCGTCCGCGATGTACCAGTCCTCGGGCACGGGCACGCCCCGCTCGGCCAGGAACGCCGAGACCTTCTGGCCGGCCATGTGCTGGATGCCGATCTCGCCGGGGGTCCAGGTGGCGAAGGGGACGGTGGGACCCCGGTTGCCGACGAGGTGGGCGAGAGCGCTGCGGGGTGGCACGTCGCTGGCGTCGACGCCCGGGGAGATGTTGATGAACACGGCGCCATCGACGTGCTCGAGCAGCGGCTCGATGTCGCCATCGGGGAGCTCCAGCAACAGGTCGGGCATCCCATGAGGCTACGTGCGCGGCGAGCCGTAGAGTGCGGCGGTGACCACCACGGCCCCCTCCGTCCCCGTGGCGGCGCCGGCCCAGCGGCCCGCGCTCGGCGTCGCCGCGGCCACCAGCGCCGTGGTGGTGTGGGGCATCTCGTCGGTGGCCATCAAGCAGGTCGAGGGCCTCAACGGGCTGGGCGTCGCCACCTACCGGATCTGGCTCGGAGCGGCGCTGGTCACCACCGCCTTCCTCGTCTCCGGAGGGCGGCTCTCACGACGGATGCTGCGCCTCTCGCTGTGGGGCGGCCTGGCCTTCTGCGCCGACCTGGTGCTGTTCTTCTGCGCGCTCCGGGAGACGAGCGTGGCCAACGCCACCGTGATCGGCGCGCTCCAGCCGCTGCTGCTCCTGGCGGTGGCCGGCCCGCTGTTCGGTGAGCGGGCCCGCGCCGTGGAGCTGTGGTGGGGCGCGGCGGCGATCGTGGGCGCAGGCGTGGTGGTGCTGGGCGGCGACGGAGGCGGGGCCAACAGCTGGCTGGGCAACCTCTTGGCCGTGGGAGCGCTCCTGTCGTGGACGGCCTACTTCGTGTTCACCAAGACGGCGCGGCGCTCGCTGACCGCCTTCGAGTACCTCACCGGCATGGCCATCGTGGCCGCGGTGGCCATCATCCCGGTGGCGCTGGTGTTCGACGGGGCGCTGGGCACCACCGACACCAGCGGCTGGATCACCATCGTGTACATCACGCTGGTCAACGGCCTGCTCGGCCACTTCCTCATGAGCTGGTCCCACAACCACGTGTCGCTGCTCACGCTGTCGCTGCTCACGCTGGCCATCCCCGTGATCGGCGCCGGGGCCGCTGCCGTGTGGATCGACGAGCCGCTGCAGGTCGTGCAGGTGGGCGGCATGGTGGTGGTGCTGGCGGCCCTGGCCCTGGTGTCGGTGAGCTCCGCCCGCCGGCAACCGGAGGCCACCGAGGTGGAGGGCGAGGCCCTGGAGACCGCCCCTCGCCCGTAGGTGCGTCCCCGACGGCGCCCATAGGCTTCGCCCATGGACCTTCCCGTGATGCTGCGTGAGGCGCTCGAGCTCCAGATCCTCGAACAGGAGGCCGAGCGGGCTGCCACCGTGATCGGCACCGGGGTCTCCGAGCACGGGGCCGCTGCGGTGGCCGGGGTGCTCCTCGAGGCCAACGCAGTGGCGCTGCGCCGCATGGTGAGCATCACCGACGAGGCCTTCGACTTGGCCGAGCTGCTCACGCAGCTGGCCCTCGACGGCGCCGTGCCCGAGCACCGCCTCGAGCTGCTCACCGACATCCTCACCGCGTCGGCGGCCACGGCCGGCGGGGTGCGCCCGTCGGTGGAGGCGCTGCAGAACCGCCTGGGCGACCAGGACCTCCTCTTCGGGGCCTGGCTCGGCCTCCTCACCGGCCTCCGCGTGGTGTCGCTGGCGATCGAGGTCACCGAAGCGGAGCTGGTAGAAGACGTCATGCTCTCCTTCGAGGTGTTCGACGAGACCGGCTAGGATCTGACGGTCCGTCAGGTCATCGAGTGGGGGTCAGCAGCATGCCGAACGTCGATGGAGGCAGCCTCTGGGAGCTCGTGGAGCGGCGGGCGGCGGCCACGCCCGACTCGCTGGCCGCCGTCGACGAGGACGGTCGCAGCCTCACCTGGGCGGAGACCAAGACCGAGGCCGAGCGAGCGGCCGCGGGCCTGGCCCGCCTCGGGATCGGTGCCGGCGACGTCGTGTCGTGGCAGCTGCCCACCTGGCTGGAGAGCAAGGTGCTGGTGCTGGCCCTGGCCCGTCTCGGCGCCATCCAGAACCCGATGCTCCCGATCTACCGCGAGCGGGAGGTGGGCTTCGTCACCCGTCAGGCGAAGAGCCGCCTGCTGATCGTGCCCTCGCAGTGGGCGGGCTTCGACTTCGAGGCGATGGCCCGCGGCATCGCCGAGCAGATCCAGGCCGAGGGCGGGTCGCTGCAGGTGCTGGTGGCCGACAAGGCCCTCCCGCAGGGCGATCCATCCTCCCTGCCCCCGCCGCCCGATCCGGCGGAAGAGCCGGTGCGCTGGTACTTCTACACCTCGGGCACCACCGCCGACCCGAAGGGTGCGCAGCACACCGACCGCACCATCCTGGCCAGCGCGCTGGGCATGAACGCCTGCCTCGAGGTCACCGACGCGGACCGCAACGCCGTGGTGTTCCCCTTCACCCACATCGGCGGCATCGGCTGGCTGTTCAGCGCGCTGGTGGTCGGCTTCCCGACGGTCTACATCGAGCGCTTCGACCCGCCGAAGGTGATCGAGCTGATCCAGCAGCACGAGGTCACCATGGCTGGCGCCGGCACGCCGTTCCACATGGCCTACCTGGCTGCCCAGCGGGCTCTGCCCGAGGGCCAGCAGCTGTTCCCGAGCGTGCGGGTCTACTGCGGCGGCGGGGCCCCCAAGCCGCCGCAGCTCCACCACGACATCAAGTCCGAGATGGGCGGGGTGGGCATCGTGTCGGGCTACGGCCTCACCGAGGCCCCCATCATCGCCATGGGCACCGTCCACGACACCGACGAGCAGCTGGCCCACACCGAGGGTCGGGCCACCGGTGCCACCCAGCTGCGCGTGGTCACCCTCGACGGCAAGGAGGCCGGCATCGGTGAGGAGGGCGAGATCCGGGCCAAGGCCCCGCAGCTGATGAAGGGCTATCTCGACAGCAGCCTCGACGCCGACGCCTTCGACGACGACGGGTGGTTCAAGACCGGCGACCTCGGCCGCATCGACGCCGACGGCATGGTCACCATCACCGGTCGCGTGAAGGACATCATCATCCGCAACATGGAGAACATCTCCGCCAAGGAGGTGGAGGACGTCCTCTTCGGCCACCCCGACATCGCCGACGTCGCGGTGATCGGCGTCCCCGACGCCAAGACCGGTGAGCGGGTGTGCGCGGTGGTGGTGCCGGCCGACCCGGCCGCCCCCGTCACCTTCGACGCGATGGTGGCCTACGCCCGGGAGCAGGGCCTCATGACCCAGAAGCTCCCCGAGCGCCTCGAGATCACCGACGTCCTGCCCCGCAACCCCACCGGCAAGGTCCTCAAGTTCGAGCTCAGAGACCGCTTCGGCGGATCCTGAGACCCCCCCAACCACGGAAGCGAGACCCACAGACATGGCACTCCTCGACGGCAAGGTCGCGATCGTCACCGGCGCGGGGCACGGCATCGGCCGGGCCCACGCCCTGGAGCTGGCCCGCCACGGCGCCAGCGTGGTGGTCAACGACCTCGGCACCTCGGTCACCGGCGATGGCGCTGATCAGAAGGCGGCCGACCTCACCGTCGACCTCATCGCCCAGCGCGGCGGCACCGCGGTGGCCAACTACGACGACGTGTCCGACTACGACGGCGCCGGGCGCATGGTGGCCCAGGCCGTCGACGCCTACGGCCGCCTCGACGTGCTGGTGAACAACGCCGGCATCGTGCGCGACACCGCCATCTGGAACATGTCCGAGGCCGACTTCGACTCCGTGATCAAGGTGCACCTCAAGGGCTCCTGGGCCCCGTCGCACCACGCCGCCAAGCACTGGCGGGAGCGGGCCAAGGCGGGCGAGAGCTTCACCGGCCGGGTGATCAACACCACCTCCGGCGCCGGCCTGGTGGGCAACTTCGGCCAGACCAACTACGCCACCGCCAAGGCCGGCATCGCCGGCTTCACGCAGACGCTGTCGCTGGAGCTCTACAAGCTCGGCGTCACCGTCAACGCCGTGGGCCCGGCCGCCGCCACCCGCATCACCGGCACCATGCCCGGCGCTCCCGCGGTCATCGAGGCAGACGAGGTGCCCGACGACGAGTGGAACCGCATGGACCCGGCCGTGTCGTCGCCGCTGGTGGCCTGGCTGGCCTCCGACGAGAGCCAGCACGTGACCGGCCAGGTGATCCGCGCCGTGGCCGAGGACATCGTGTGGATGCAGGGCTGGAGCGAGGGCGCCACCATCTCCAACGGCGGGAAGCGCTGGGACGCCGAGAAGCTCGGCCAGCAGCTGGCCACCGACCTCTTCAAGACCCGCACCCCCGGCCTCCGCTACTGACATGACGTGAGCTTGCTCGGGATCCTGGTGGGGCCGGGGGTGGTGTCGGCCGGGTGCGTCGAGGGGCTGCACGCCTTCGCCGACCGGGTCGGCTCCGGCGTGGTGAACACGTGGGGCGCGAAGGGCGTGTTCCGCTGGGACGACCGCCGGCACTTCGGCACGGCCGGGCTGCAGGCCCGTGACTTCGAGCTGGCCGGGCTCGGCGAGGTCGACGTGCTGGTCACCAGCGGCCTGGACCCGGCGGAGGTCACGAGCCGACCGTGGGCGGGCCGGGCCGAGGTGATCGACATCGCACCGGCTGACCTGGCCACCTGCGATCGCAGCCTGCCCGCGGGGACGCTGGACCGGCCCGCCCTCTACACCGAGCTGGCGGCGGTGGTCGGCCCGCTCTACGAGCAGCCCGGCTCGCCCCCGGCCCGAGCGGCGGCGCTGGCCGCCGACCTCCCCGACGGCGCCACCCTGGGGGCCCGCCCCGGCCTGGTCGGCTTCTGGGTCGCCCGCACGTTCCCCACCGCCCGCCCCGGCAGCGTGCGGATCACCGGCGAGCCGGTGGACGGCGAGGTCATGGTGCTGGAGGACGAGGACTGGGCCGAGCTCGACCTCGACCCGTCGGCCCTGGTTGCCGTGGCGGGCCCGATCGTGGCCTGGGGCGGCGTCGAGCTCTGAGCCCGGGCGCGCACCGGCCCCGGTCGTTGCCTGTGGAGGGCGGTGACCGGGGCCGGTGAGTGGTGGGTCGTGCTGGCGGACGGACCGCCTTGGCTCAGCGGTAGCCGAGCTTGAGGGAGCAGGCCGGCCAGTGCTTCCAGCCGCCCTGGGCCTGGAGGCGCTGCCCCATGGCGATCTGCGTCTCACGGGAGGCCTCGTGGGGGTACCCGGTGCCGCCCACGGCCTGCCAGGAGCCCATCGAGAACTGGAGGCCGCCGTAGTACCCGTTGCCGGTGTTGATGTGCCAGTTGCCGTTGGCCTCGCACTGGGCCAGGCGGTCCCAGGCGGCGGGGTTGGCGGGGTCGTTGTAGCCGGTGCCCGAGGCG
>JBPPMN010000290.1:0-4784 GCA_051306055.1 Acidimicrobiales bacterium
GCGCTCACCACCGTGCCGCTGTCGGTGTGGGGCATGAAGAAGGTGGCCCAGCGGGCCCGACCGCGCTACCTGGCCCAGTGGCGCAGCACGGGCGTCCTCAACGGTCAGATCGAGGAGACCTTCACCGGCCACGCGGTGGTGAAGGCCTTCGGCCGGCAGAAGGAGGCCGAGGAGCGCTTCCGCCACACCAACGACCAGCTCTACGAGGCCTCGTTCGGCGCCCAGTTCATGTCGAGCCTGATGCAGCCGCTCACCATGTTCATGGGCAACGTGCAGTACGTCCTCGTGGCGGTGGTGGGCGGCCTCCGGGTGGCCAGCGGCTCGATCACCGTCGGCGACGTGCAGGCCTTCATCCAGTACTCCCGCACCTTCTCGATGCCGCTCACGCAGCTGGCCTCGATGATGAACGTCTTCCAGTCGGGCATCGCCTCCCTGGAGCGGGTGCTCGACCTCCTCGACACCGACGAGCAGGTGCCGGAGGAGACGGGCGCCGCCGACCTGGCTCCCGTGCAGGGACGGGTGGCCTTCGAGCACGTGAGCTTCTCCTACTCGCCCGACACGCCCCTCATCGAAGACCTCTCGCTGGTGGCCGAGCCGGGCCAGACCATCGCCATCGTGGGCCCCACCGGCGCCGGCAAGACCACGCTGGTGAACCTCATCATGCGCTTCTACGAGCTCGACGCCGGCCGCATCACCCTCGACGGGCGCGACATCGCCAGCCTCCCCCGCCGAGCGCTGCGCTCCAACCTGGGCATGGTGCTGCAGGACACCTGGCTCTTCGGCGGGACGATCCGCGACAACATCGCCTACGGCCGCCCCGACGCCACCGAGGAGGAGATCCTCGGGGCCGCCCGGGCCACCTACGTCGACAAGTTCGTCCACCACCTCCCCGATGGCTACGACACCGTGATCGACGAGGAGGGCGACAACATCAGCGCCGGGCAGAAGCAGCTGCTCACCATCGCCCGGGCCTTCCTGTCGCAGCCGGCCATCCTCATCCTCGACGAGGCCACCAGCTCGGTCGACACGCGCACCGAGGTGCTCATCCAAGAGGCCATGAACGCCCTGCGCGTCGGCCGCACCAGCTTCGTGATCGCCCACCGGCTCTCCACCATCCGCGGGGCCGACGTGATCCTGGTGATGGAGCAGGGCCGCATCGTGGAGCAGGGCACCCACGAGGAGCTGCTGTCGCGCGACGGCGCCTACTTCCGCCTCTACAACTCGCAGTTCGCCGGGGCGGTCAGCGAGGTGAGCTGAGCGTCGGCCCGTGGTCGGGTCAGGCGCTGCGCACCGGGCGGACCGTGACCGTCTGGGCCACCCGGGCCACCACCCGCTCCGACTCGTCGACGACCTCGAGCTCGATGGGCTGGTCGACCTGGCCACCGCCCAGCACGATCTCGCGGATCTCGTCGATCCGGGCCGGGGCCAGCCGAGCCGTGGCGCTGATCGGTCCACGAGCGGCGGCCACGAACTCGAGCCGGGCCTCCCGGATCACGGTGTAGGTCTCGGCCAGCACGTCGAGGAACCCCATCACGATCACCGCCGCCCCCGCCGCCTCCGCCAGGGCGAAGGAGATGGGGGCGGCGACGGTGCCGTTCTGGTTGTGGAACTCCGGCTTCGGGTCGATGCGCAGCGTCACCTCGCCCGGCACGCTGTGCGTCATCTCCAGCCCGAGCATCGTCGACCAGGCCATCGTCTCGAACTGCGCACCGGCAACAGGATCCATGCCGGCCATCGTGGCACGCCGCGGCGGGCCGGGGCGGTGCCGATGACTGGGGATGAGTCCAGCCGGCTGCGCTCGTCAAGAGGGCATGGACCTCGACCAGATGCACCCAGAGCTCGATCCCCGGTTCAGCGAGCCCGGCGCCGCGGCGACGAGCTGGGCCGAGGCGGAGGAGGTGCTGCGGCGCTCGGAGGTGTGGTGGATCAGCACCGTGCGAGCCGACGGCCGCCTCCACACCACGCCGCTGCTGACGGTGTGGGACCAGGGCTCACTGCACTTCTGCACCGGCACCACCGAGCAGAAGCACCACAACCTCGAGGGCAACCCGGCCTGCACCCTCACCACGGGCAGCAGTGCCGTTGCCGAGGGGCTCGACCTGGTGGTGGAAGGCGCCGGCGTGGCCGTCACCGACACCGCTCGCCTCGAGGCGCTGGCGACCGGTTGGGCAACCAAGTACGGAGACGACTGGCGCTTCGAGGTGCGCGACGTCGCCTTCTACACCGAGGCAGGTGGCGCGGCCACCGTCTTCGCCGTGCGCCCCGACAAGCTCCTCGCCTTCCGCAAGGGCCGGTACGCCCAGACCCGCTTCCGCCCTTGACCTACGTGCGCTACCGCTCGTACCGCATCGCACCAACGACGTGACCCTCGGTGTCCTGTAGCCAGACCAGCTCCCCCACGCCATCGATGACGGTGGGATCCAGGACCACCCGTCCACCCGCTGCCACCGCTCGCCGCATCACCACACCGAGGTCGTCGACGGCCACGGTGCACTCGAACCCCTGCGAAGGCGTGTCGATCAACGACCGTCGCTGCTGGACGACCGCAACCACCGGCGTCCGGGAATCACGGAAGAAGCCCGGCGGCCCCCAGGGCTGGAGCGACCAGCCGAAGGTCTGCTCGTAGAAGCGACGGGCACGGTCGGGTTCGTCAGCGTTGATGGCGAAGTGGGAGATGAGCGGATCGGTCATGGGTGAACGGTAGGTGGAGGTGTCGGGCGCCGTCTGTCGACAATCCGGCAGACTTTCTCGCTGATGCGACAGAACGAGCACTTGATCCGCGCCTACGCCGTCACCCACGGAACCGGCCCGGTCCGGTTCCCGCAGCATCCCGAGTGGCACCAGCTGGTCCATGCACGATCCGGTGTCGTGCGGGTCGAGATGCAGGAGAGTCGCTGGGCGCTCCCACCCGGGCGAGCCTTGTGGGCCGCCGCCGGCACGTCGGTGACGACGACCGTCGTGCACCGGGCATCCATGCAGATCCTCTATCTGCCTCGCTCGTCTCCGATGCTCGAGGAGGCCTTGGCGACGGTGGAGATGTCCACCCTCGCAGCAGCCTTGGTGCAACGAATCGCCGAACGGGCTCCACTGCACCTGGACGGCGACGGAGCACATTGGCTCCACGTCCTTGCGGCGGAGATCGAACCGAGCCCTGCGGGTCCGCTGACGCTCCCCAACCCGCCTGCGGGACCGGCCGGAGACCTCGCCGCGCTCCTCGAAGCAGACCCAGGACGCCCCGAGTCCCTCGATGACCTCGCGGCCCTCGTAGGCGCGTCGAGGCGGACGATCGAGCGCTCCTTTCGCTCGGCCACCGGCTTGTCCGCCGGCGCGTGGCGGCGGCGCCTACGGCTGGCGACCGCCCTCGAGGACCTCGGCGCGGGGATGGCCGTGGGCACCGTCGCAACACGAGCCGGCTATGCAAGCCAATCGGCGTTCGGGGCGGCGTTCCGAACGGAGCTCGGTGCGTCGCCGCTCAGCTACATGAGCGTGCCGCGAGGCCCCGCCGCCTGACTCCCGTCAGCCGACCGGGGGCAGGAGGGTGAGCGGGACCACCGTGGTGGGACCCTGACCGATCCGGCAGTGGGCCTCGATGGTGGAGGGGAGCGACGAGTAGGTGAGCTCGGCTCGCACCAGGCGGTAGGTGAACTTGCCCGGCTCCACCTGGAACGGCGATGCGTTGCGGGCCTGCTGCTCGCCGGCCTCGTCGATGAACTCCACCACCAGCACCCCGTCGTCGCTCTCGTCGAGTCGGCAGCGCACCAGCACGATCAGGTGCGGGGTGACCGTGACCGGCGCCGGGCCGGGGGCGGCCATCGAGAACATCACCCCGCCGAGGTCGATGCGGGTGGACGGCCCCGGGGCCTCCCGCAGCTGGATGTCCTCGGTGAACAGGGCCGACACGATGTCCATGGACCCGAACCTACCGGTGCCGCCTCCCGCCGCCGACGGCTGAGGCTCAGCGCTCGGCGTTGTAGAGGCGCATGGCCAGTGGGGCGAAGACCACCAGGAAGGCGGCCGACCACACCAGCACCCACATCACGGAGTTGCCGACCGGCGTGCCGTGCATGAGGGCCCGGGAGGCGTCGGTGAGGTGGGTGATGGGGTTGACCTTCACGAAGGCCTGCACCCATCCGGGCATGGTGGAGGGGTCGACGAACACGTTGCTGGCGAAGGTGAGCGGGAACAGGATCGTCATGCTCATCTGCATCACGTTCTCGGCCGTCTGCGCCTTCATGCCGAGCACCATCCACATCCACGACATCGAGAAGCAGAACACCAGGAGCAGGCCGATGGCCACGGGGATGCCCAGCAGGCCACCGTCGGGACGGAACCCGAGAGCGAAGCCCAGCACCAGCACCACCACCGAGGCGGCGGTGTAGCGCACGGCGTCGGCGATGAGCATCCCCACCAGCACGGCGGGCCGCCACACCGGCATGGTGCGGAAGCGGTCGAAGATGCCCTTCTCGATGTCGGTGTTGAGCGCCATGCCGGTGTAGATGGTGATCATCGACACCGTCATCACGAGGATCCCCGGGAGCAGGCCCTGGAGGTACTCGCTCGGGGAGCCGGCCAGGGCCCCGCCGAAGAGGTACGTGTAGAGCAGCACGAACATGACCGGGAAGGCGGTCACGTCGAAGAGCTGCATCGGCACGTGCTTGATCTTCAGCATGGCCCGCCAGGCGAAGGTGACCGAGGCCTCCCAGGCGCTGGGCGGCTCGGGCCGCAGGTCGACGGAGACCACCGAGCGGACGGCGGCTTCGGTGATGACGGGTTCGGGGATGGCG
>JBPPMN010000309.1:0-2551 GCA_051306055.1 Acidimicrobiales bacterium
GCCGCTCTTGAAGGCGCGAGCGAAGGCGCCCTCCACCATGCGCTCCAGCCGCCGTTCGAACCCTCGGATTCCCATCGCCGCCGAGGCTACCGGGCGCTGGTGTCTGGTTTGGGGGCCTACCTGCTGGCGAGGTCCGCTGGAGGTCGTGGGGCGGGGGGTGCCACCGGGCTCAGCCCGGCGGAGGGAGCGGCTCGAGGAGGCTCCGCAAGTCGGCGGCCGGCATGGTGGCCAGCCCCGCGGCGCGGTCGTGGATGCCGTAGCTGATGACCAGCTGGTCGCCCCACCGGGCAAGACCAGCGGCGAACTCGATGTCGTCGCCCTCGAAGGACCACCAGGGGGTGGCGGCCACGGGCCGGGCTTCGGACGAGAAGGCCACCAGCCGGTGTCGGTAGGTCCGCCGCCCCTCGACCCACACCACGTCGTGGACGACGGCGAGGTGCCCGCCGGTCTCGGGATCGTCGATCAGCGGGCTGCCCCCTCGCCACGGGCCCAGCAGCGGGTGGGCGCGGTGACGGGCCACCACCTCGACGGTGGCCGTCTCGGAGTCGATCTCGACCACGACCGTGTCGGGGCCGCCGCATGTGTGGATGGCGCGCAGCCGGCCATCTCGCACGAAGGGCATCCAGTTCTTCTGGTGTCGATCGGGGTCAGGTCCCTCAAGCGGCCGCGATCGCCGGAGGCCATCGTCGGTGACCTCGACGAGGGCCACCTGGCAGCGGTGGTCGGGAGTGCGGTCTCGCACGGTGGCCAGCCCCCACCACCGATCCCGGTGGCGCACCAGCCGCAGGTCCTCGTGGCCGAGCACCACGGCGGCCGCCTGGGCCGGCGCGCGGGTGGTCGGATCGTCGAGGAGCGCAGTGTGGGTGGGGCGCAGGTCGTCGTCGAGGTGGATCGACACGTTGGCCGTCCGGATCGTGCTGTGGCCGTCGACCGACCCGTAGCGGCCCTCGTCGTCGAGCACGTAGCTCACCAGCCGCACCACCGTCCGGTACCCGCCGTCCGGGTCGGCGGCCAGGGTGGGGTTGCACAGCGGCCACGGCGGGTCGACCGCGACGTCGACCCGGCCCAGGCGGGTGGCCGGGGCGAGGTCGCTGAGCCGAGGAAGGGAAGGGCCTAGGGGCCGGGTGTGGTCGGCCAGGCGGTCGAGGCAGTGCTGGCGGTTTCGGCGAGCGTGGTCGGCCACGTCGCCCGGCAGGTCCGGCTCGCTCAGCACGGCGTCGGTGTCGAGCAGCGCGGTCTCGACGTCGCCGGTCCAGTAGGCGGCGATGGAGCGCTCGAAGCGCAAGCCCCAGCGCTCCACATCGCGGTGCACGAAGAGCAGGTCGGTGCTGGGTGGCAGGGCGAGGCCCGCGTCGGCGAAGAGCCGGGCGCTGTGCGGTTGGCGCTGGTCCCGGTGGAGCCGGGCCAGTGCGTGCAGGGCCTCGGCTCGTGAGGGGCGGACCTCCCAGGCCCGGTGGAGGGCAGCGGAGGCACCGGCGGGGTCGGCGTCGGCGGTGAGCAGCCCCACCTGCAGGTGGGCGTAGGCCACCTCCTCGGCCCACCCGCCCAGCTCGACCCGCCGACGGTAGGCCGTGATCGCCTCCTCGCGGCGACCGAGGTCGCGCAGCGTCTGCGCCAGGTAGAACCACGAGCGGGCGTCGTCGGAGCGCTCGGCCACAGCCCGTTCGAGCAGGCCCAGGTCGCGCTCGAACTTGTCGGCCCGGCTCCCCCCGTCAGCGTGGTGGTGCACCACGACGCCGGAGAGCTCGCGCTGCACCGTCGGTCCGTCGGCGGCCAGGTGCTCGTGCGTGGCGCCCTGGAACCGCCAGTCTCGGTCGCCCCGCACGAGGCGGGGCACGGCGTAGTCGAGGTCGCCGTCATGGCGGAGCAGCCAGGCGTCGACGGCTGGGTCCAGTGGCCCGACCGGGTGGGTGACCTGGAGGGTCATGTCGGCGTCGAGCAGCAGGAGCCAGTCGGCAGCGCCGCTGGCCGCCTCCATCAGCAGCGTGCGGTTGTGGCCGAAGTCCACCCACTCGTGGTGGAGGAGGCGACCAGGCTGGTGACCGAGCAGCCGATCGACCAGCGCGGGCGTGCCGTCGACCGAGCCCGTGTCGCAGATCACCCAGTGGTCGACCAGGTCGGCGACGGAGCCGACGCAGCGCTCGAGGACCGCCGACTCGTCGCGGACGATCATGCACAGCGCCACCGTCTGCCCGTCGAGCACCCTCGGACCGTATCGGCCTGGTACTGTTGCCGGCACCAGGGCCGAGGGACCTCTCAAAGCGCAGGGTGGGCATGGGCGACGGGCAGCGCGACGACACTGGACGAGTGCGTCAGGCGGTGGGCCGCCGGCAGGTGCTGCAGGGGCTCGCCGGAGCCGGCGCGCTGGTGGCTCTCGGCCGCCTCACACCGACTGGGATCGGCGGCATCCTCCGAGCGGGCTCCCATGCCAGCTCGCTCACCGGCACGATCTCGGCCACGTTCGACTTCGTCACGGGCGTCGCCGCGGTGGAGGGCGCCACCAACCTCGGCGGCAGCGTCGCCGTGGAGGTCGTCGTCACAGCGCTGCTCA
>JBPPMN010000315.1:0-4632 GCA_051306055.1 Acidimicrobiales bacterium
CCTCGATGAGGGTCACGGGGGTCGCTCGTTTCGGGTCGAGGCACGACGGGGACGAACCGGGTCGGCCGGGAGGCGGGAAGCGCGTTGGATTCGGTTGTGGGTGCTGCGGCGCAGCGGGGCCGGCTCAGGCCAGCTTGGTGAACATCTTCTGCACGTCGGCCAGCTCGTAGCCCTCGGCGGCGGAGCGCTCCGGGTCTTCGAGGCACCAGGTCAGCCCGGCGGCCACCAGCACGAAGCCGGCCTGCTCGAGGGCCTTGTTGGCGGCGGACAGCTGGGTGACGATGTCGCGGCAGTCGCGACCCTCCGCCACCATCTGCTGGATGCCCCGCACCTGGCCCTCCACCCGGCGCAGGCGACGGAGGACGTCGGCGTTGGTCTCCTCGGGAAGCTCCATGCCGGCCACGCTATCAGTACCCCTGGGGGTATGCCTCGGCGGGCCCCTGTGCGGCGGGCAGGCGGCAGGCCAGCCCGTCGCGCTCGGCCTGGCGGATGAGCCAGAGCCCGCGAGCGGTGCCGGCGGCCCAGGCGGCGGCGATGATGCCTCCGGCCAGCCACACGTTGTCGCGCAGCACGGCCCCCAGCGCCGTGCCGCCCAGCACGGCGGCCAGAGCCCCGAGCGTGAGCGGCAGGTGGCAGGGACAGGCGAGGAACGAGAGCACCAGCCAGCGGCGGCCGCGGCGCTCGGTGGTCACGGGGTCGGTGAGGGCGGCCATCGGTCAGCTCGAGGCTGCGGCGTGCTGCTCGACGGTGCGGCGGACCTCGTCCATGTCGAGCGCCCGCACCTGGGAGATGAGGTCCTCCAGGGCGGCTGCGGGCAGGGCGCCGGCCTGGGAGAACACGAGGATCTGGTCGCGGAAGACCATGAGGGTGGGGATCGACATGATCCCGGCGGCGGCCGAGAGGCCCTGGTTGGCCTCGGTGTCGACCTTGGCGAACACGATGTCGTCGTGGGTCTCGGAGGCGGCCGTGAACACGGGGGCGAACGCCCGGCACGGGCCGCACCACGACGCCCACCAGTCCACGAGGACGATGTCGTTGTCGGCCAGGGTGTCGTTGAACGTGGCCTCGGTCAGGTCGATGGTCGCCATGGGTCCTCCAGGATCCGGGGTTCGGCTTCCCCTGTTGCAACCACTATACCCCAGGGGGTATTCCTGGCCACCCCCTCAGTCGTCGAGCTCGTCCTCCGACTCGACCTCGACCTGCAGCTGGCCGTCCCGCAGCTCGGCCTCCAGCTTCAGCGCATCGTCGCCGCGGCGGAACCGCACCTCCACCTTGTCGGGCTCCTCGTCGACCTCATAGGTCCAACCCTCGGAGGCCACGATGTCCTCGACCACCACGCGTCCGTCGCGGAGAGCGATCCACACGGTGCCGGCCTCGCCGACGACATAGGGGCGGCCGGGCTCGAGCGCGGTCGCCGGTGGTGCCGTGGTGTCGGTCGAGGCGGTGACGGGCGTCGTCGTGGTGGTGGAGGAGGGGGGACCGTCCACCAGCACGGGTCCGGGGGAGGCCCCGTGGGGTTCGAGCAGCCAGAGGTTCACGGCGGCGCCGAGCAGGGCCACGGCCGCCACCCCCAGCACGACCACCACACGGGAGATCCGACGGGTCGTGGTCACGGTGCGACCCCCTCGCCGCCGGGCAGGGCGGTGGTCGGTGCCACCACCACCGCGTCGATGCCGCCCTCGGGGTTGGCGTCGAGGCGCACCGCGGCCCGGTTGGAGGCGCACAGGCGGGCGACGATGGCCAGGCCCAGCCCCGTGCCGTCGGGCCGCAGGCCCCAGTGGCGGTCGAAGGCCCGCACCCGGTCCTGCTCCTGCAGCCCTGGGCCGTGGTCGGTCACGTGCAGGGCGACGTGGTCGCCCTCCGGCCCGGCCCAGAGCTCGATGGCGGAGCCGGCCGGCGCGGCGTCGATGGCGTTGGCCAGCAGGTTGTCGAGCACCTGCTCGAGGTGGTTCGGGTCGAACGAGATCGTGGTGCGACCGGCCGGGAGGTCGACCGGTCGGACCACGAGCTGCACGTCGACCTCCTCGGCAGCCGCCCGCCAGGTGGAGGCGCGATCGCTGAGCACCTCCAGCACATCGAGGGTGGCGGGCTGGGCCGACTGCCGGTCGAGCCGCGTGAGGGCGAGGAGGGCGTCGATGGTCCGCTCGAGGCGCCCGATGTCGTGGAGGACCGCCTCCACCTCCTCCTCGTCGCCGCCGGCGGCGGCCAGGTTGTCGAGGCGCAGGCGCACGGCGGTCAGGGGCGTGCGCATCTGGTGGGAGGCATCGGCGGCGAAGTCCTGCGACGACCGCACCAGGAGAGCCAGGCGGTCGGCCATGGAGTTGAAGCGGGCGGACAGGTCGCGCACCTCGGGAGGCCCGGCATCGGCCGGCGCCCGAGCATCGAGGTCCCCCCGCTCGAGGCGCACGGCGGTGGCCTGCAGGTCGGCCAGGGCCTTGGTGGCCCAGCGGCCGACGGCCACGCCGAGGGCCACTGCGACCCCGATGGTGACCACGGCGATCGAGCCGAGGGCCAGCCGGTAGCGGCGCACCTCGTCGTCGATCTCGGCGCGTGAGCGGCTCACCCGCACCGCGCCCAGGATGCTCCCTCCGGAGCGCACCGGTGCCGCCACCACCAGGAGGGTGTCAGCGAGGGTCTCCGAGCGGCGGGTGGCGGTGACGGTCTCGCCATCGAGGGCACTGGCGATCTCCGGGCGCGCCGCGAACGACCGCCCGACCGACGCACCCACCTCCTCGGTCGGGTCGGAGTCGGCCAGCGCGATGCCCTCGGCGTCGACGATGACGGCACGCGCACCGCGCTGCTCCCGGTAGGCGTCGACCACGGCGGCGAGGGTGGTGTCCACGCCCTGCTCGAGGTCGTCCTCCACCAGGTCGCCGATGGTGAGCGCGTCGCGCTCGAGCTCGGTGGTGGCCTCGGTGGTCCGCTGGCGCTGGAAGCTGACCGCCAGCGGCACCTCCAGCGCCACCAGCACCACCACCGTGACGGCGACGAGGACGCCGATGATCCGGGTGGTCACGGGATCACGGGCGGGCGGGCCGCACCCGGAACCCGATGCCGCGGACCGTCTCGATGAGCCCCGGATCGCCCAGCTTCCGCCGCAAGGAGGCCACGTGCACGTCGAGCGTCTTCGTGGGGCCGAACCAGTTGCGGTCCCACACCTCCTCGAGGATGCGCTGCCTCGGCTGCACCGCCCCAGGGTCGCTCATCAGGTGCACCAGCAGGTCGAACTCCTTCGGGGTGAGCTCCACCGGCTCGTCGTGCACCCGCACCTCGTGCGTGCGCACATCAACGCGGATGGCCTCGCTGGTGAGCACCTCGACGGGGGCGGTTGCCTCGGCCGGGGCGCGGCGTCGGAGCACCGCACGGATCCGCGCCAGCAGCTCGCGGAAGCCGAAGGGCTTGCCGAGGTAGTCGTCGGCGCCCAGCTCCAGCCCGACCACGCGGTCGGTCTCCGTGTCGCGAGCGGTCAGCACGATGATCGGCACGTCGCTGCGGGCTCGCAGCTCCCGGCAGACGTCGAGGCCGTCGACATCCGGCAGGCCCAGGTCGAGCAGGACGAGGTCGAGCTGGCTGTCGTCGACCGCGAGGGCGGCGGTGCCGGTGGTGACCCACTGCACCTCGAAGCGCTCCCGCTCGAGGCCGGCCACCAGGGACTGGGCTATCGACTCGTCGTCCTCCACCAGCAGCACCCGCATGCGGGCATTGTCGCCCGGTTCGGCCGGTGCGCGCCGCGTCCTTACCAAACCTTTGCCAACCCCTGGGTCGAGCCTGGCAGGAGGCTGGCCGATCCGTGTGAGCGACGGTCGTACGTTGCGGCCATCCCCGACCGAAAGGCCATCCCATGAAGCTCCCCTTGCGTGACATGTCCCGACCGAAGGCCCTGCTCATCGCCGGGCTGGCTGCCGGCGCCCTTGCCGTGAGCAGCGCCGCCGCCGCGGTGAACGTCGGCCTGCTCGCCGGCGACGACAGCACCCCCTTCACCCCCGAGCCCGTGGCCACCAGCTCGGCCCCGACCGAGACCACGGTCACCACGGAGCCCCCCGTCGAGGTCGTCTACCAGGACGTCTACGAGACCGTCGCACCCGCACCGGCGCCCGCGCCGGCCGTGGCGTCCCCGGCCGTCCGGAGCTCCTCGGTCGACGAGAGCGACGACAGCGACGACGGCTACGACGACAGCGATGCCCGCTACGACGATGACGGCGACGACCACGACGACGACTTCGACGACGAGGACGACGACTTCGACGACGAGGACGACGACCACGACGACGACGAGTTCGATGACTGAGGGCGAGCAGCCAGCTCGTCTCGACCCCGCCCTGGCCGAGCGGGCCGCCGCTCGCCGCGCCAGCGCCGGGAAGCGAGGCCATGCTGCGGCCGCCACCAGGCTCTTCGTGGGCGGGGCGGCCCTGGCCGGGACGTTCCAGATGGTGGCCGCCATGGGTGCGCCGGTCGCAGAGGTCGAGGCCCTCCCGACCACGGTGGTCAACGGCACCGTCCCCGTGGCGCCCACCACCACCGCACCGCCCCCGGCACCTCGCACCGTCGTGGTGGTGCGGCGGCACGTGGTGGTGGCCGGCGCACCCGCCAGCAGCTCGGTCCAATCCACCCGCAGTGTGACGCCGGTGGCCG
>JBPPMN010000331.1:0-3279 GCA_051306055.1 Acidimicrobiales bacterium
CGACCCCAAGCCGGGCAAGGCGACGAGCGCGCCGCCGTCGTTCGTCCTGTGGCTGCTGGCCCGGCTCCACCCCGAGCTGCGCCGTCGGGGCAAGGCGGCCGAGGCCGCTCTGGCCGAGCGCCGCTGGCACGCCGACCTGGCCCGCTGGGAGGGCGAGCTCAAGGCCGAGATGCTGGCCACCGGCCGAGCGCTGCAGGCCAACGACGTGACCGCCATGACCGACGACGAGCTCATCGACCACCTGGGCCGGGTGGCCGACCACATGGTGCGGGGCATGGAGGTGCACTTCGACCTCGTCCCCGTGCACAACATCCCGCTCGGGCGCCTGGTGGCCCTCACCCGCCGTCACGGCATCGCCGACGCCGAGGCCCTCGCCCTCCTGGCCGGGAGCTCGCCGGCCTCCACGGGGTCGGCCGAGGCGCTGGCGCCCATCGCCCGGGCCTGCCGGGCCGCGGGCGTCGAGCCGCAGTCGCTCGACGACGTGCGCGCCGCCGGCCCCGAGGCCCGCGCCGCCCTCGAGGCCTACCTGGCCGACCACGCCTGGCGGATGGTCACCCGCTACACGCCGCGCGGCCAGGCCCTGATCGAGCTCCCCGACCTCCTGGTGCGGGCCATTCGACGCGCCGACGACGCTCCGGCCCGCACCACCCCCGACGCCGCGCCGATCCGGTCACGGGTGGCGGAGGCCGACCGGGCTGCCTTCGACGACCTGCTGGCCGACGCCCGCCGCTGCTACGGCATCCGCGACGACAACGTCGGCCTCACCGGCATGTGGCCGATCGGCCTGGTCCGCCGAGCGGTCCTGGAGGCCGGCCGTCGACTGGTCGAGCGCGGCCAGGTCGACGACCCCGAGCAGGCCTTCGCGCTGGGGGAGCAGGAGCTGGCCGCCGCCTTGCAGGGCGACGCCGCGATGGGCGCGCTGGCCCGGGCCCGGGCCGAGCGCGGCGCCGCGGTCGAGGCCGCCGGCGCTCCGGCCACGCTCGGCTGGTCGGAGGGCGAGGACCCCGACCCGAAGGTGTTCCCGAAGGCCATGGCCGAGCTGACGGCCGCCATGCTCGACACGCTGGTGCTGGAGGGCATGGAGCCCGACGGCTCGCCCGCCCCCTGGACGGGCGACGGCGTCGGCGTGGGCACCGAGCGCTACACCGGCCGGGCCTGCGTGGCCGCCTCGTCGGAGGAGGCGCTGGCCAAGCTGGAGCCGGGCGACGTGCTGGTCGTCACCATGACCACGCCGGCCTACGAGGCGATCCTGCCCGTGGCCGGCGCGCTGGTCACCGAGCAGGGCGGCCTCATCAGCCACGCCGCCCTGGTGGCGAGGGAGCTCGGCCTCGCCGCGGTCGTCGGCGCCGCCGGGGCCACCACAGCCATCCCCGACGGCGCCAAGGTCGAGGTCGACCCCACCACCGGCCGGGTCACCATCGACGCCTGACCCGACGGGCTGTCAGCCGACCACGCGCTGCGCCACACCCTCCGCTTCCGCACGCTGGTGGCCGACTTCGCCCTCACCGGCCGCAACCCCGCCTGGCAGCCGGCGTGACGGGAGCGATGAACGGCAGCGGTGACGCTCGTCGTATGGGCATGACCGACACCAGGCTCTTCACCGGGGTGGCCAACGTCGCCATCCCGGTCACCGATCAGGACCGCACCAAGGCGCTGCTCGAAGCGATGGGCTTCGACACGCTGCGCGATGCCGACCCCGACGGCAACCGCCTCTACGTGATGGAGCCCGACTGATGCCCACCTCGCCCCCGAGTCCCGTCATCGTCGAGGTGGAGCCGGTCACGGCCGCCGTCGTGCGCGGCACGGTCCCCGTCGCCGAGCTGCCGGCGTTCTTCGATCGCTCGTTCTCCGCCCTGGCCCAGGCGGTGCAGGCCCAGGGCCTGGCCATCACCGGCCCCGCCTACGCCCGCCATTTCGGGCCGCCCGCCGAGCAGGCGGACCTCGAGGTGGGCTTCCCGGTCGCCGTCGCCGTCGAGCCCGACGGCGACGTGCAGCCCGGCACGCTGCCCGGCGGACGGGTGGCCCGGGTGGAGCACCACGGCAGCTTCGACGACCTCGGGTCCTCCTGGGGGACCCTGGCCTCCTGGATCGCCGCCCAGGGCGAGAGGCCGTCGGCCACGCTCTGGGAGGTCTACGTCACCGAGCCCTCACCCGACATGGACCCCGCCGACCTCGTCACCGAGCTCAGCTGGCTGTTGGAGCCCTGAGCGCGAGCGCCGAGCTCCGGTCCACCTTGGGCCTGTTCGGCCCGGCGGGCCCTCGGTAGGGTTCCGCCATGCGTGCTCGGGTGGTGCTCACGACAGCTCTGACCTCGGCCGTCCTGGTGGCCGCTTCCCTCGGAGCGGGCGCCCTGGTCGGCACCTTCACCGAGGTGGAGCCGGCCACCCCCGACGGGTACGTGTTCGGCGCCGACATCAACAGCGCCGGCCAGTCGGTCGGCAACGCCGAGTTCGCCAGCGGGTTCCGTGGCTTCCTGCGCGAGCCCGACGGCACCTACACCGAGCTGGAGGCGCTCGGGGGAGAGAGCTTCTCGGGCGCCAACGCGCTCAACGACGCCGGTGACGCGGTGGGCCAGTCGGGACCCAACGCCGTCCTCTGGGAGGGCGGCGGCCCGCCCATGGACCTCGGCGACCTGGCCGGCAGCACCGACTCCAACGCAGTCGACATCAACGACGACGGCTGGATCGTCGGCACCACGAGCGACACCGGCCAGTCGTGGTACATCGATCCCGCGGACGGCACGATGACCGACCTCGGCACCGTCACCGGCGGCACCAACGTGCAGGTGCGGGCCATCAACAACGACGAGGCGGTCGTCGGCCGCGTGCTCGTCGGCGGCACCTTCCTGCCGTTCATCTGGACCGAGGGCGACGGCATGAGCCTCCTGCCCCTGCCGGCCGGCGAGTCGCGCTGGGAGCCCAGTGACATCGACGACTCCGGACGGATCGTCGGCTTCACCTTCGAGCTGGTCGACGGCGAGGGCATCTACCGCGCCCACCTGCTCGACGCGATGGGCGACTACACGCCGCTCACCATCGACGGCTACGACGCCGCCATCCCCCGAGGGATGAACAACACCGGCCTCGTGGTCGGCCATGTCGAGGCGATCGCCGACTCCGGCGGCCGGGTGCCCGCCGCCTGGGACCTCACCAGCGGCGACGCCACCGCCTTCCCCCGCTTCTCCGAGGCCGCCTTCACCAACGAGCTCAACGCGGTGAACGACAGCGGCCTCGCCGTCGGGATCTCCCGCGAGGGCGACGACTTCGAGCGCACCTACAT
>JBPPMN010000367.1:0-6274 GCA_051306055.1 Acidimicrobiales bacterium
CGCTCCTGCGACGCGCCCGCCCGCCCGTGCGAGCGTGAGCGACCTCGCTTGCACCCCATCGTCCGGTTTGGGTCGAACCCGCTGAGAACGTTGGCCGAACGACCACCGTCGGTTCACCCCGAGGCGCAGGAGCGACTTCTATCGTCCGGCCCGGTGCGGGTTGAGGGCGACGTCAGAGATCCCGCGGCAGCGGTGCCGCCAGGAGGCGAATGGTGGGAGCAGGTCTGGCGCGCCGGAGCGGTCAGCATCCTGCTCGTCGTCGACAACGGTGAGTGGCACCGCGACGTGCTGACGCTCTTGGAGGCCGACGGCTACGCCGTGCGCATCGACGACCGGGGCGACATCGCGCTCGATCCGGCGTGTCCCTTCGACCTGGCCGTGGTCGACCTCAGGCTGCGCGGCGGGTCAGCCGTTGCGGTGTGCGCCTCGTTGCGAGCGCGAGCAGGCCTCCCCATCATCGTCCTGTCGGCCGGCGCCTCCGAGCAGGAGGTGCTGGCGGCCTACGCCGCGGGCGCCGACCAGTGCCTCCGCCGGTCCGCCGGTCCCCACGAGGTGCGGTCGCGCATCCGGGCGCTGCTGCGCCGAACTCCCCCGACGGACCGCGTGCTCATCGACATGCGCGACTCGGACGGGCCGGT
The DNA here is from genome assembly GCA_051306055.1 of Acidimicrobiales bacterium. Taxonomy (GTDB): domain Bacteria; phylum Actinomycetota; class Acidimicrobiia; order Acidimicrobiales; family VFJN01; genus VFJN01. Next base: position 639 of record JBPPMN010000367.1, read on the forward strand.
GACCCTCGACCCGGCGACAGGGATGGCGACGGTGGGGGGGATCGAGGTGCCCCTCACCCAGCCGGAGTCGGCCATCTTGCACGCGCTCCTCCGCCGCCCGGGCCGGGTGGTGCCCCGCTCGGAGCTGCTCGACCTCCGGCTGGGCAGCGGCCCGCCCCGCGTCCTCGACTCCCTGGTCCGCCAGCTGCGCATCAAGCTCGAACAGACCGATGGAACGCGCCGGATCGTGACCGTCCGTGGCGTGGGGTTCCGCTTCCTGCTCGCCGAGCAGGACCGAGGCCGCTTCGAGGCCTGAGGACCAGGCACGGGATGGAGGCGCGGCTTCAGACGGCCTGAGTCAGGTGAAGGTGTGCTCGATGGCGGGGACCGTGCGCTCGAAGCCGTCGGCGGCGAGGAGCTCGTGCTGCTCGAGCTGGAGGAACCGGGCCACCAGCACCGCCGGGAACGAGTGGGCGAGCGTGCGCAGCAGGGTGAGCGTGTCGTTGTAGAAGGTGCGGCTGGCCGCGATGCGGCTCTCGGTGTCGGCCAGGGTGCGCTGGAGCTGTTGGAAGGAGGCGTCGGCGGCCAGCTGGGGGTAGGCCTCCGCCCGGGCGAGCACCTGCTGCAGCGCGGCGGTCTGCTGGCTGGCCTCGCGACTGAGCTCCGGCGCGTGCCGGTCCTCTCCCGCCTCCCATCGCCCGAGCGTCACCGCCTCGAGGACCGAGCGTTCGTGCGCGGCGTGGGCGGCCACCGCTCGAGCCAGGGCCGGGACGAGGTCGTGCCGTCGGGCCAGCTGGACGTCGATCAGGCTCCATGCCCGTCGGATGCTCTGGGCCATGAGGTGCAGGCGGTTGTAGGTGGTGACCGTCCACGCCACCAGCAGGGCCAGCGCCGGCACGGCCACCGCCACCGCCACCTCGACGGGTGAGGGATCGGTGGGGCCGGCGAGGGCGAGCGCGGTGCCCATGCCGAGGGCGCCGGCGGCGACCAGCACCAGCACCACCACGGCGGCGCCGAGGCGGCCGGTGTGCGACGCCTCCGAGCGGGTCGACACCAGTGGCCCACCGGCGAGCACCGGCGTCGCCGTCTCGGCGTCGAGCTGGGCCTCACCCACGACGAACAGCGTGTCGCCGGTGACCACCGCCCGCTCGGTCTCCCGGTAGCGGCCCGTGCGGTTGTCGAAGAGCTTGCCGAGGAACCCGCGGTCGTCGCGGGTGTCCTTGAACACGTCGCGGTGGACCTCGCGGGGCACCACCCGGGCGCCGGCGAGGCGGACGGTGACCGATCCAGTGGCGTCGACGACCTCGAAGGACGGCAGCGCTCCCGACCTGGCGTCGATGTCGTGCCACTGCTGGTAGGTCTCCGTGCGGGACTGGGTGTTGCCCTTGGAGTCGGTGGAGGTGACCGTGCGGGTGTGGGTGCGCTCCTCCTCGAGCTGGTAGTCCCACCACACGGTGGCCAGCTGCGTGCGGTGCGCGGTGAGCGGCGCCTCGGCCCAGGCCCGGCCCTTCACCTCGTTGCGTCCGGCGAACACGGCCGCCGCAGGGGTGGTGGCCCGGTCGGTGTAGGCCCGGCGTCGGCGATCGAGCAGCCAGGCGGCGCCGGTCACCACGATGCCGCCCAGGAGGACCAGCAGCCCAGGGCTCACGACGGTCGTCCCGGAAGAAGGGTCAGATGCCCTGCTTGCGGGCCCGGATGATCAAGGTGGTGGGGATGAGCCGCATGGCGTCGTGCCAGTGAGGTGTGCGGGGGCCGCTGGTGGGCGGCTCGGGCTCGAGCACGGTGTCGACCCGGAAGTTGGCCCGGCCCAGCGCCGTGAACACCGCACCGATGGTGCGGGGCACATCGCCCTCGACGGGTGCCGGGTCCCAGTAGGAGCGTTTCACGCGGCGCTCGTGGTCGGCCGGGTCGACCATGGCCGAGGCCGGGTGGGGGAGCGACAGCACCAGCGGGTGCTCGGGGCGCAGCACGCGGTCGACCTGGCGGAAGACGCGGTCGATGTCGTCGATGGGGGCCAGGCCGAACACCGACACCGCAGCGTCGATGGTGTCGGCGCGGATGAAGGCCAGCTCGGCCAAGGGGGAGTGGTGCAGCTCGAGCTTCACGCCGGCGCGGTCGGCCTCGGCGCGGGCTTCGGCGATCTGGTCGGAGGACTCGTCGACGGCGATCACCCGGGCGCCTTGGTGGGCCAGGGCGATGGCGTTGTGCCCGGCGCCGCACCCGAGGTCGAGGATCCGCTTGCCGTCGACGTGACCGAGCAGCTTGAGCGTGTCCTCCCGGGCCACGTCGGGCCCGTAGGTGACGACGTCGGTGGGAAGCCCCAGCCCGGCAGGAGCGGCAGCGGTGAATCTGGCCATGGCGACAGTCTGGCCCGCGATGGCGAGCGAGGCGGGCCCCGCCGGGCGCGACACGGCCCGGTCCAGAAGACCGGGCCGTGCGCTGCGCCGAGCGCAGGGACTACTTGAGGTCGGCTTCGCCCTTGGCGTAGGCCTCGACGAGGCGGTGGGCCTCTTCGTCGCGGTACTGCTTGCCGGGGCTCTTCATGAAGTAGGCGCTCGGGCCCTCGAGGGGGCCGCCCATGCCGCGATCGAGGCCGATCTTGGCGCAGCGCACGGCGTCGATGATCACGCCGGCCGAGTTGGGGGAGTCGTGCACCTCGAGCTTGAGCTCGACCGTGAGGGGCACGTCGCCGAAGTTGCGTCCCTCGAGGCGGATCATCGCCCACTTGCGGTCCTCGAGCCACGGCACGTGGTCCGACGGGCCGATGTGCACGTCGCGGTCGGTGATGCCCTGGTCGATCTGGCTGGTGACCGACTGCGTCTTGGAGATCTTCTTCGACTTCAGGCGCTTGCGCTCCAGCATGTTCATGAAGTCCATGTTCCCGCCGAAGTTCAGCTGGTACGTGTGGTCGATGGTGGTGCCGCGGTCCTCGAAGAGGCGGGCCAGCGTGCGGTGGACGATGGTGGCGCCCACCTGGCTCTTGATGTCGTCGCCCACGATCGGCACGCCGGCGGCCCGGAACTTCTCGGCCCACTCGGGGTCGGAGGCGATGAACACGGGGATGGCGTTCACAAAGGCCACGCCGGCGTCGAGGCACGCCTGGGCGTAGTAGCGCTGGGCCTCTTCGGAGCCGACGGGGAGGTAGCTCACCAGCACGTCGGCCTTGGAGTCGCGCAGCACCTGGGCCACGTCGACCGGCTCGGCCGGGCTCTCCTCGGCCACCTCGCGGTAGAACTCGCCGAACCCGTCGAGGGTCGGGCCCCGCATCACCTGCACGCCGAGGTGGGGCACCTCGGCGAACTTGATCGTGTTGTTGATGTCGGCGAGGAGCGCCTTGGAGGCGTCGAGGCCCACCTTGGTGGCGTCGACGTCGAAGGCGGCCACGAGCTCGATGTCGCGGATGTGGTAGCCGCCGAGGTCGACGTGCATCAGCCCCGGCACCCGGTCGGCCGGATCCGCGTCCTGGTAGTAGGTGAGTCCCTGGACCAGCGAGCTGGCGCAGTTGCCCATGCCGGCGATGGCGAGGCGGATTCCGGTTTGGGGGGCACCCTTCGGGCGCCCGTGGGACCGGTTCGCCCCTTCGGGTCGGGCAATGCTCTGTGCTTGTTGGACCTCGCTGCGCTCGGTCATGTGTCTTCCTCCGTGGATTGCTTGGATGTGGTGCGCTCGGCGTCGATCAGGCGATCGAGCCAGGCGAGGTCGTGGACGAGGTGGTCGGCGTCGCGCTCGTGGAGGGCGCCGAGGTAGCGGTCGCTGCGCCGGGTCGACGCGCGGCGGGCCAGCGCATCACGCCGGCCGAGCAGCTCGGTGCGGCGGCGCTCGAAGAGCTCGAGGCGGGCTGCGGGCTCGAGGTGGCGGGCGAAGGCGACCCGCAGCGTGAAGGAGCGGTCGTCGCTCACGTCGGGGTCGGACAGCAGCTCCACGAGCCGCTCGCGACCGAGGTCGGTGAGGCCGTAGACCTTCTTGCCGCGACCGGTGCCCTTCACCAGGCTGCTCTCGCGCACCCGGGCCTTGAAGGCCGCCAGCTCGCCGGCCAGCGATCCGCTCATGGGCGCCGACGGCACGGTGGTGCGCTGCTCCACCGCCTTCACGGCCCCTTGGGCCTCGAGACGGGCCAGTGCTGGGTAGAGCGAGCCGAAGCTCACCGAGGCGCGGTTGGACAGCAGCTCACTGAGCCGCTTCTTGAGCTCGTAGCCGTGGAGCTCCTGCTCGGTGAGCAGTCCGAGGATGGCGAGGTCGATCATGAGAGGGGGGGGGGATCGATCGCTGCATCGGAGTGATGTATCGAATCGATGTAACGGCAGAGTGTACGACGAACGACCTCCCGTCAACCCCTGGGGGTGCGTGACGTCGGTCACGGGCAGCGGCAGGGCGCCGTCGGTAGCCTCCTGGGATGACCTTCCGGCCCGATGCCATCCGTGGCTCCGGGCAGCAGCGCGCCGGCGGCGAGATCGACTACCGGCTGGCCCGCATGGGAGTGGTGAGCGAGTTCCGCAAGGGCCGCCTGGCCCGCCACGAGGTGTGCGACGCCCACCCGGAGCTCCGCCGGGCGGCCCAGTCGGCCAACGAGCCCACCTCGATGCTCTGTCCCATCTGCGAGGAGGACAACATCGTCCTCGTCACCTACGCCTTCGGCGCCCGGTTGCCCGCCTCGGGCCGCTGCATCACGTCGAAGGGCGAGCTGGCCAAGCTGGCCAAGGGGCGCCCGAAGCTGGCGGCCTACGTGGTCGAGGTGTGCCCGTCGTGCTCCTGGAACCACCTGGCCCGCTCGTTCGAGCTCGGCCGCGGGTGACCCTGCCGGCCCCGGTCCGGCTGGGGGCGGCCGGTGCTGCGGTGGTGCTGGCCTCTCTGTCGCAGGGCGATCTGCTGGTGCTGGCCGCGGTCCTGGTCCTGGTCGCGTGGCGTCCCCTGCCTGCGCTCGGGGTGGTTCTGGGCCTGGCTGCCTGCGCCGGGCGGTGGAGCTCATCCGCGCTGGTCGACGTGGCCGGGGCCCAGGCCGTGCTGGGTCCGGCCGGCATCGTGGAGCCGGTGACCCTCGCCGCCAGCGCCTGGCTGGGTGCGCTGGCGGTGGTGGCGGCCAGCCCACGGGCCCCGTCCCCACCGGGACCGACCCCGGTGGTGCTGCGCCCGCCTCCCGTCGGCCAGCGGCGGGTGCTGCGAGCGGAACCTGAGCCGTCGTCGGCCCGCGCTGGGGCCCGGGCGATGGTGGAGCGGCTGCTGGCATCGGCGGCCCTCGGCCTCGCCGCGGCGGTGGTGGTGGCCGGCCCCGCACCCGGCGGTGCGCTGTGGGCGCGGGCCCTGGCCGCCCTCACCGCCGCTGCCCTGGCCTTCGTGGTCGGTCGGTGGCGTGCGCGGGCGGGCTGGGAGCGGGCGCTCGACGTCACGGCCGCCGTGGCCGGTGCCGCCGCCCTGCTCCTCGTCGTGGCCGAGGGGGGTCCGTGGTCGGGCACGTTCGTCGACGACGCCGCGCTGGAGGGCGCCGCCATCGGCGCCGCGTCGATCCTGGCGGTGGCGGTGGCCGTGGTCGGGGCCGGCGCGATGGAGCGACGCCGGATCTGACCCCTAGCCTGGGGTCCCGGGCATTCGCCCACCTGCCCTCAGGCCCGAGCGTCGTCCCCCTCCCCAGCGCTCTGCGCCCCGCTCCCGTCCCGCTGCGA
>JBPPMN010000003.1:0-28498 GCA_051306055.1 Acidimicrobiales bacterium
CGTCGCCGTCGCGCCCGGGCAAGAAGCGCCCCAACATCGACACCTGGTGACGTCCCGGAGGCGCTGGGCCCACGCCGGTAGGGTGCGGTCGTGACGAGGTTGTGGACCGGGAAGGGCGACGACGGCACCACTGGTCTGCTCTACGGGGGGCGGGCCCCCAAGGCCTCGGCCCGCTTCGCCGCGCTGGGCGACGCCGACGAGGCCCAGGCCGCCATCGGGCTGGCCCGGGCGGAGGCGGCCGGCGGCTCCGAGCTCGATGTCATCCTCACCGCCTGCGCCCGCGACCTGTGGATCCTGATGGCCGAGGTGGCCACCGACGCCCCGAACCGCTCGAAGCTCACGCCCGGCCAGAGCCTGGTGACCGCCGGGATGGTGGAGGCCCTCGAGGTGGTGATCGTCGACATCACCAGCCGCTTCGACCTGCCCACCGAGTTCGTGGTGCCCGGCCAGGACCGCACCTCGGCCGCCCTCGACCTCGCCCGCACCGTCGTGCGCCGAGCCGAGCGCTCGGCGGCTGCGGTGGCCGAGGCCGGATCCCAGGTGGTCCCCTACCTCAACCGCCTGTCCTCGTTGCTGTGGATCCTCGCCCGCTGGGCGGAGGACGAGCCCCTGCCCACCCGAGCCCGTTGAACCCTGGAGGAACCCATGCCCCTCACCTTCGAGCTGACCCGCTCCGTCCCCGACGACGCCCCGGCGGTGGCGGTGGGGGTGCTCACCGGAACTGAGCCGGGCGACGCCGGTGGCGACCTGGCCTTCCTCGGCGCGCAGGGCTTCGAAGCCAAGCGGGGTGACGTTCGGGTGGTCCCCGGGCCGGGCGGCACCGCCCGGTTCGTGGTGGGCCTCGGCGCGGCCGAGCGACTCGACACCGCCGCCTTGCGCCACGCCGCCGGGGCCCTGGCCCGAGCGGCCAAGCGGTGCCCCCGCCTCGTGGTCGATCTCCTCGGCTCGCTGCCCGATGGCCTCGCCGTGCCGAAGGCCGCCCAGGCCGTGGTGGAGGGGCTGGTGCTCGGGGGGTACCAGTACTCGGCCTTCAAGTCCGCTCCCACGCCGAGCGCGCTGGCGCACGTGGTGCTGGTCGCCGGTGGCGGCCAGCGCACCCAGGCCGCCGTCGACCGGGGCCTGGCGGTGGCGGAGGCCGTCTGCTGGGCACGCGACCTCGGCAACGAGCCCGGGGGTTCGCTCACCCCTCCGAAGCTGGCCCAGCGGGTGGTGAAGGAGGCCGAGCGCTGTGGCTTCGAGGTCACGGTGTGGGACGAGAAGGCCATCAAGGCCGAGCGGCTCGGCGGCGTGCTCGGCGTCAACCGCGGGTCCACCCAGGGGCCACGGTTCCTGCTGCTGCGCTACGAGCCGGAGAAGGCCCGCAGCACCGTGGCGCTGGTGGGGAAGGGGATCACCTTCGACTCGGGCGGCCTCTCGCTGAAGCCATCCGACGGCATGGCCCGAATGAAGCTCGACATGGGCGGCGCCGCCGCCGTGCTGGGGGCATTCAAGGCGCTTGCCGCGGTGGGCAGCAAGGTCCGCGTGCTGGGCTTCGTCCCCCTCACCGACAACATGCCCGGCCCGGATGCCACGCGGGTGGGCGACGTGCTCACCATCCGCAACGGCAAGACCGTCGAGGTGCTCAACACCGACGCCGAGGGGCGCCTGATCCTGGCCGACGCCCTGGCCCTGGCCAGCGAGGAGCAGCCCGACGCCATCATCGACCTGGCCACCCTCACCGGTGCCTGCATGGTGGCCCTGGGCGACCGCATCGCGGGGCTCATGGGCAACCACCGCGGCTGGGTCGACCAGGTGCGGGGCGCGGCCGACGACGCCGGTGAGTCGGTGTGGCCCCTCCCGCTGCCCGACCACTTCAAGGGCAGGATCGAGAGCGACCTGGCCGACCTCAAGAACATCACCAGCAGCCGCTACGGCGGGGCCCTGGCCGCCGGGGTGTTCCTGCAGGAGTTCGTGGCCGACGACATCCCCTGGGTCCACCTCGACATCGCGGGCCCGGCCGACGCCACCGAGATCGACGGTGAGGTGGTGAAGGGCGGCACCGGCTTCGGTGTCCGCACGCTGGTGGAGCTGTGCAACAGCTTCGCCAAGCCCAAGCGCGCGGAGGCTTGACCTCCGGGCCCGAGGTGCCGATGGGTACCATCATCGGGTCCAACTGAGGAGCACCTTGTCCTACCGCCATCGCCTGTCCGTCCTGCTCCTCGCCGTGTTCGTCGCGGTCGCGCTGGTCGCCCCCGCCGGCGCCCAGGATCCGACACCGCCGGCCGAGGCCGCGCCCCCCGCCGGCGACGAGCGGCGAGTGGTCGTGCAGGTGGCGGATCCGGCCGACGCGCCGGAGGTGGCCCGCTCCGTGGGGGCCCAGGAGCCGGCGGGCGAACCGGTGCGACCGGCGGAGGTCACGGAGCTGTCGGTCCCGGCGGCCGGTGTGGCCGCCCTCGAGGCCGACCCCCGGGTGACGGCGGTGCTCGAGCGGGGGCGTGCCTCGGTGACGCCGGGGCTGGCCACGTCGGTGCCCCGGGTGGGTGCGCCGGCGCGCTGGGCCGCCGGCTTCCGGGGTGCGGGCAAGGTGATCGTGGTCATCGACACGGGCGTGGCGGCCGGCTTCGGCGGCGACCTCGTGGGTCAGGCCTGCTTCGCGGTCTCATCCACCCAGCTCGGCACCGAGGGCCACTGCGGCCCCGACGACGACGACGAGTCGGCCTTCTCGCAGCACTGCTTCGACCTCGGGATCTGCGAGCCCGACGACGTGCTCGATGCGCAGGCGGCGCGGCCCTGCCACCTCGGGGGGGCCGCCTGCGACCACGGCACAGCGGTGGCCGCGGTGGCCGCCGGGGATGGCGCGACCCCAGGTGTCGCGCCTGACGCCGGGGTCTACGCCATCAGGGTCTTCGAGCCCACCGGAGCGGAGGCCGACATCGTCGACCTGTATCTGGCCATCGCGCACGCCTTGGAGCTGGTCGAGAGCGGCCTCGACGTGGCGGCGGTGAACCTCTCGGTCTCGGCAGGAGCGCTCTTCAGCGGCACCTGCGACACCCACTCCCCGCTCTTCGGCCCGGCCTTCCGAGATCTGTTCGATGCCCTGGCCGTGCACGACGTCGCCACCGCGGTGGCGGCGGGCAACAACGGCAGCAGCAACGCGCTCGGCTTCCCGGCCTGCATCTCCTCCGCCGTGTCGGTGGGCTCGACCCACACAACCACCGACACCATCGCGGGCTTCAGCAACCGGAGCGCGTTCCTCGACCTGCTGGCGCCTGGCACCCGCACAGCAGGCTCGAAGCTCTCCATCCCTGGAAGCCCGAGCACCAGCTGGGCCGGCACCTCGTTCTCGGCCCCCCACGTCGCCGGCGCCTACGCCCTGGTGGCGCAGGAGCACCCCAAGGCGTCGCTGGCCCAGCGCACCTGGCTGCTCCAGGCCGGCGGCGTCCCGGTGCAGGAGGGGGATCGCACCTACCGCCGCCTGCTGCTGCGGCCGGCCTCGGAGGTCCTCCCGGCCCAGGTCCTGTTCCCCGGGCAGGCCGCCATCGCCGGCACGGCCCGTTCAGCGGTCGGCGACTTCGATGGCGATGGTCGAGCCGATGTGCTCGCCCACGGCCCCGGGGGATCGGCCGATCGCGTGGCCTACGGACGCCCCGACTGGCGGTTCGACCTCCGCAGCCACACCGTCGGGGGGAGCTACCTCCCTGTGGCGGGCAGCTTCCGGGGCGCCAAGGACGGTCCCGACGACATCTTCTGGTACGCGCCGGGCTCGGCCCCCGACTTCGTCTGGGCCGGGCAGGGTGACCGCACCTTTGCGTCGTCGCCGGTCAGCGTGAACGGCACGTTCGAGCCGCACGTGGGCGACTTCGACGGCGACGGGTGGGACGACATCTTCTGGTTCGCGCCCGGCTCGGGGGCCGACTACATCTGGTATGGCGGCACCGCTGGGTTCGTCTCGCGGGGCGCGACGTCGGTGGGCCCCCGCCGAGCGGCGGTCGGCGACTTCAACGACGACGGGCGCGACGACATCTTCCTCCATGGGCCCGGAGCGGCCACCGATGCCGTGTGGCTGGGCACGACGACCAAGGGCAGCCTGCTGCGGCGGAACCTCGCCATCAGCGGCAGCTACCTCCCCATCGTGGCCAACCTCACCGGGTCGTCGGCCGACGACCTGCTGCTCTACCGGCCCGGTTCGGGCGCCGACTACCTCTGGGTCGGTGGCGGTGGTGTCGGCGGCGGCGGAGCGAGAGCCGGCTTCGGCCAGCTCGGGCTCTCGATCCAGGGGACCTACCAGCCCCAGGTGGGAGATCTCGACGGCGACTCCTACGACGAGGTGATCTGGTACGCCCCTGGTCCCGCGGGGGACTCGGTGTGGTTCGGCCGGCCGGCCGGCGGGCCCGTGTCGCGCCCGATCACCGTGTCGGGGACCTACAGCCCCCTGGTGGCCGACTTCGACGCCAGCGGAGGAGACGACATCGTGTGGTTCAACGCTGCGCAGACGACGACGCCGGTGTGGTGGTCGTCGGTGGAGGCACCCTAGGGGCGTCCCCGCCCAGCCCGCTCAGGCGGCCTCGGGTGGGCGCGAGGTGTGCTCGCTCGGCGCCACCGACCGGCTGCGGTGGGCGGTGGCCCAGGCCACGGCATCGTGGGCCAGAGCCGGGTGGAGCCCCCACCGGTGGAGCTGGCGCTCGGTCGCCTTGGGGTCGTCGTGCGCCTCGAGCAGCGACAGGGCCAGGCCGCGGGCCCGCTCCCGCACGTCGGCGGGCTCGGCGGCCGGCGGCGCGATGGACGGGCCGGCCAGCCACACCTGGTGCGCCTCTTGCAGGCCGCGGGGCAGGCGGGCCACCTGCAGTCGGCTCAGCGGCGGCAGCTTCCGGCGCACCTGGAGGAGGTCATCGCCCACCACGCGGGTGGCGCCGAAGCGGCAGCACCGCTCGATCGAGCGCAGGAACGGGGCGTGCCGTCCCGAGCGATGGCCGATCCCCAGCTCGGCGGCGGTGGCCGGCAGGTCGAGCTCGAAGCCATCGGGGGAGGCGTCGAGCCCCGTGGCCAGGCGACGCAGGAGCAGGGTGGAGGTGGGGCCGAGGATCCCCAACCAGAACTGCTCGACGTAGGCCGAGCGCAGATCGTGGCCGACCGCGTCGATCACCGAGTCGGGCCAGGCCCGCACCCTGAGGGAGGGGATCGGGAAGGTGGGCAGAGCGGGCATGGGGCCTCCTGCAGGTTGATCCTCGTGAACCATTGTCGTGCAGTTTCGATGTGTTTCAGTGCCTCGTCAAGGGCTACCCTCCCACACGTGGCCGACATCGACGAGGTGCGGGGATGGCTGGGGCGAGCCGAGCGGGTGGTGGTGCTCACCGGCGCCGGCATCAGCACCGACAGCGGCATCTCCGACTTCCGCGGCCCCCAGGGTCTCTGGACGAAGGACCCGGCGGCCGAGAGGGCCTCGCACATCGACCACTACCTCGGCGACCCCGAGGTGCGCCGACGGGCCTGGCGCCGCCGCGTGGCGGCTCCAGCGGCGACACCGGAGCCCAACGCCGGACATCGCGCCGTGGTCGACCTCGAGCGCACCGGGCGCCTCGACACCCTCATCACCCAGAACATCGACGGGCTCCACCAGAAGGCCGGCTCCGACCCGGCCCGCGTGGTGGAGGTCCACGGCACCACCCAGGCCTACGCCTGCCTCGACTGCGGTGACCGGGGACCCATGGAGGTGGCGATCGACCGGGTGCGGGCCGGGGAGGACGACCCGCCGTGCCTCCTGTGCGGAGGGATCCTCAAGTCGGCCACCATCAGCTTCGGGCAGCCGCTGGTGCCCGCCGACCTGGCCCGGGCCGATGCCGCCGCTCGTCGGAGCCAGGTGCTGCTCGCCGTGGGGTCGACGCTGGGCGTGTTCCCCATCGCCGAGGTGGTGCCGATCGCGGTCTCCCACGGCGCCCGGGTGGTGATCGTCAACGGCTCCCCGACGGCGATGGACGACCTGGCCGACGCCGTGCTCCAGGGATCGATCAGCGAGATCCTGCCTGCGCTCGTCACGGGAATCCCGTCGCTGGCCTGATTGTTGACCCCACCGGTAGGGTTTTGACCGCAGCACCACGCGAGACGAGGACGAACAGCCATGCCCAGCTTCCGAGACCTCCTGGCCGCCACGAAGGCCGAGATCCGCGAGGTCGACACCGCCGAGGCCGACGACGCCCGGCAGCACCCCAGCACGGTGATCCTCGACGTGCGCGAGCCCGAGGAGCACGAGCAGGGAGCCATCCCGGGCGCGCTGCACATCGCCCGCGGCACCCTCGAAGGCGCCATCGAGGGGCGCATCGCCGACAAGTCGACGCCGATCATCATCCACTGCGCCTCCGGCGTGCGGTCGGCCTTCGCCGCCAAGACCATGGCCGAGCTCGGCTACTCCGACGTCGCCTCCATGGCAGGTGGGTTCAACAAGTGGAAGGACGAGAGCCGGGAGTGGGCGGCGCCGCGCAGCCTCACCCCCGAGCAGCGGAACCGCTACCAGCGGCACCTGCTCCTGCCCGAGGTCGACATCGACGGTCAGCTGGCCCTGCTCGACGCCAAGGTGCTCCTGCTGGGCGCCGGCGGCCTCGGCTCGCCGGCCGCCCTCTACCTGGCCGCCGCCGGAGTGGGCACCATCGGCATCATCGACATGGACGTCGTCGACGAGTCGAACCTGCAGCGCCAGATCCTCCACAACGTCGAGCGGATCGGCGACCGCAAGGTCGACTCCGCCAAGAAGACCCTCACGCTGCTCAACCCCGACGTGAACGTCGTGTCCTTCGACGTACGCCTCGGCGCCGACAACGTGATGGACATCCTCCCGGGTTGGGACGTGATCGTCGACGGCACCGACAACTTCCCCACCCGCTTCCTGGTCAACGACGCCTCGGTGAAGCTCGGGATCCCGGTGGTGCACGGCTCCATCTTCCGGTTCGAAGGGATGGTCACCGTCTTCGATCCGAAGAACGGCCCGACCTACCGCGACATGGTCCCCGAGCCGCCGCCCGCCGAGCTGGCCCCCAGCTGTGCCGAGGCCGGCGTGCTGGGCGTGCTCCCCGGCATCGTGGGCTCGATCCAGGCCATCGAGACCATCAAGCTGCTCCTCGGCCTGGGCGATCCGCTGATCGGGCGCCTGCTGGCCTACGACAGCCTCGAGCAGTCGTTCCGCGAGTTCAAGGTCCGCAAGGACCCGACCAACGAGGTCACCTGGGAGAACCGCGACCGCATCGTGGTCGCTGAGCTCGATGACCTCTGCATGCCGCACCCGCTGAGCCCAGCCAGAGGCTGACAGCCCCGATCGCGCCGCGCCGAGGCCGCGTCCGCGAGGATGGCGGCTCGATGGCCACCCCTGGATCCTCCCGCCGTGCTGTCGCGGGCACCACGCTGCTGGGACTGGCCATCGGCGGCGTCGCCGTGGCGCTGGTCGTGCGCACGCTGCTGCGCGAACGCCGAGCCATCGGCGACGCCCTGGCCACGGCCTCGCCGGGGTGGTTGACCCTCGGTGTGCTTCTGGCAGCCCTCGGCATGACGGCGATCGCCGTCCCCTGGCAGCACGCCATCCGTGCCCTCGGCGACGACCTCCCGATGGGCCAGGTGGTGGCCCGCTACTACGTCGGGGAGCTGGGCAAGTACCTGCCAGGCGGGGTGTGGCCGATCCTCGGGCGTGGCGAGCTGGCGCGCCGCTGGGGGGTGGGTCGGGCCGCGGCCTACAGCAGCGTCGCTCTCTCCCTCGCCACCCTCTACCTCAGCGCCATGCTCGTCGTCTCAGCGGGCTTGCCCGTCCTGCTCCGGGGGAGCGACGACTCGGGCCCGCTGGCGGTGCTGCTCCTGCTCCCGCTCGGCCTTTCCGCCCTGCACCCCGCCGTGCTGCGCCTGGCCGTCGGCCTCGTGGAGCGGCTGGTCAAGCGGCCTGTGGGCTTGGTCATCCCTGCCTGGCGCACGTCGGTCGGCCTGGTGGCGCGCTACGTGCCGGCCTGGCTGACCATCGGGCTGGCGACCTGGGCCTTCGCCCGTGCCCTGGATCCCAGCGCCCCTGTGGGCGAGGTGCTGGTGGCGGCCGTGCTCTCCTGGGTGGTGGGGTTCGTCCTGGTCCCCGTCCCCGGCGGCATCGGCGTGCGTGAAGCCACGTTCGTGGCGGCCGCCGGATCGCTGGACCCGGGCATCGCCGCCACGGTGGCCGTCGCCGCTCGCCTGGCCTTCGTGCTGGTCGACGCCGGCGGCGCGGCGCTGGGCTCGCTGGCCCTGCGCCGGCGGGCTCAGCCCGCCTGCACCGACGAGTTCACGTAGCCCGTCGAGTTGTGCTGGCCGAACCAGATCGGGTCGCCGGACAGGTAGCTGGGCGAGAACCACACGATGTCGTCGGCTCCGTCGCCGTTGATGTCGGCGGCCGCCGGCAGGTACTGCCCGTTGACCGTCCGTGCGACGGAGGAGTATCGGCCTCGCGTGGTGCTCATGAACCAGAGGAAGTCACCCGCACTGCCCGGGGCGTACCAGAAGATGTCGTCGGTGGCGTCGCCGTTCACGTTGCCGGCGAAGGCGTTGTAGTGGCCGTTCACGGTGGTGGCGGTGTTGCCGTAGGCGCCCCGCTGCTTCACGGAGTACCAGATCCAGTCAGCCGAGCCGCCCGGGGCATACCAGAAGATGTCGTCGCCGCCGTTGCCGTCGAGGTCCCCGATGATGGGCCTGTACCAGCCGTTGATCGTGGTGGCCACCGAGGAGAAGCCCCCCGAGGTGTTGCCGTACCAGTAGTAGTCGCCAGCGGACCCCGGGGCGTACCAGAGGATGTCGTCGGTGCGATCACCGTCGAAGTTGCCGACCACCGGAGCGTAGCTGCCGTTGATGGTGGTGGGCGTGGAGCTCCAGCCACCGCCGTCTTGCCACTCCCAGATGTAGTCCTGGGTCCCGCCCGGGGCGTACCAGATGATCTCGGTCTTGCCGTCGCCGTCGAAGTCGCCGGCGAGCGGCCGGTAGTGGCCGTTGATGGTCGTCGACACCTTGCGCAGGCGCCCGTCGGAGCGCCCGAACCAGAGCTCGTCGGGGGCCGAGCCGGGCCCGTAGGTGAGGACGTCGTCGTGCTGGTCGCCGTCGAAGTCGCCGGTGAGGATCGAGCGCACGCCGGGGGGCGGGGGAGGCGGGCCGAGGCCCGTCGAGCCGGCGATGGCGGGGCCCTGGAGGAACCGCACCGTCACCCAGGTCTTCCCGTTGGCGTAGGCCACGCCGATCCCCACGCGGTTGAACTTCGAGGAGAGGACGTTGGCACGGTGCCCGGGAGACCCCATGAAGGCGTCGTGCAGACTCTGCACGCCATAGCCGACGCCCACGTTCTCGCCGACGCCGCGCCAGTTGGGCTCGACCGAGGCGGCCACGGCGGCGAGGTTCGGGTCGTGGTAGAGGCGGTTCTGGCTGCCCATGTTGGCCGACCAGCTCCGAGAGGTGGGGGCCAGCTTGCTGTCGGACACGAGCGCTGGGAGCCCGCGGAGCACCCGCTCCTGGTTGAGCTTGGTCAGGAACTGCGACTCATCGGTGGCGGTCGACGCGGTGGCGGGGGCGGCGGTGATGAGCGTGAGGCCCGACCAGGCCAGGACCAGTGCGAGCAGCATGGCGACGACACGAGTGAGGCGGGGGGGAGCAGCGGTGTGTTCCATCACCCTGGGCATCGGCAGGCCGGCCAGGGCTCTTGAGCCAGCCTGTCACAACAGGCCCAAAACCGTCGATCGGTGCCCTGATCCGGCGAGGGCGCTGCGGTACGGTGCACGCGGTCCCTCCCGGACACCATCTCATGCGTCGCCGCCTCCCCCGCCTCTTCGTCCCGTTCCTGCTGGTGCTCGGTCTCTCGGTCGGTGCCACTGCCGCGGCCGCCCAGGACGTCCCCCCGCCCGGCGCCATCGATGGCATACCGGTCGGTGCCGAGCCGGATCCGCCGCCGGCTGGCGTGCCCGAACCTGCGCCGGTGGGGCAGGAGCAGCAGGCCAGCGGCGTGACGGCCGCCTCCACGCCGCCGGAGCGCTACTTCAGCCGTGAGGCCTATGAGGACATCGAGGCCGCCGTGGCCGCCGCCGCCCGCCCCTGCGCGGTGAGCAACAACGGTCTCAAGGCGCTGGTGCTCTCGCCCATCTTCTTCGAGTCGTCCGGTGCGACCTCGCCGTCGTCGGCGCCGGCTCCGATGACGCTGTCGCGCTACGACGAGTGGAACCCCTCCTACCCCTCCACGACATCCAACCTGGGTGCCAACCGCTCCCTCTACGCCCAGCGGAACCCCTACACCTCCTATCCCCGGGCCTTCTGGCACCCCGGCATCGGCATCTGGCAGTACGACAGCGCCGGCCTCGGTGCTCCCTACACAGCGGTGGAGCGGATGGACGCCCGTGTGATCGCCCCCACCGTGGCGGCCCGCGTCCTCACCCGCTACTGCAACGCGAAGGCAGCAGGCCAGAGCGACCTCAACGCGCGCAAGGCCTCCTGGGGCGACTGGGTGGGTTGCGCGTCGAGCGGCTGCGAGACCGTCTTCCAGCAGCTCATCCAGAACGGCTTCGGCCAGATGCGCCTCCTCGACGGCATCGGTCGCCTCGGCGGTGCGAAGGAGCGCACCTGTGCGCTCCCCGGCCGCGGGCAGCTGGCCTGCGCCTACGTCGACCCGAACGCCGCCCAGGGGGCCCGGTGGTGGGTGTCGCTGAACCCCAACGATGGCAACCCCACCAAGGCGCCGGCGCCGCTGTCCACCCCGTTCTACGTCTTCGAGCTCGATGGTCGCGAGCACCGGCACTGGCTCAGCGCCGACTCCGGGTACTCCATCTCGTTGTCGGCCAGCCGCACCCTCGGGCGCAACGCCCGCTACCGCACCGACCAGGCCGGCTCCGGGCTCACGTGGGAGACGAGCTCGGCGCTCTGCGATCTCACCACCGGGCGCGGCGCCTGCGTCCCCCAGGCGCCGCCCGGCATCAGCGCCGGGTCGATCTCCGTCAACGGCACCTACCGGGCGTTCAGCCTCGATGCCACCGGCGACGGTCGCGGCGACGTGCTGTGGTACGGCCCGGGGTCGTCCCCCGACGTCGTCTGGCTGGGTGGCGGGAGCGGGTCGTTCTCCTCCCGAGCGGCATCGATCAACGGCACCTACGACCACGTCCTGACGGGCGACGTCGACGGCGACGGGCGCGACGACGTCCTCTGGTACGCCCGTTCGACGGGAGCCGCCTACCTGTGGCGATCCCAGGGCGACGGCTCCTTCTCCTCGCTGGCGCTCTCCCCGGGGGCCGGTCGGATCCCGCTGATGCTCGACACCGACGGCAACGATCAGATGGAGGTCTTCTGGTACGGCCCAGGGGGTCTCAGCGACTCGTTGTGGCGGTGGCAGGCGGGGGGGTTCGTGGCGTCGGCCCGCAGCGTGTCGGGGCAGTACCTCCCCTTCGTGGGTGACTTCGACGGGAACGGTCGCGACGACATCTTCTGGTACGCCCCGGGTCCTGCCGCTGACCACCTCTGGCTGCACCGGATCGCGAGCGGTCACCTGAGCCTGCAGCAGCGCGTCAGCGGCCTCTACCAGCCGCTGGTCGGCAACTTCGATGGCGACTGCTGCGACGACATCTTCTGGTACGCCCCCGGGTCCCCACCGGATGCCATCTGGTTCGGCGGGTCGGGCGGTTCCTTCGCCGACAGCGCCACCGCGGTCGCGGCCACCTACACCCCCGTCGTCGCCGACCTCCAGGGCGACGGGCGCGACGATGTCGTCTGGTACGCCGCCGGGCCGCCCGGTGACTACTGGTGGCGCTGGAACGCAGGCCGGTCCGCCACGTCGAGCGGCCTGGCCCTGCCCCTCCAGCACCAGCCCGTGGTGGGGGCGTTCAGCGCCGGCGGCCAGGACGGCATCCTGTGGCACCAGGCCGGCTCCACCCCCGACGTCATCTGGTACCGCTGAGGCGTCGGCGCACCACCCGGCCGATGGCCGCCGCGGTGGCTCGCCATCCCTCCTCCTGCTGGCGGGTCCGCACCAGGCGGGCCCCGTGCCCGACCCGTCGAGTGAGCGACCGGCGCGCCGGGATGGCGGGGGCCGCAGGAGCGATGTCGATCGTCGTCGACGGCGGGTAGTCCTCGAGCGGCGTGGGAGAAGGCAGGACCGGCTCCTCGTTGGCCACGGCGGTCCACCTGGGCGACGACGGGCGGCCACCATCGGCGGCCCGTTCGGTCACCGCAGCGAGGATGTGGAGGTAGCGCTCGCCCTGCAGGTGGGGCGACCAGCCGAGCAGCGCGCGTCGACGGGCGGCGGCGCCGACCCGCCGCCGCTCCGACGCACTGGCGAGCGCCTCGGACAGCGCATCGACCCACTCCGTCGGCTGGTCGGCCAGCCAGCCGGTGCTGCCGTGGTCGATGACCTGGGTGAACGGCGCCGACGGGCTGGCGATCGTGGGCGTGTCGACGAGTGCCGCCTCGAGCCACTTGATGGCGCTCTTCGCATCGTTGAACCGACTGCCCGGCTGCAGGGGAGCCAGGTTCACGTCGAGGTCCCGGAGCCGCTCGGGCAGCTCGAACCAGGGGGCGAAGGGGAAGCGCTTGACCCGGTCGCCGAGCCGTTCGACGGCGCCGGGATCGATGGTGAGGTGGCCGCCGAGCCAGAGCTCGACCTCGGGATGGGCGTCGAGTGCCTCGAGCACGGCGGCCTCGATGTGGCGCCAGTCGTCGTCGTGGGTGGTCGTGCCGCTGAAGTACCCGATCCGGGGTGGGCCGGGGAGGCGCGGGCGGCGCAGCGCCCGATCGCTGGCGGCGCCGAGCACGATGCCGACACCGTTCTCGAAGAGGTGGGCGTCGATCCCGAGCAGGTCGCGAGCGTGCTGCACGAGGCGCGGGGTCGAGCCGATGTAGGCGTCGCAGGCCTCCATCGTGGTGCGGTAGCGGTTGACCCCCTCCAACCAGAGGGCGGCCTCGTCGGGAGGCAGGAGCCGCAGGGCAGGGATCTCCTCGGCGATGCCCGGATCGAAGATCAGGTCGTCGACGTCGAAGGCCACGGCCGTCCCTCGTCCCCGGGCTTCGGCGATGAGGCCGAGCACCTGCGGTGTGGCCGGTACGCGGTAGACCACGATCACGTCGGCCTCGGCGGCCAGCGCCTCGGCATCGGGGTCTCGGTAGTGGCGCACGTGGCTGACCACCCCGCGCAGGGCCAGCGCCTCGGCGGGCAGCCGCACGCGATAGCGCAGGGGCGCGCCGTCGATGCCGGCGAGGAAGAGCACCCGGTGCGGGGGAGCAGGCCCATCGGGGTCGGGGACCGCTCCGTCCGAGCGAGCCAGCGACTCGAAGCGGGCCTCCAGGCCGAGCACCTGCTCGTCGATCGACCGCACCCGGATCGGCGCCGCCGCGCCCGTGCGCCAGCGCGCCAGCGTGCCGGGATCGGTCAGCGACAGGAGGGCGCTGGCCAGGGCGCCGGCGTCGCCCGCGGGCACGATGGCCCCGTTGCGATCGTGGGCCACCACCTCCTCGGGTCCGAGGGTGTCGGTGGCGATCACGGGGAGGCCCCGCAGCAGCGCCTCACGGGTCACCAAGGAGTGCGACTCCCGCATGACCGACGGCAGGACGAGGGCATCGGACGCCGCCAGGACCTCGTCGAGCGCCTCGGGCGGGTAGGGCGCAGCCACGCTGAGCACCGTGTCGTCGATTGGCCGGCCGTCGGCCTCCACGGCATCGGCGAGGCCGTGGGCGACCACGCGCAGGCCGGGCACCGGGCCGAGCTGGTGGACGGCGTCGAGCAGCACAGCCGCTCCCTTCATGGCGTTGCTGCCGCCGGTGTAGCGGGCCACGACGTCGCTGCCGGAGCGCGATGAGCTGATCGTGACCAGCGTCGGGTCGACCTCCATGCCGTTCTCGTCGACCTCCACCCGGCTGATCCCGTTGGCTCGCAGCACCTCGGCCGCCGAGCGCGACGGTGCCAGCACGAGGTCGGCCGACCGGAGGAGGTCTCGCAGGCGGTCCGTGCGCTCGGTCAGGTGGGCCTTCCCCGCCTCGCACTCGCACGCACCAGCATCCACCACCAGCGAGCAGGGCCGGTCGTCACGGTCGACGAGGAACTGGCGGGCGCACACCCACCAGAAGTCGTGCATGGTCACGACCGTGGCCGCGCCGGCGGCACGGGCCGCCTCGATCAGGCCGGCGCCCAGCGTCTGGAGCGCATGGAGGTGCACGACCTCCGGCCGGTGGGTGCGCAGGTGCTGGGTGAACACCTCGGTCACGCCCGGGTTGTCGTAGTTGAGCGGATCCGACCAGCCCATCCAGGGGGTCGAAACGACCCAGTCGACGGGCAGGCCCGTCTCGTCGGTGTCGGTCCACGTCTCGAGCGGCGTACGACGGCTGTCGAGGAACCCTGCGAACACTCGGACCTCGTGACCCCTGTCGGCCAGGCCGCGGGCCAGTCGCTGGGGCTGCAGCGTGCCGCCGCTGACGAAGTTGGGTGGGTAGTGGGCGGAGACCATGGTGATCCGCATCAGGGCGGTAACGTAGCGGTCCGGCCTCGAGCCCCGTCACCTCGGGGTCTGGTCCCCCCTCCCATGACCACCGTCTCCGAGCTGCGCAACCACCGCGAGCTGTTCTCCAACCTCACCCTGCGCGAGCTGCGGGGCAAGTACAAGCGATCCGCGCTGGGCTGGGGCTGGTCGATGATCAACCCCATCGCCCAGATGGCCATCTTCTCGCTGGTCTTCTCGTTCTTCCTGCGCATCGAGCCTCCGGTGGGTGACCCCAGCGGACTCCACGTGTTCGCCTTCTTCCTGCTCTGCGGGCTGCTGCCCTGGACCTTCCTCGCCAACGGCATCACCAACGGCATGGGGTCGTTGCTGGCCAACGCCAACCTGGTGAAGAAGGTGTGGTTCCCCCGTCAGGTGCTGGTGGGGTCCATCGTGGCGTCGTTCGGGGTGTCGTTCCTCATCGAGCTCGCCGTGCTGAGCGTCGCCCTGCTCCTGGCCGGGAACATGGTCCTGCCCTGGCTGCTGCCGGTGGCGGGCATCGCCGCCATCCAGGCGGCGTTCGTGCTGGGCATGGCGCTGGCGCTCTCGGTGTGCTCGGTCTACTTCCGCGACTTGGAGTACCTGGTCGGGATCGGCCTGCAGATCTGGTTCTACTCCACGCCCATCGTGTACCCGATCCGGCTGGTCGAGGAGGCGCTGGAGGATCGACCGCTCTTGCTCAGCATCTACGAGCTCAACCCGATGACCCGCTTCGCCGAGGTGTACCGCGACCTCTTCTACTCGTTGCGGATGCCCTCCGCAGCGTCGGTGGGGTACCTCATCGGCTGCGCAGCGATGAGCCTGGTGATCGGCTGGGTCGTCTTCAACCGCCTCGAAGGACGTCTGGCGGAGGAGCTGTGAGCACACCGGCCGTCACCGTCGACCACCTCTCCAAGCGCTTCCGCCTCTACCACGACCGCAACCAGAGCCTGAAGGCGGCCGTGATGCGGGGGGGACGAGCCCGCTACGAGGAGTTCTGGGCGTTGCGCGACGTCTCCCTCGAGATCGCCGAGGGGATCACCTACGGCTTCATCGGCACCAACGGCTCCGGGAAGAGCACCCTGCTCAAGTGCCTGGCCCGGATCCTGCAGCCCGACGAGGGCTCGTCGACCACCCGCGGGAAGGTCTCCGCCCTGCTGGAGCTCGGTGCGGGGTTCCACCCCGAGCTGTCGGGGCGCGAGAACGTCTACCTGAACGGCTCCATTCTCGGGATGTCGAAGGCCGACCTCGATCTCCGCTTCGACGACATCGTGGAGTTCGCCGGCCTGGAGCGCTTCATCGACACGCCGGTCAAGAACTACTCGTCGGGCATGTACGTGCGGCTCGGCTTCTCCGTGGCCATCAACGTCGATCCCGACATCCTGCTCGTCGACGAGGTGCTGGCGGTGGGCGACGAGGAGTTCCAGCGGCGCTGCAACGAGCGGTTCGCCGACCTACGGGCCGAGGGGCGCACCATCGTGGTGGTGTCGCACTCGCTGGGCTCGGTCCAGTCGATCTGCGACGAGGTGGCCTGGCTCGACGACGGCGTCCTGCGGGCCACTGGCGAGGCCGGCTCCGTGATCGACCAGTACCTGGCGCAGGTGCATCGGGAGCGAGGAGGCACCGACCTCCTCTCCACCGAGGCGCGCTGGGGGTCGCGGGAGATCGAGCTGACCGACCTCGAGCTGATCGACCAACACGGCGAGGTCGTTCGGCAGGTCCACACCGGTGATGCCGTCCGCTTCCGCTTCCACTACACCGCGCCGCACCCCGTGGAGCACCCTGCCTTCACGCTGGCCGTGCACACCGTCGATGGCACCGCCCTCACCAACCCCACGACCCGCGATGGCGGCCTGGAGCCGACGGTGCTGCAGGGCACAGGGCACATCGACCTCGTGGTGCCCTCTCTCGTGCTGTTGCCCGGCACCTACGACCTCTCCGGTGCCATCACCGACCAAGCTGCCCTGCACGTCTACGACCACCGCCACCGGGCGCTCCGCTTCGACGTGGAGGCGGGAACGCCCCGCGAGGTCGCCGGAGGCCTGATCACCCTCAACGGCAGCTGGGACCTCGCCACGGACGCCGCCCGCCGCACCGCGTCCCCATGACGATCGTGGTGCCGTCCCGAGGGCGGATCTTGGTCATCGTCTCCGGGAGAGAGCCGACCGCTCCAGCCCTCGACGGCCTGCGGGCGGTCGCCGTCGCTCACGCCGACATCCAGCAGGTCCAGGTCGAGCCCGGAGCGGCCGCGGTCAACCGAGCCGCCACCGTCGAGCGCAACGACTACCTCGTCCTCGTCGACTCCGCCACGCCCGTGCCGCCCGGCGCCATCGAGGCGGCGGTGGAGGCGCTGCGGGCCGATGCGTCGGTGGGCCTGGCCGGGTGGTCGCCTGGGGGACGGGTCGCCGGCACCCTCGAGCTGTTCACCCCGCTCAGCCTGTGCGTGCTGCGTCACAGCGCCTTCCACGCCGTCGCCGGCCTCCACCCCGATCTGACGGGTCCGATCGCCGCGGTCGACCTCGGGTGGCGACTCTGGCTGGCCGGCTACCGCGTGCGCTCCATCGGTCCGGCTCCGGCCAGCCTCATGGTCGGCGGCGACGCGCCGGCTGAGGCGCACACGGACGAGATGCTGTCAGTGCTGGCCACCATGCTCGACGACACCAGCTTGGAGCCGGCGGCGTGGACAGAGCCGGCGGCGGCGCGAGCTCGCCCTACGGCCTCCGGTCGCCGGGGACCGGTGCAGGCCGGCCGTCGTCGGGGCGACGGCGAGATGCTGCCGCTGGCCCATGGATCGATCGCCGCGTGGGCCGAGGTCGACCCCGTCGGCGCGGTGGCCCACGACGTGATGGTCCGCTGGGGTGCGCCCGAGCGCGCCGGCTCCCGACGACGGATCGCCGTGGTCACCGCCGACACCCTCGCGGCCCGCATGGCCGGTCCGGGCATCCGCGCCCTGCAGATCGCCCGCCGCCTCCACGCCGACCACGACGTGGTCCTGGCCACCACCGGTCGCTGCGAGCTGGCCGGTCAGCCCTTCGAGGTCCGGGGGGTGGCCGAGCGGGGGCTGAAGGACCTCGAGCGCTGGTGCGACGTCTTCCTCTTCCAGGGCTGGATCCTGGCCGGCCGGGCTGCCCTTCTCGAGTCCGACAAGGTCGTGATCGCCGACGTCTACGACCCGATGCACCTCGAGCAGCTGGAGCAGGCCCGCGACGCCGAGGGGGAGCGAGGTCGGTTCGACGCGGTGCGCAACGCCGGCACCGTCCTCAACGAGCAGCTGGGACGAGCGGACTTCATGCTGTGCGCCAGCGCCAAGCAGCGCGACCTCTGGCTCGGCCAGCTGGCCGCCCTCGGTCGCATCAACCCGGTCACCTACGACGGCGACGAGTCCCTGGCCCGCCTCCTCGCGGTGGTGCCCTTCGGAGTCGGCGACGAGCCCCCACAGCAGACCCGGTCAGCCATCCGAGGGGCCGTGGAGGGGATCGGCCTCGACGACAAGGTCGTCCTCTGGGGTGGCGGCGTCTACAACTGGTTCGACCCGCTCACGCTGATCCGGGCGGTCGACCGAGTGCGCCACCGAGTGCCCGGGATCCGGCTGTACTTCCTCGGTCTGCGCCACCCCAACCCGGACATCCCGGAGATGCGCATGGCGGTGGAGACCCGTGCGCTGGCCGACGAGCTGGGCCTCACCGACGTGCACGTGTTCTTCAACCACGACTGGGTGGCCTTCGACGAGCGCCAGGACTACCTGCTCGACGCGGACATCGGCGTCAGCACGCACCTCGACCACATCGAGACCGAGTTCTCGTTCCGCACCCGGATCCTCGACTACCTGTGGGCGGGTCTCCCCATCCTGGCCACCGAGGGCGACTCGTTCGCCCAGCTCATCCTCCAGGAGGAGCTGGGGATCGTCGTGGCGCCCAACGACGTCGACGCAGTGGAGGCTGGGCTCGAGCGGCTCCTCACCGACCACGCCTTCGCGACGGCGTGCCGGGAGCGGGTGGCGACGTTGACCCCCGGCCTGCGCTGGGAGGTCTGCCTCGAGCCCCTGGTGGCGTTCTGCCGCGAGGCCCGTCGAGCGGCGGATGTGGCCTGTCAGGACCTCGATCCGCACTCCGACGCTCCGCCGGTTCGTCGAGGCCGGCGTCGCGACATCGAGGTGGCCTGGGCCTACCTGCGGGCGGGTGGACCCCGCCTGGTGTGGGACCGGGCCATGGCCCGGGTGCTGCGAAACCGACGATGAAGGTCAACGCACGTGGGCCGACACCATGGTCCACGGAAACGGTGTGGCCACCTCGCGCACGCCGAAGCGGCGGGCCACGAGCTGCTCGAAGCCCTTCTTGCTCCAGTGGTTGATGTGGCCGGGGGTGTTGCCCAGGGAGCCGAGGTACTTCCCGCGTGCCATGTTGGCAGCCCGCCAGATGGGCTCCCGTGGCACCGAAAGCACCAGCGCTCCGGTGGCGACGCGAGCGAGCTCGCGAAGGGCGCCATCGGGATCGTCGACGTGCTCGAGCACCTCGATGGCCAACACCAGATCGAAGCTGGCGTCGGGGAACGGCAGGGTGGTGATGTCGGCGAAGGTGCCCGAGAGGGTCCGCTCCCGCCAGTGGTCGCCGAGCTCGGGGTCGGGCAGGTCGATGCCCACGAAGCGAGCGTCGGGGAATCGCTCCCGCACCCGTTCGGCCACTTCGCCCTCGCCCATGCCGACCTCGAGGATGGAGCGGGGCGGGGTGGCGGGCAGGCAGGCATCGAGCCGAGCGAAGAAGGCCCCCATCAGCCGGCGCTCCACAGGGTTCCGGGAGGCGTACTTGTCGTAGGTGTTCCCGATCGGGACGTCGCTGGCGGTGTGGGGCACGGCCTGACGTTATCGGCTGCGCCTCGGCCTCCGTGGCCCCCCTCCGGTTCCATCCGGTCCAGGCCGCATCACTAGGCTCGACCGCAGCGATGTCTCTCGATCACGACCTGGCCGGACGGCCCGATGCTCCGACCAGCCGGTGGGTGAGGCTCGCGGTGGTCCTGTTCGTGGCTGTTGCGCTGCCGTCCGCGCTGGTCGCCCTCGTGGCCGTGAACAGCCCCGAGTTCTCGGTCCTCGACGAGCCCGTCCACAGCGACTACCTGCGTCGAGTGGAGCAGGGCGAGGTCCCGAGGATGGGCGACAAGGTGCTGGAGGCCACCGTGCGCGACGTCCAGTGCCGCACGGTGCAGGGTCGCACCAACGCGCCCTGCGACCTGCCCCGCCACGAGCCGGAGATGCTGGGCGCTGACGGCTATCAGTACCAGGCCCAGCACCCACCCGTGTACTACGCGGTCACCGCGGTCCTGCGGCAGGTCGTGCGTCTGGGGCCGGCCGACGACTTCGTCACCACCGCCCGGCTCACCGGGATGGCCTGGCTCTCGGCCGGACTGCTGCTGTTCTGGGCTGCGGCCCGTCGTCTCGGCTGCCGCTTCTGGCCCACCGCGCTGCTCACGACGCTGCTGGCCCTGTCGCCCGGAGTGCTGTACCAGAGCGCAACCATCAACAACGACGCCGCCGCCATCCTCACCGGCAGCGCGGCCCTGTTCATGTTCGCTCACCTGCGCAATGCGCCCTCGGCGCTCGCCGCCGTCGGCTGGACGGCGGTGGCGGTGACGCTCGTGCTCATCAAGCCCACCGGGGTCATCTCCATCGCCGCCGCCTGCGCCGCGCTGCTCATCGACGCAATGGCAGATCGGCGACTCACCTGGCGGCGCGCCGGGCCGTTCGTCCTGCCACTGATCGGGGGCCTGATCGCCTACGCCGGCTGGAGCGTGGTCCGCGAGGCCCGCGGCTACGTCGACTACGACATCGTCCTCGAGGCGCTGCTGAGCTTCAAGATGACCGACGACTTCCCGCTCGACGATGTGGTGGCCAACGTGACCCGCCTGATCATGGCCTACCCCTCAGGCGGCTTGCCGATCGCGCCCCCGTTCGTCACCGGCCCCGCGCTCCTGATCATGTTCCCCCTCGTCGCCGCCGCCCTCATGCCGCTGGTGGCCACCCGTGGCGGCGACGCCGCCCAGCGGGTCGGTTCGCTCGGTCTCCTCGCCCTGGTGACCGGGGGTCCTGCGTTCACCTTGCTCTTCTACCTCGACTACTCGATCGAGGGTGGGCCCTCCTCGCGCTACGGGCTGAGCCTCCTGCCCCTGCTGGCGGTGGCGGGGGCCGCCACCTTCAAGACCCGCCGGGCCATGGTCGTGCTGTCGGTGCTCGGCCTGCTGTTGCTGGGCGCGCTCATGATCGCCACCCTCTATCCGACCACGCGCGTGTAGCGTCTCGCCGCCGATGAAGCTGATCATCCAGATCCCCTGTCTCAACGAGGAAGACCAGCTCCCGATCTCGATCCCGGCGCTGCCTCGTCAGGTCGAGGGGTTCGACGCCGTGGAGTGGCTCATCGTCGACGACGGCTCCACCGACCGCACCGTCGAGGTCGCCAAGGAGCTCGGTGTCGACCACGTGGTGAAGCTCACCGCCAACAAGGGGCTGGCCCAGGCCTTCCAGGCGGGCCTCGATGCCTGCCTCAAGCTGGGTGCCGACGTGGTGGTCAACACCGACGCCGACAACCAGTACTCGGCCGACGACATCCCGGCGCTGGTGGCACCGATCGTGCGGGGCGAGGCCGACATGGTGATCGGCGACCGCGACGTGATGGCCATCGAGCACTTCTCGTTGGTGAAGAAGCGGCTGCAGCGCCTCGGCAGCTGGGTGGTGCGCCAGGCATCGGACACCACCGTGCCCGACGCCACCTCGGGCTTCCGGGCCTACAACCGGGAGGCGGCGCTCGGGCTCACGGTCGTGTCGAAGTTCACCTACACGCTCGAGTCGCTGATCCAGGCGGGCAAGAGCTCGGTCACCGTCGGCCACGTCACCGTCGCCACCAACGAGAAGCTGCGGGAGTCGCGGCTGTTCGGGTCGATGTGGACCTACGTGCGCCGCAACTTCGTGGCCATCTTCCGCATCTACACCGGGTACGAGCCGCTGCTGGTGTTCAGCTGGCTGGCCGGGTTGCTGCTCCTGTTGAGCGCGGCCGCCTTCTCGCCGTTCCTCTGGGACTGGATCGTCAACAGCGATCGCTCCGGGCACCTGCAGTCCATCGTGGTGGGCGGCGTGCTGTTCGTGGCCGCCCTCCAGGCGTTCGCCCTCGGGGTGATCGCCGACCTGATCTCGGCGCACCGCACCGTGTCACAGCGCACCCTGGAGCGGGTGCGGCGCCTGGAGCTGGAGCTGGAGGTTGAGCCGTCGCACTACGTGCACGGCCCCGGGGTCGTCCCCCGTCAGCGGCGGTCGAGGTAGACGGACAGCAGCTCGTCGGCCGCCGCCCCAGGCGAGGTCGTCCCGCTGGCCACCGCCTCCTCGACGGCGTGGATGCGGTCGCGCACTCCGGGGTCGGCCCGGAGGGAGGCGATGAGCGTCTCGGTGACCTCGCTCCACATCCAGGCCACGCCCTGGTGCGCCCGGAGCTCCACGAGGCCCTCCGCGGCCAGGGTGTCGTGGGCCGCGGTGATGGCGGTCCAGAGCTCGGGCAGGCCCTCGCCCGTGAGGGCGGAGCAGGTGCGCACCCCCACCTCCCAGTGGGCGCGCTTCGGGCGGAGGAGGTGGACGGCGTGGCGGAGGTCGGCCGCAGCCCGCTGGGCGGCCGCCTGCAGGTCGCCGTCGGCCTTGTTGACCACGATCAGATCGGCCAGCTCCATGATCCCGCGCTTGATGCCTTGGAGCTCGTCGCCGCCTGCGGGTGAGGCCACCAGCACGAACAGGTCGACCAGATCGGCCACCGCCACCTCTGACTGGCCGACGCCCACCGTCTCCACCATCACCACGTCGAAGCCGGCCGCCTCGCACAGCAGCAGCGCCTCGCGCGTTCGGCGGGCGACCCCGCCGAGGGTGCCGGAGCTGGGGGAGGGGCGGATGAAGGCATCGGGGTGGCGGCCCAGCTCCACCATGCGGGTCTTGTCGCCCAGGATGGACCCTCCGGAGACCGAGCTCGACGGATCGACGGCCAGCACCGCCACGCGGTGGCCGTGGTCGATGGCATGGAGCCCGAGCGCCTCCACCAGGGTGGACTTGCCGGAGCCCGGCACCCCGGACAGCCCGATGCGACGAGCGCCACCGGTGTGGGGCAGCAGCTCGTCGAGCAGCTCCTTGGCCTGCTGGCGGTGATCGGCGCGGGTGGACTCCACCAGCGTGATGGACCGGGCGAGGGCCCGGCGATCGCCGGCGCGCACGGCGCCGGCCAAGGACGTGGAGGGGGGCGCCAAGGGGGCTGGCCTCCGCCGGTTCAGTCTGCGGCGTTCCGCTGGCGCAGGAGCCCCAGCACGGTGGCGGCGGCCTGGGGGATGTTGGTGCCCGGTCCGAAGATGGCCACCACACCGGCGGCGCGCAGCATGTCGTAGTCCTGGGGCGGGATCACGCCACCGCAGACCACCAGGATGTCGCCGCCCCCGGCGGCCCGGAGCTCGTCGAGCAGCTGCGGCACGAGCGTCTTGTGGCCGGCGGCCTGGCTGGAGACGCCGACCACGTGCACGTCGGCCTCCACCGCCGCTCGCGCCACCTCGGCCGGCGTCTCGAACAGCGGGCCGAAGTCGACGTCGAACCCGAGGTCGGCGAAGGCGGTGCCCACCACCTTGGCGCCACGGTCGTGGCCGTCCTGGCCCATCTTGGCCATCAGCAGGCGCGGGCGTCGCCCCTCCTCCTCGGCGAAGGCGGCCACGTCGGCCACGATGGCGTTGAAGTCGTCGTCGCCGTCGAAGGCTGAGCCGTACACCCCGGTGATGCTACGGATCTCGGCCTTGTGGCGGCCGAACACCGCCTCCATGGCGTCGCTCATCTCGCCCACCGTCGCCCGCGCCCGCGCCGCCTCGATGCACAGCTCGAGCAGGTTGGCATCGCCCTCCGCCCCCTCGCGGAGGCGTCGCAAGGCGTCGTCGCAGGCGGCCTGGTCGCGCGTGGAGCGGATCTGCTCGAGGCGGGCGATCTGCTGGCCCCGCACCCTGGTGTTGTCGATGTCGAGGACGTCGACGGTGGCGGCGTCGTCGGAGCGGTACTTGTTGACCCCCACGATCACCTCATCGCCCCGGTCGACCCGGGCCTGGCGACGAGCGGCCGCCTCCTCGATGCGCAGCTTGGGCATGCCCGACTCCACGGCCTTGGTCATGCCGCCCAGCGCCTCGACCTCCTCGATGATCGTCCACGCACGGTCGGCCAGGGCCTGGGTGAGCGCCTCCACGTAGTAGCTGCCGCCGAGAGGGTCGACCACCTTCGGGATGCCCGTCTCCTCCTGGATGATCAGCTGCGTGTTGCGAGCGATGCGAGCCGAGAAGTCGGTGGGGAGCCCTAGGGCCTCGTCGAAGGAGTTGGTGTGGAGGCTCTGGGTGCCGCCGAGCACCGCGGCCATGGCCTCCACGGCGGTGCGGACCACGTTGTTGTAGGGGTCCTGCTCCGTGAGCGACACCCCGCTCGTCTGGCAGTGGGTGCGCAGCATCCGGCTCGACGGGTTCTTCGGGCCGAACGTGCCCATGACCCGGTCCCAGAGCAGACGGGCCGCCCGCAGCTTGGCCACCTCCATGAAGAAGTTCATGCCGATGGCGAAGAAGAACGACAGCCGGGGGGCGAACTTGTCGATGTCGAGCCCTCGGTCGGTGGCGAAGCGGGCGTACTCCCAGCCATCCGCGATGGTGAAGGCCAGCTCGAGGTCGGCCGTCGCCCCCGCCTCCTGCATGTGGTAGCCGGAGATGGAGATGGAGTTGTAGCGGGGCATGTGGGCCGCCGTGTGGCTGATGATGTCGGCCACGATCCGCATGCTGGGGGCAGGGGGGTAGATGTAGGTGTTGCGGACCATGAACTCCTTGAGGATGTCGTTCTGGATGGTCCCGCTGAGCTGGTCCTGGCTCACCCCCTGCTCCTCGCCCGCCACCACGAAGGCGGCCAGCACCGGCAGCACGGCGCCGTTCATCGTCATCGACACCGACATCTGGTCGAGGGGGATCCCGTCGAACAGGATCTTCATGTCCTCGACGGAGTCGATGGCCACGCCGGCCTTGCCGACGTCGCCCTCCACCCGTGGGTGGTCCGAGTCGTAGCCGCGGTGCGTGGCCAGGTCGAAGGCCACCGAGACGCCCTGCTGGCCGGCGGCCAGGTTGCGCCGGTAGAAGGCGTTGGACTCCTCGGCGGTGGAGAAGCCGGCGTACTGGCGGATGGTCCAGGGGCGGCCGGTGTACATGGTGGAGCGGACGCCGCGCACGAACGGGCTCTGGCCGGGGATGCTGTCGGCGTGGCCCACGCCGTCGATGTCGGCGGCCGTGTAGAGGGGCTGGACGGCGATCCCCTCCGGCGTCTCCCACACCAGCGTGTCGGGGTCGGTGCCCTTCAGGTCCTTGGTGGCCAGGGCCCGCCAGGCGTCGCGGTCGGCTCGCTGTGGTGCGCTCATCGCCGACGATCGTAGGGAGCGCCAGCGGCTGGCATGAAGTCCGTCTAGAGGACGGTCACGATCAGGCGAGGCACCCTCCCCAGCTCCGAGACGAGGTCGTGCACCTTCTCGCGTGGCGCGAGTAGGTGGTTCGGGGCCAGGGGATCGGCCTTCACTGCGGGCCGGCCCACCACCGCCTCCACCTCGCTCAACGTCACGTCCACGTAGTCGTGACGGCGGCAGAACGCGTCGATGGCGTCGACGTCGGCGTCGGCCAGCACCTCCACGGTGAGCACCGGGCGGCAGGCATCCACGAGCTCGACGGCGCCGGCCAGGACGCGCGGCTCGGCTCCCTCCACGTCGATCTTGACCAGCGGCACGGTCGGGCGACCGATCCGGCGCCACAGCTCGTCGAGGGTGACGCCGTCGACCTGCAGCACGCGGGCGATGTCACCCTTGAACGCGGCTTCCAGCGAGGCGCTGGTCTCGACGGTGCCGTCGGGCTGCGCCGGCGGGAGGTGCAGGGCCACGGGCCCGATGTGGTCCCCCACCGCCACAGCGTGCACCTCGACGGCACCGGCTCGCGGATTGGCGTCGATGTTGGTCCGCAGGGTCTCGGCGACCTCGGGCACGGGCTCACAGGCGATGGCGCGGACGCCCCGGGAGGCTGTCACGACGACGAGCGAGTAGAAGCCCGTGTTGGCGCCGATGTCGAGGACGGTGCCCGGCCAGCGTCGCACCAGCTGCACGACCACGCTGGGCAGCGGCGCCTCGAAGCTCAGCCAGCCGCCGCGCCGGATGGCGCGCACCACCTGGTCGCGGTCGTCAAGCGAGTGCATCCTGAACCGTCGCGACCGAAGGGCCCGCGGCCCTGCGGGAACGGTCACCGCCACCAGGTCGCCGTCGCTGCGCAAGCGGTCGAGGTGGTCGGCCAGCGTGTGAGCGCCGACCGCCTCGAGGGCGGCCACGGCCGAGCGCGTTGCCCTCGGGTGTCGGCTGAGGCGGCGGGCGGCGGCGGCGAGCGGCCCCATCAGCGGGCCGGGCACGGGCGGCGGACGGAGGCCGAGACCGGACGGGGCACCTCGCCATCTTCCTCGTCGCACCGTGGCAGTGTCCACCTGTGCGCGTGGTGCTGGCCGGCTCGGCAGAGCTCAGAGGTCGAGCACGGCAGGTTCCGAGCTGGACAGCGGCCCCTCCTCGTACCACCAGAGGTAGTCGGGCGCCGTGCCGGGGGCGTACCAGTGGATGTCGGTGCGGCCGTCGCCGTCGTAGTCGCCGGGGATGGGGGTGTAGGTGCCGAGGACCTGGCGCGGGACGCTGGTGGTGAAGGTGCCGGAGGCGGTGGCGGTCCAGAGGTGGTCGGTGGCTCCGCCGGGGGCGTACCAGTAGATGTCGGTGCGGTCGTCGCCGTCGTAGTCGCCGGGGATGGGGATGTAGGTACCGTTGACCGAGCTGGCGGCGATGGCAGTCGGGTGTCGTTGCTCGTCGCCGAGGAAGAGCTGCTCGATCCCGCCGCCAGGACGGTACGCGAACAGGTCGGTGGCCGCGTGCCCGTCGAGCTGGCCGGTGACCGGGATCGCCGTCTGCGGGTAGGGCGCCGGTGTGGGGATCACATCAACGGCCGGTCGTGCGGCGAGGGCTCCCTGGGCGACCAGGTCCCCCCCCGGACGTCGGATCACGCCGACCACGTCGACGTCGTAGGCGAAGTAGCTGGTGTAGGTGCCTCGCATCCACAGGAGGGCCGACGCGCCGCCCGGACCGGTGTGGATGGTGGGGCGAAGGTGATCGGCCGTGGAGTCGGCCGTGAGGGCCGTCCACGTCCAGGTGCCGCCCAGATCCCTGGTGCCCTCCCACAGCTCCCAGTGGGTCTGGCCGTCGGTGGCCGAGACGAGCGGAGCGCCGGTGACGGGGTGCACGTCGGTGGAGGCGACCACTCGCGCGGGGTCGGCGGGGTCGATGGCGAGCAGGCCGGTGTAGTCGACCTCGTTGTCGTAGAGCGCGGTGCCGGCCAGTGCGATCTCCTCGGCGGTCCAGGTGTCGCCGTCCCATCGCGCGTACCCGTAGCGGTGGTCCACCGCACTGTGGCGCACCGAGAACGCCACCACGGGATGGCCCGTGACGGGATCGAGCGCGAGATCGGCGGTCCAGCCGCGCTCGTCGCCCTCCGGTGTCCAGACGGGCGTGAGCGCCGTCACCGGCACGGCGCTGCCGATGGGCCCCAGGAGGACGCCGTCGCTCGTGAAGAGGTCGCCGGCCTGGACGTAGCCGTGGTACACGGAGGTCTGGCCGTTGACGGGGTGGCCCTCGGTGGCGATGAGGTCGATCCGCCCATCGCGTGACCGGTACTGCACGTAGGGGCGGGCGGCGATGCTGTCGGCCGGGTCCCGCAGCAGGCGGCCGAGCTCCACCCAGGTTCGACCGACGTCGCTCGACGCCACCACCGAGGGATCGAAGCGGTCGCCGCGGTAGAAGTCGTAGAGCACGGGCACACCTTCGGCGGTGGCGGCGTCGTGGAGGTTGCTGTAGGTCGTGCGTCCGGTCGTGTCCACGGGCGGGAGACGCAGCCAGCTGCCGTCGGTGCGGCGCCGCTGCATGCGCAGCGCGACGTCGCGGTGGTGCCGGGCCCACGACGTGACCAGCTCGCCACCGGGCGACTCCCAGATGGCGGCGCTGTTGTGGTCGTCGGCCTCACCCCGCCCGAGATCCACTCGGTGTCGATCGCCCGTTGCGAGGTCGAGCTCGACCAGCGCGACGGTGCCCGGAGCGGTCGCCTCGACCCCTTCCACGGCCGACACGAACAGCTCGGTGCCGTCGGCACTGAACCGGGCCCGAGCGTCCTCGAACCAGCTCCAGGCCGCATCTTCGACCAGCGTGATGACGCCTGCAGGCTCCAGCGACGCTGGCTCCTGCGCGGCGGCAGGCGCCACCGAGAGCACCGCCGAGCTCGCCCCCAGCGCACCGACGCACGCCATCGTCCCGAGCGCTCTCGACCGTTGCCGGCCCGTGCCCCAGCGCATCCTCGTCAGCCGGTGATCTGGATGGTGCGCACGACACTGTCGGCGGAGCGCACGAGCGGACCTCGTGTGCGGAAGCTGCCGACGACGACGTAGAGGCAGAGCGGTCGGCCGTTGACCTGGAAGAAGTGCTGCGTTCCTGCCATCCCGGGGATGGCACGCTGCATCGCCTGGGGTGAGAACTGGGAGGCATCCAGCCGGGGGATGCCCTGGCGGCTGAACAGGGCTGTGCCCGCCGCCTCCGGCTCGTGCTCCAGCAGGCAGATGAGCACATCTGAGCCGCCCATGACCTCCACCGCGCCCGAGCCGTAGTCGCCCCGTTCGGGCGGGAGGGCGAAGGTGGCGGCGTGGAGCACCGACCCTGCTGGATGCAATGCCTCGTCGCCCTCGTCGCCCTCGTCGGCGCGGCGGAGGACCGTGCCGCCGCTCGAGGTGCCGAAGCCGCGGATCTGACCGTCCCAGCCGTTGGGCAGGTCGATCGAGATGCCGCCAGCCGCCAGTGCGGTCATCGTGGGCCTCCCGCGCCCTGCTCCGGGCCGGTGTGCGGTGCTGGGTAGAGGCTCGGGTCGCCGGGCTCGATGCCGGCCTGGGCCAGCTCTGCGTCGACCCACTCGGCCCGGTCCTGCCC
>JBPPMN010000070.1:0-36630 GCA_051306055.1 Acidimicrobiales bacterium
GAGGGCGTGCTGGCGGAGCCAGGTGTGCATGGCGATGCCGCTGGCGACACCGGCGTTGATCGAGCGGGTGGAGCCGAGCTGGGTGATCGAGCACACCATCGTGCACGCCGAGTGGGCGGCGGGGGAGAGGCCGGGACCCTCCTGACCGAAGAGCAGGACGCAGCGCTCCGGCAGCTCGGCCTGCTCGAGGGCGACCGAGCCGGGCAGGTTGTCGATGCCCACCACGACGAGGTCCTCCTCCGCCGCCCAGGCCAGCAGGTCGTCGATGGTGGGGTGGTGGAGCACGTGCTGGTAGCGGTCGGTCACCATGGCGCCGCGGCGGTTCCAGCGGCGGCGGCCCACGATGTGCACGGCGGCGGCCAGGAAGGCGTTGGCGTTGCGCACGACCGTGCCGATGTTGAGGTCGTGCTCCCAGTTCTCGATGGCCACGTGGAACGGGTGCCGGCGCTCGTCGAGGTCGGCCACGATGGCGTCGTGACGCCAGTAGCGATAGCGGTCGACGACGTTGCGACGGTCGCCCTCGGCCAGCAGCTCTGGATCGAGCCGGGGATCGTCGGGCCACGGCTCGGGGTGCGGCCCGACCCCCACGGCGCCCGGGCCGGGCTCGTGGGTCAGGCGGTGCCGCCCTCGCCAGGAGCGGGCTCCGTGGCGGCCTGGGGGGCGGCCTCGGCCGCGCTCTCGGTGCCGGCAGAGATCCCGAGCTGCGCTCGGATCTGGGCCAGGCGGGTCTGGGCCTCGCTGTTGGCAGCGGCCTGCTCCACCTCGAGCATCCGCGACTCCACCGAGGTCTCGGTGAGCTCCGACATGCCCTTGGCCTTGGCGTAGCGGCCCTCGATCTTCTCCCGCACCTCGTCGAAGGTGGGCACGTCTTCGCCGACCGTCTCCGACAGCGAGGCCATGGCCTTGTTGACCTGCTCCTGCATCTTGGCCTGGTCGAGCTGGGAGAGGAGCTTGTTGCGCTCGGCCAGCTTGCGCTGCAGCGCAGTGGCGTTCTGCTGCACGGCGGCCTTGGCCTGGTCGGAGGCCTGGGAGGCCTGGAGGGCCAGCTGCTTGAGGTCTTCCACCTCCCCCTCGATGGCGATGAGGCGGTTGGCGAACGACTCGGCGGCCGAGGTGAACTCGCTCACCTTCGCCTCGTCGCCCTTCTTCGCGGCGTCGTCGGCCATGATCACGGCCTGGCGGGCGTTGCCCGACACCTTCTCCAGCTCCTCCATGGCGCGATCGAGCCGCATCTCGGTCTGCTTCTGGTTGGCGATCACGTTGGCCGCCTGCTCCTTGAGGCGCCGATGCTGGTCGTGTGCCTCCTGGATGGCCTGCTCGAGCTGGATCTTCGGGTCGGCCTTCTCGTTGAAGCTGGCGCCGAGCTTCGCGCCGAGGTACTTCCACCACCGCCTGAGCGTCTTGAACATGAGGGCGAGCCTATCGACCGCGACCGGTGGGGTCTGGCCGGATCAGCGGACGAGGAGCCCGCGGGCCCGACGGACGACCTCGCTGGCCTCCGACACGGCCATGGCCGTGGTGATGGCGAGGTAGGCGACGGCGGCCGGCACCATCACCGCCACCAAGGCCACGAGGCGGGGCAGGTCGTCGGTGACGGAGCGGAGGCCGGCGGCCAGGACCCCCGCCGCCAGGGCAGCGATGAGCGACCAGCGGGAGTCGTGGCCCATGCCGGGCAGGCGCCCGATGCGCCAGCCCAGTGCGCCCCGCAGCAGGCCGTACTCCACCCACGAGGAGATGGCCGCGCCCAGCGCCAGGCCCACCACGCCGAGCCGGGGGGCACCGTCAGCCAGGAGCCGGACGCTCTCGGGCAGTGGGCCGAACCCGATGTCGCCGCTGCGCTCGATCGACGAGCCCACGATGGCCCAGCGGTCGAGCGGGAACATGAGCAGCGCGCCGATGGCGGCGGACAGGGCCACCCGGAAGACGGCGATGCGGGCCACCAGGCGGGGCCGGTCGAGGGCGTAGAGCCCGTTCTGCAGGAGCCGGGAGCGGGTGGTGCCGAGCAGCCCGAGGGCGAAGGCGGCCAGCACCAGCCACACGAGTCGGGTGTCGTCGGCGTCGAACTGGCCTCGCTGGAGGAGCGCGGCCACCACCACGTCGCCGGCGAAGAGGTAGAGGGCGACGGTGATGGCCACGTAGAAGGTGACCCGCTCCTGGCCGATGGTGAGGCGCTCTCGGATGGCCTCCCGGCCCGCCTTGCCCAGCCGCGACAGCTCGGGCAGCTCGGCCGCGGCCACCGCCATGCCGAAGAGGCTGATGGGCAGGAGGTAGAGGACCTGGCCGTAGGTGAGGGCCGACACGGCACCGATGGTGAGCAGGCTGGCCAGCATGAGCTCCACGTAGGTGAGCAGCTGGACGACGCCCCGCCCCACCACCACCGGCGTGAAGCGGCTCAGCACGTCGCGCACCTCTGGCGATGAGCGGTCGAGGCTGAGGCGCATGCCGGTGGTGAGGCGGCGCACGGCCGGGAGCTGGATGGCCAGCTGCAGCACCCCACCGGCCAGCACACCCCAGGCCAGTGCGGTGGCCAAGCCTGCCGTCGACGCACCCACCACGCCGACGGCCACCACGGCGGCGATCTGGGCGGCGTTCCAGATCACCGGCGCCACGTAGGACAGGAAGAACTGACGGTGGCTGTTGAGGATGCCGAGGCACCAGGCCGACAGCACCAGGAACCCGAGGCCGGGGAACATGATCCGCAGCAAGGTGACGGCGAGGTCGAGCCGCTCGCCCTCGAAGCCGGGGGTGAGCACCACGGTGATCGGCCGGGCGAAGACCACGCCGATCACCACCAGCACCCCGGTGAGCGCGCACAGCAGGCCGGCCACCGCTCCGGCCAGCTTCCCGGCGTCGCGGCGGTCGTCGTCGAGCAGGCGGGAGTAGACGGGGATGAACGACGCCGACAGCACGCCCTCGCCGAGCAGGTTCTGCAGGAGGTTGGGGATCCGCAGGGCCGCCTTGAAGGCGTCGGCGGCGGCCGTCACGCCGAGGAAGTAGGAGATGGCCACCTCGCGCAGCAGGCCGGCCAGGCGCGACAGCAGGATGCCCGCCGCCACCAGGAACGAGCTGCGACGCCCCTCGGAGAGCTCGGGAGCGCCGCCGGACTGGTCGGTCACCCGGGGGCCGCCATCGGGGAGCCGCCACCGGTCTCCTCGATGGCCTGTCGCAGCGCCTCCATCTCGTCGACCATCTGGTCGACGTCGTCGCCCAGCCCGCTCAGGTCGGTGACGTCGCTGGCCTGCACCGACAGCTCGATGGTGCGGGCGGCCGCCTCGTCGAGCCGGGCGTTCAGGAGGCGCAGGCGGCTGTCGGCCTCGCCGATCACCCGCTCGATGCGCTCCGCGGTGGCCAGCTGCGCCTGGAGCGATTCCATGGTGCGCTCGAGGGCCGACCCGGCGGCCCAGGGCTGGCTGGCGTTGGCCTCGGTGGCGGCGATCTCGCGGCGGATCGACTCGGGGTCGACCCGTCGGCGGGCGTCGACGAGATCGTGGCCACGGCGGGCGATGCGCCAGACCTCCCGCACGCCGGTGTCGACGCGCTCCTCGATCTGGCCCAGCCGATCGCGCAGCGGCCCGGGACGAGCACGGCGCACCGAGTCGTGGAACCGGTTCTGCGCCTGGAGGGCGTCCTTCACGAAGTGTCGCCACGGCTCCGAGAGCGTGAAGGGGTCGATCCGGGCCTCCGCGGAGGCGCGGGGGATGGCCACCGCGACCCGGCCGGCCCAGCCCAGCAGGGCGAGGACGACGGCACCGATCGGCCCGCCGCTGGCCAGGATGCCGATGGCGGCGCCGGCCCCGAGGGCCAGGATCCCGGAGGGCGAGGTGATGGCGCGCGCCACGGGGGGCGTGAAGAAGCGATCCCGCAACGACAACCCGGCCATGGGCAGAGGCTACGGGAGCGAGGGCGGCAGCGGCGGGAGCGCGGCCGGGGTCAGAAGTTCGAGACGACGGCCACGAACACCTTGTTGATGCTGCGGGGGTCGCTGGAGTCGTAGACCGCGGCCTGGCTGGCCTCAGCGATCTCGGTGAGGGTGGTGAGGTCGGCGCTCTGGCCGTAGGAGATCGGGAACACCCGGACCGGGCGGCTCTGCTGGCCCTCCGCCTGGGCGGTGAGCGTCGAGAGCAGCTCGTCGAGCTGGTCGCCGTCGTCGCTGCGGTTGCCGTCGTCGTTGACGCCGTCGGACAGCAGCACGACCGCGTTGATGCGGCTGTCGTCGTAGGACGCCAACAGGTCTTCGTAGGCGGCCTGGGTGGCGACGTAGAGCGGCGTGCCGTTGAGGGGGACGAGGTCGCGGATGCGGTTGCGCAGGCCCTCGCGCACGTCGCCCACCCGGCTGGGCTCGATCAGGGGGAGGAAGTCCTCGTCCTCGCCAGAGCCGAGGTTGGTGGTGAACACCCAGAGACCCACCTCGTCGTCGTCCCGGAAGTTGTCCAGGGCGGTGATGGTGGCCTCCTTGGCCAGATCCAGCTTGGTGGCGCCCGTCTCCGGGTCGGCGACGTCGCCCATCGAACCCGAGACGTCGATCACCAATGTGACCCGCGCCGGCTTGCGCTGGAGCTCCCAGTCGTCGAGGAGGCGGGCCAGCACGGCGGGCTGGGGCACCTCGAGGAGTGTCTGCGGCTGGTCGGGATCGACGCCGAACTCGGCGCTGATGGGCGAGCCGATGGCCACATCGGGGTTGCCGGGCCGGAAGCCGAACTCCAGCACCTTCTCCTGGTTCTCGGGCTCCTGCACGAAGTCGATGAAGCGCTGCGCCCCCGCCGCCTGCTCGTCGTCGACCCAGTCGGCGTCGAGGATGTACAGCGGGTTGTCGCTGTAGACCGTGCCCTCCTCCGGGTAGATGGCCACCAGCGGCACCCGGGGCGGCCGGGGCTCCTCGCCCTCCTGCAGGACGCCGTCCGGGTCGCCCTTGTTGTAGTCGATGACCGTCTTCTCCTCGACGGCCACGGCCGACACGTAGCCGAACGGGTTGCCGCGCTGGTCGGCCCGGAACCAGTTGTTCATGAAGGTCATGGTGATGTCGCCGTAGTGCACCACCGAGGCCTCCACGCCGGTGGCGAACTCTGCGGTGGAGGGCTTCTGCAGGTCTTCGATGGACAGGCCGGAGGTCTTGTCGTTGGCGGCGTAGGCCTGGCCCACGAGAGCGGACAGGCCGCTGGTGGAGAAGTTGGGGTTGGTCTTGCCGAGGCGGAACTGGCCCCACTCGGGGTGGCCGAAGGCGGCCCAGCCCTGGTCGTCCTGGGACAGGGCGAGGATGTCGGCGAAGCCCACCGGTTCCTCGGGGTAGCCCAGAGCGTCGGCCATCGGCTCCGGCATGGCGATCACCAGGGGAGTGAGCATGAACGACGTGAAGTCGCCGGTCATCGCCGGCTCGCCGGTCGCGCTGAGCCGCTGGTTGAGGATGGCGCCCCAGCTCGAGGCGGCCGGCGACCAGATGACGGGCCGGGGGCCCTCGGCGGCCTCGTCCCAGCCGTCAGCCAGGAGCTGGGCGGCGCCGCCCGAGGCCTTCGACTGCACGCGGGCGAACACGCAGCGGTCGCCTACCTGGGCCTGGTCGCTGTCGTTGAAGTCGTCGGCCAGCTCGTCGAGCAGCTGGATCTTCTCCGACGAGACGGACAGGTCGACGACGATGCAGTCGCCGGGATCCTCGAGGCCGCCACCGTCGGTGCCCTCGATGCTGTCCTCGACGGGCTCGGCGCAGGCCGCCGCCACGAGTCCGCTGGCCAGCAGGAGGGCGAGGGTCCGGACCACGGGGCGCTTCACGAGGTGATGTCCTTCCAGAGGGTGTGCAGGGCGGCCATGACGCCCGGCTTGAGCAGCGTCGCCGGATCGCCGTCACCAGCCTCCCAGCCCGCCGCCACCAAAGCGTCGCGCATCGGGCCGAGCTCCGGTAGGTCGTCGCCACCGGGCAGATCCACCACCACGGCCACGGCGGCCACCACGGGCTCGGTGGGGAGGGCCTCGAGCTCCGTGCGGCCTGCCTGCGCGGCGACGAGCCCACCCGCCGTGTAGGTGCCCCGCACCCGCACCAGCGTGGTGAGGAGGTTCCGGTCGCCCCCATCGGACGGGCTGGCGAGGTCGGCGGCCCAACCGCGCAGGGTGCTGAAGTCGTTGGCGGCGAAGTCGGTGTTGCCGAAGTAGCCGGTGGCCACGGAGGCGGCGACCGTGAGGCCCACGGCCGTGTCGGCGTCGGGGAGCCCGGTGCGCAGCGGGCCCCAACGAGGGTCGCCGCCGAGGTCGGCCCACGGCTGCTCGGCCCGGTCGCCCACGCAGCGCCAGGCCGCCTCGGAGCCGCAGGTGTCGGCCAGCGCACCCGCCCGAGAGGCATCGACGGCCAGCACCACATCGGAGGATGCCAGCACGGTGGCGTCGCCGACGGGCTCCTCGGCTCGCGCGGCAACGACCTCGAGCCAGGCGGCGCTGGTGACCCAGGCATCGACCCCCTCGAGGGACCCGGCGACGAGCTCAGCCGCCACGTCGGCACTGTCGCGGGTGGTCACCTCGGCGTCATCGCCCAGGGCGTCGCAGGCCGCCCGCAGGTCGGGATCGCACACCACCACGAGGCGGTCGTCGCCGCTGGGCCGATCGCCGCCACCGCCGCTGCCGTCGTCGTCGAGCACGACGCTGCGCACCACGACGGCCGCCACCACCATCGCCGTCGCCCCCAGGATCGCCAGCAGCCGCCGCACCCGTCAGACGCTACCGGCGGGTGGTCGGGCGACGGTCACCGGGCCCTCGCCGGGCATCGGGATGTCGTCGGCCACCAGGGTGGTGAGCTCCAGATCGGTGGGCACGTCGACGGGCGCGAGGCGCATGGCGTGGGTGGACACCGCGTGCTCGAACAGGTTGCGGGCCGTGCGACCGTTGCCGAAGCCCTTGCCCCGGTCGATGGTGTCGAGCCAGATGCGGGCCCGGGCCTGGGCGCCCGGGTCGAGCCGGTAGCCGCCCTTGTCGGTGAGCAGGCCGAGGATGGCCAGCAGCTCGTCGGTGGAGTAGTCGGGGAAGTGGATGGCCTTGGGGAAGCGGGAGCGGAGACCCGGGTTGCTCTCGATGAGCTCGTCCATCTCGTCGGGGTAGCCGGCCATGATCACCACCACGCGGTCGCGGCGGTCCTCGATGAGCTTCACGATGGTGTCGATGGCCTCCCGGCCGAAGTCGCGCTCGCCGCCGCGCACGAGCGAGTAGGCCTCGTCGATGATCAGCACGCCCTCGTCGGCCTCGTCGAAGCGGGCCTCCACGAGGGGTGCGGTCTGTCCCACGAACCCGGCCACCAGGCCCGCTCGCCCCGTCTCCACCAGGTGGCCGCGCTCCACCACGCCGAGCGTGCGGTAGATCTGGGCGAGGAGGCGGGCGACGGTGGT
This sequence comes from Acidimicrobiales bacterium, assembly GCA_051306055.1. GTDB lineage: Bacteria > Actinomycetota > Acidimicrobiia > Acidimicrobiales > VFJN01 > VFJN01. The sequence continues at coordinate 7,362 of JBPPMN010000070.1, forward strand.
CTTCCCGGTGCCGGGGTTGCCCGTGAAGATGAGGTGGCGGCTGTGCTCGGCGACGGGGAGGCCCCGCTCGGCTCGGATCCGCTGCACGCGCAGCAGGTTGGTGACGAGCTTCACTTCGTGCTTCACGTTCTCGAGCCCGATGAGCCCATCGAGCTCGTGGAGGAGCTCGTCGATCGGTCGGGGTGGCGGGTCGGCCTCGGCGGGGGCGGCCTCCGCCACAGCGGCGGTCGCGACGGTGTCGGCCGGGCGGGTCGGCGCGCCAGGGATGGCGACGGGCCGGCGGTCGGCCTCCATGGCCTCGATGGCCGACAGCAGCATCCCGCGGAACCGCTCGATGGCCTCCAGCTCACCATCGGAGGTGTGCAGGTCGATGGCGGCGACGGCGAAGGCGATCTCGATGGCGGCGTCGTAGTAGCGCCGGGCGTGGTGGGTGCCGACCTTGGCGTCGGCCGCCACCAGCACCTCGAACAGGGCCGAGGGCCGGGCAGCGAAGCCGCGCTGGGCGTCGACCAGGCCCGACTCGCGCAGCGCCGCGGGCGTCGCGCCGGCCAGGCGCGTCTCGAGGAGGGGACCGAAGGCGGTCAGCACCTCCCACAGCTCGTCGTCGGTGAGGCGGTCGTCGACGGCGACGAGGCCGCACGCCAGGTTGAACGCCTCCAGCACCACGTCGTGGGCCACCTTGTCGACCCGCGCACCGGGCACCCCCTCCGTCACAGCCGCCAGGGCGGCGGTGACGTCGGTGATGAAGCGCTGCGCCGGCGCGACCAGCGACTCGGTCATCCCGCCCCCGACGGGGGCTGCGCTTCGCGCCACATCGGCCAGATGGTCGGGCCGCCGGGGAACGTGACCTCGCCCACCACCTCGAACCCGTGCCGGCGGTAGTAGGGCACGTTCGACTCCTTCGAGCTCTCGAGGTAGGCGCCGATGCCGTCGGCGTCGCAGCGCGCCAGCACCGGTGCCATCAGCGCCGCGCCCACGCCGCGACCCTGGTGGTCGGGCCGGGTGCCCAGCACGGCGAGGTAGTAGTGCTCGGGGTGCTGGGCGTGCGCCTGCTCCATCCGCGCCAGGCCGCGCAGCGCGGCGACCGACCGCCGCCCCATGCCGCGGAGCATCAGCGGCGTGAGCCGGAGGGTGGACAGCATCGACGTCTTCCAGTGCCCCGGCGGGTCCCAGTAGGCCGCCCCGGGGTGCCCGTCGACGGTGTACACCGTGCGGTGGGCGAGGTGCCGGCGGCCCTCGTGGGCGAGGAACGTGCGCAGGTAGGGCGCCGGGCGCGGGTGCTCCTGGCCGAACAGCCACCCCATCACGGGGTCGTCGTGGAACGCCGCCGCCAGCGCGTCGGCCATGCCGTCGACGTCGTCGTGGGTCGCCAGGCGGGGCTGGGGGTCGGTGCCCATGGGGGAGAGCCTGCCACCTGGGGCACGCGCCCGGTGTCCGACGACGCCGGTCGGCCTCCTACACTTCCGACGTGCCCACCGACCCCATCGCCGATCTCGGGGCCCGCGCCAAGGCGGCCAGCCGCGTGCTGGCCACCGCATCCACCGAGGTCAAGGACGCCGCCCTGCTGGCGGCCGCCGACCTCCTCCTCGACCGCCACGCCGAGATCCTCTCCGCCAACGCCGACGACGTCGCCGCCGCCGAAGCCGACGGCCGACCGGCCACCGTGGTCGACCGCCTCCGCCTCACCGACTCCCGGCTCCAGTCGATGGCCGCCGGCCTCCGGTCGGTGGCCTCGCTGCCCGACCCCGTCGGCGAGGTGGCCGACGGCTGGACCCGGCCCAACGGGCTTCGGGTGCAGCGGGTGCGGGTGCCGCTGGGCGTGGTGGCAATCATCTACGAGAACCGCCCCAACGTCACCAGCGACGCCTTCGGCCTGTGCTTGAAGGCCGGCAACGCCGCCTTCCTGCGGGGCTCCTCGGGGGCCATCCGCTCCAACATCGCCATCGCCGCCGCCCTCCGAGAGGGCCTGGCCAAGGCCGGGTTGCCCGAAGACTCCCTGGTGCTGGTGGAAGACACGCGCCACGAGGCTGCGGTGGAGTTCATGCGGCTCCGGGAGAGCATCGACGTGCTCATCCCCCGTGGCGGCCCGGCGCTCATCCAGGCCATCCTCGACAACGCCACCGTGCCCTACGTGATCGACGGCGACGGCAACTGCCACGTGTACGTCGACGACTCCGCCGACCTGCCCATGGCCGCCGCCATCGTGGAGAACGCCAAGACGCAGCGCCCCTCGGTCTGCAACGCCGCGGAGACGCTGCTCGTGCACCGCAACGTCGCCGCCACCTTCCTCACCGACCTGGCGCCGCGCCTGGAGGGCGTGGAGCTGGTGGGCGACGACGCCACGCAGGGGATCCTCGGCGATCGCGTGGCATCGCTGGCCACCGACGCCGACTACGCCACCGAGTTCCTCGACCTGAAGCTGGCCGTCCGGGTGGTCGACACGCTCGACGCCGCCATCGCGCACATCCGGCGCTACGGCACGGGCCACAGCGAGGCCATCGTCACCAACGACCTCCGCGCTGCCGACCGCTTCTGCCAAGAGGTCGATGCCGCCGCCGTGGTCGTCAACGCATCCACCCGCTTCGTCGACGGCGAGGAGCTGGGGTTCGGTGCCGAGATCGGCATCTCCACGCAGAAGCTCCACGCCCGGGGCCCCATGGGCCTCCGCGAGCTCACCACGCTCAAGTTCGTCCTCCACGGCGACGGCCAGATCCGGAGCTAGCGCGCTTCGGGTTCCGAGTCGACAGCGAGGAGCGTCCGCTCATCAGGTCGGAACGGAAGCACCGATGTCAGCAGCGAGGTCAGCGCCTCCTCATTGGTCACCTCTCGGCCCTGGGCCTCGGAGAGAAACCAGCGGTGTTCGAGGAGCTCGTGGAACAGCTCGGGAGGATCGAGGCGACGGCGCAGCGCGTCCGGTACCTGGGCGACCATCGGCTCGTACACCTCCGCTACCCAGCGGGCGGACGCCACCGCCTCGGGGATCGGATGGCGGGCCTCTCGTTCGCACCAGGCCCGGAACGCCGCGATGTCGTTGAGCAGCCTGCGCGCCTGGTTCTCCTGGACGCTCAGCCCGGTGCGTCGTTGCAGCTCCCTTGTGTGGTGGCCCTCGTCCACCACGACGGGTCGGATGCGCAGCCGTGAACCCCCGTCGGTGGCCTCGACGGCCAGCTCCTCGACGTCGAACCCCAGCTCGTTGAGGCGTCGGATCCGATCCTCGATCTGGTGACGGTCGTCGGCATCGATGTCGTCGACACGGGTGAGCTCTGCCCACAGCGCGTCATAGCGCCCCTGCAGCTCGGCGAGGAGGTCGAGCGGGTCGAGCTCTACCGGGAGGAGTCCGGCCGCGCGCAGGTCGTACAGGCCGCCGCCGAGGTTCTCGAGCGCGATCTCGAGATCATGCGAGCGCATGCCGTCACCGAGCGGGGGCGGGCTGAGCTCCACCGTCTCCGCATCGACGAGGTAGGCCATCAGCGCCCCCGCATCTCGCCGGAACAGCACGTTGGAGAGCGAGCAGTCGCCCCAGAACACGCCATCGAGGTGCAGGCGGACCAGCAACAGGGCGCCGGCATCGACCAAGCGCGGTCGGAGCGCGGGTCCGGGATCAAGTGAGAACAGGTGGTGGTACGGCAGCGAGAAGTCCAGGTACCGGGTGACGAGCACCGCAGCGAGCTCTTCGCCGGCAGCGCTGTGGCGTTGGCGTACCACCCCTACGGCCTCGACCGCCGGGAGGTTGAGGCCCGCCATGCTCCGCAGCGCTCGGAACTCCCGCTGAGCGAGCTCCTCGGTGGTCTCCTTGAGGGCGTAGACACGGTCGTCGTAGCCCACGAAGCGCACGATGTGCCGGCTCATCCCGCGTGCCATCGGCACGAGGCGAACGTGGTCCCACCGCTCCAGCGGCTCCGACCACGGCAGGTCGAGGAAGTCCGGATGCCCCCCTCGGGTGACCAGCGAGAACGTCGTGGTCATGGTGAGGGTTCGACGTACCAGACCGCGGTGTCAGGAGGGATGCCCCCGTCGGTCGCCAGCGGTGCGCTGGTGAGCTCGACGACGGCACCGCGGCGGAGGCCATCCGGCGGCGGCGCGACCGTCGAGCTGAGGTTCACCACGCAGACGAGGCCGGTCGCCGGGCGACGGTAGGAGAGGACTTCGCCGCCGTCGTCGAGCCAGATGAGCCTCTCGTCGTCCCGGTCGCGCCGCTGGCGCCGCAGGCCGAGGGCGCGGTGGTACAGCGTGAGCATCGACGCCGGGTCGTCCGCCTGCCGCTCGGCGGTCAGCTCCACCCAGGCCGGGGGAGCGGGAAGCCAGGCAGCAGAGGACGGCCCGAAGCCGAACGGGGGAGCGGTTCCTGCCCAGGGCATGGGCACTCGGCAGCCGTCCCGACCTCGCTCCGCTCCGTCGGTGCGCGCGAAGGTCGGGTCCTGGCGCATGTCGTCGGGAAGGTCCTCGACCTCTGGCAGGCCGAGCTCGTCACCCTGGTAGATGTACGCACCACCGGGCAGCGAGAGCATGAGGAGCGCGGCGGCGCGCGCTCGGCGGGTGCCTGCGGCGCCCCCGCCGTAGCGGGTGAGGTGCCGTGTGACGTCGTGGTTGCTCAGCACCCAGGTCGGTGGAGCCCCGACGTCGGCGAGGGCGTCGACGCTCTCCACGATTGCCGCTCGGAGCGCGCCAGGATCCCATGCCGCCCGCAGGAGGTCGAAGGTGAAGGCTGTGTGGAGCTCGTCGTCGCGTAGGTAGCGAGCCAGCCGGGCCGGGGTCTGCACCCACACCTCGCCGACGAACGTCCGCTCGCCGTCGTATGAGTCAGCGATCTGCCGCCAGGAGCGGTATACCTCGTGGACCTCGTCCTGGTCCCAGTGCGGGTGGCCTTCGACCGCCGGACCCGAGGTGGCGTGGCGGCCCGCCAGATCGGGCATCTCCGGGTCCTTGGCCAGTCCGTGGGCCACGTCGACCCGGAAGCCGTCGACGCCCCGCTCGAGCCAGAACCGCAGGATCGACTCGAACTCGCGGCGGACCTCCTCGTTCGTCCAGTCGAGGTCTGGCTGCTCGGGCGCGAAGAGGTGCAGGTACCACTGGCCCGGGCGGCCGTCGGCGTCCGTGACCCGCGTCCAGGCGGGGCCGCCGAAGTTGCTCATCCAGTCGTTCGGAGGCTGGGCGCCGTCGGGGCCCAGCCCGTCGCGGAAGAGGTAGCGGCCTCGAGCTGCGCTGCCTCGAGTCGAGCAGAGGGCCTCCTGGAACCAGGGGTGCTCCGCGGATGTGTGGTTGGGTACGAGGTCGATGATCACGCGCAATCCCAGGGCGTGGGAGGCTCGCAGCAGCTCGTCGAAGTCAGCAATGGTTCCGAAGAGCGGATCGACGTCGCGGTGGTCTCGCACGTCGTAACCCCCGTCGGCCTGGGGCGAGGGGTAGAAGGGGCTGAGCCAGATGGCGTCGACACCGAGGTCGCGCACGTACGAGAGCCTGGCAGTGACGCCCGGGAGGTCCCCGACCCCATCGCCGTCAGAGTCGGCGAAGCTTCGGGGGTACACCTGGTAGATCACCGCGTCGCGCCACCACGGCCGATGCCCGCTTGGTTGCATCCTGCGCTCCTCGGGGGCGGTCTGGGTCATCGGACTTGGCGCGAGCGCTAGGGAGCGGTGTCGGCCGGAGCCACGGTCAGCCGACGGTGCCCGATCGGAGCGCCTGGTCGGCCTCGCGGTCCTCGATGACCTGACGGGTGAGCGCCGCGCCCGCCTCGGCATCGAGCGTGAGGTTCTCGCCGGACGCGGGGTCGAAGCAGTGCATCTTGCGCGTGTCGATCCAGAGCTCGGCCTCGCGGCCCTCACGGATCCGGCTGGTTGAGTCGATGGACACGATCGCCTGGGTGCGGAGCTGATCGCTGTCGAGCTCACGGGAGAGGTCGCGCAGCTGCGAGGTCACGGCCTCCGGTGCATCGAACGGGATGTAGGCGTACTGCGAATCCCCCAGCCACTCCGTGACGTCGACCATCGCCGTGAACACTGCCCCGTCGCTCCGCTTGGCCGGCTCGACGAGTGAGGCATCCTCGAAGTACTCCGGGCGCACGCCCATGAGGACGAGCTCCCGCCCGGCGACGGCCGCTGCTCGGCGCTCGTCGAGCTCGACCGTTCCGAACGGAGTCTCCAGGCTGGCTCCCGTGACCGTGGCCGGGAGGAAGTTCATCGGGGGCGATCCGATGAAGCCGGCGACGAAGAGGTTGACCGGCTGCTCGTAGAGCTCGCGCGGCGAGGCGACCTGCTGTAGGACCCCTTTGCGCAGCACCGCCACCCGGTCGCCGAGGGTCATTGCCTCGGTCTGGTCGTGCGTCACGTACACCGTGGTGATGCCGAGGCGGCGCTGGAGGCGCGAGATCTCCGTGCGCATCTGCCCGCGGAGCTTGGCGTCGAGGTTCGAGAGCGGCTCGTCGAAGAGGAACGCCTCTGCCTGACGGACGATCGCCCGGCCCATCGCGACTCGCTGACGTTGGCCGCCGGAGAGGTTGGCGGGCTTTCGGTCTAGATGCTCGTGGAGGTCGAGCACGTCGGCAGCCTCGTTCACCCGCTTCTTCACCTCGGCGTCGTCGGTCTTTCGCAGACGCAGCGGGAACGCGATGTTCTCGTAGACCGACAGGTGGGGGTAGAGGGCGTAGTTCTGGAACACCATCGACAGGTTGCGCTCCCGGGGGGCCAGCTCGTTCACCCGCTTGCCGCCGATGAGCATGTCGCCGCTCGTGATGTCCTCGAGCCCGACGATCATGCGCAGCAGCGTCGACTTCCCGCAGCCCGAGGGGCCGACGAGGATCATGAACTCGCCGTCGGCGATGTCCAGGCTCACGTCCGTGACGGCGGGAAAGCCGTCGCCGTACTCCTTGACGATGTTCTTCATCTCGATGGAGGCCATGGAGGTCCTTCCTCAGCAGTGGGGCTCATCCCTTGACGGCGCCGTTGGTCAGGCCGGCGACGATCCGGCGCTGGAAGATCAGCACCAGCACGACGACCGGAATGGTGACGACTACGGCCGCCGCTGCGATCGGTCCGTTCGGCTGCTCGAACTGCGACGCACCCGAGAACAGCCCCAGGGCCGCAGGGACGGGGCGGGCGGCGTCGGTGGAGGTCAGCGAGATCCCGTAGACGAAGTCGTTCCAGGCGATGAAGAACGCGATGATGGCCGTGGTGAAGACGCCCGGCGCGGCGAGCGGGACGATCACCTTGCGGAAGGCCTGCCACGTGGTGGCGCCGTCGACCTGCGCGGCTTGCTCCATCTCCCAGGGGATCTCTCGGAAGAAGGCCGACAGGGTCCAGATGGAGATCGGCAGCGTCAGGGAGAGGTACGGGATGATCAGGCCCAGCCAGGAGTCGTAGAGACCGATCTGCCGCCAGAGGTTGAACAACGGCGTGACGATCGAGATCACGGGGAAGATGGCGACGGCTAGTGCTGTGGAGAGGATGAGGCGCTTGCCGGGGAAGTCGAGCCGGGCGATGGCGTACGCCGCGAACATCGCCAGGAAGCAGGAGATCGCCGTGGCGATCAGGCAGATGCCGAACGAGTTGCGCAGCGCCGGCAGGAACAGGTCGCTGGCGTTGCCGTTCAGGATGAGGTCGTAGTTGTCCCACGACAGCTGCGTCGGGAGGAACTGACCGTTGGCGAGGTCGGCGGGCGCCTTGAAGGAGAGCGACAAGATCCACGCCACTGGGAAGAGCGTGTAGATCACGATCGCCACCCCACCGAGCAGCCACCACCTCTTCTCGCGTCGAGACATCAGTCCTCTCCCCGGGCCGCGGACAGGTCGACCTTGAATCCCTTGATGAACAGCACGCTGATCAGGACTACGCACAGGAAGAGCAGCACCGACACCGCCGAGCCCAGGCCGATCTCGAGGCGGGAGATCGTCTGCCGGTAGGCGAGGAAGGACACGGACTCGGTGTTGTTGGCCCCTCCGGTCATCACGAAGATGCTGTCGAAGATCCGGAAGGCGTCCAGTGTGCGGAAGAGCAGCGCCACCATGATGGCGGCCTTCATGTTGGGGATGGTGACTCTGCGCAGGCGCTGCCAGGCCGTGGCCCCGTCGACTTTGGCCGCCTCCTGCAGCACATCAGGGACCTGGGCGAGGCCAGCCAGGAGGAGCAGGGAGATGAACGGGGTCGTCTTCCAGATCTCGGCCAGGCAGATGACGAGCAGCGACGGCCACTGGCTGCCGAACCAATCGGTGTCGGTGGAGATGCCGGGCACCCAGTCGAACCACGAGTTGACGAAGCCACTGTCGATGTCGAAGGCGTACTGCCACGAGAACGCGGACACGACCGTGATGACTGCGTACGGGATGAGGATCGCCGCGCGCAGCACCGGACGGATCGCCTGGAGCGCCTTCAGCATGACGAGCGCCAGGGCGAAGCCGAGCACCAGCTCGACGGCGACGGTCACGAGCGTGATGAAGAGGGTCACGAGGATCGAGTTCCACCAGAGCTCGTCGGTGAGGATCACCTCGTAGTTGGACAGGCCCGTGAAGGCGCGGTTGTCCGGGTCCGTGAGCCGGTAGTCGAACAGCGAGTCGTAGACGGCTTGCAGGATGGGGTACGCCGTGACGGCGAGCATGGTCACGAACGCCGGGCCCGCCAGCATCCAGCCCAGGCGGTGCTCTGCGCGGGTGCGATCGCTGTGCGCACTCACAACAGCCGCTCCTTGCGCAGAACTGCTTGGATCAGCTCCGCCGCGTCGGCGCCGGTCGAGTCGGGTTCGACCGAGCTGGGCGGGTGGTACTCGCGCTGGAGGCTGCTCGAGACCTCGCTGTAGTAGGCGGTCTGCGGGCGGGGTGCGGCCTGCTCGAGCGAGTCTCGGATCACTGGTGCCATCGGGAAGGCCTCGACGACCTCGGGGTCGTCGTAGACGGCTGCCTTGGCGGCCGGGTTGCCGTTCGTGACGAAGTAGTAGGTCTGGTTCTCCACGCTGGTGGCGCACTCGGCCGCCTCGAAGGCCAGGCCCGGGTCGTCGGTGAAGGCGCCGATCGCGATGTTGATGCCGCCATACGGTGGCCGGCTCTCCTCGCCCTCCACCACCCGGGGGTAGATGGTCCAGCCGTAGTCGTCGGGCACCGACTGGTCGAGGGTGCCCCCTTCGACGCCCGCCAGCGCTCGCGGCCACACGAAGGGCCAGTTGACCATGAAGCCCGCGTCGTCGCCTTCGAAGGCGATCACGTTGGCGTCCTCGCCCGCGGTCGACAGCGCCGGGCCGCCGACGCCGGCGTCTGCCACCCCGCGGATGACCTCCGCGGCGAGCCTGCCGGGCTCCTCGGCCAGGCCGAGCTCGATGTCGTCGGGATCGGCCGTCGGGTCGATGATCACGGAGCCGCCGGCCGACTCGATCAGGGCGTTGATCCACACGGTGAGGGCTTCGGCGCGGATTCCCTGGACCCCGAGCAGCTTGTCGGTGTCGACCGCCGCGGCGATGAGCTGCTCCCACGTCACCGGCTGGGTCATGTCGAGGCCGGCCGCCTCCGCCACGGACTTGCGATACCAGAGGAGCTGCGTGTTGGCCCAGAACGGGACGGCGACGAGCTCGCCATCCCACGTGCTCCCGGCGAGGGCGCTCTCCACCACGCCCTCGCTGACCCGCTCCGCGACATCGGCGGGAACTGGTGCGAGGAACCCCGCTTCGGCGAACTCGGGGATGTAGGGCGGGTCGAGGCTCATCAGGTCGATCGAGCTGTCCTCGGCGGCGAGACGGCGCACGAGCTGCTGCCGCTGCTCCGAGGACTCTCGGGGCAGCTGGGTGACCTCGATCCGGTAGCGGCCCTCGGCGGCATCCGTGCAGCGACGGGCGATCTCCTCCTGGCCGCCCGAGTCCGGGTTGATGTACCAGGTCAGGGTGGGTGCGCCGCTCTCGTCGCTCCCGCATCCGACCAGCAGCGAGGCACCGATCGCCAGAGCCGACGCGACGCCGAGCAACTTTCCACGAACGGCACTCGGCCAGCTCGGCCCGCGTCGTTGGCGAAGTGACATGCCGGACCCCCCCGGGACCTCTTCCTACTCCATTGCTAGCACGGGTCGGGGCGCACGTACCCGTGATCCGCGCCGGGCGGCCCTGATCAAGCGATGGGTCCATCAAGGGATGCCAACCAGATTGACCGGGCGGTCAAGTCGAGACGTAGGCTGCGCCGATGGCCGACCAGACCGACCAGACCTATCGCTTCGAGTCCGTGCAGGCGGTGCGCGAGTCGCTCCGCGACGTCGACTACCTCTCCGACGAGGGGATCGCTGGCATCGTCTACCTGGCCGACCGCCTCGGCAAGCCGATCCTCGTCGAGGGCCCGGCCGGCACCGGCAAGACCCAGCTGGCCAAGTCGGTGGCGGAGATGTCGGGCGCCCGCCTGATCCGCCTCCAGTGCTACGAGGGCCTCGACGAGTCCAAGGCGCTGTTCGAGTGGAACTACAAGAAGCAGCTCCTGCGCATCCAGGCCGAGCGCGGCGAGGACAACACCTGGGAGACCATCGAGGACGACATCTTCTCCGACGAGTTCCTCCTCACTCGCCCCCTGCTCGAGGCGATCACCGCCGACGAGCCGGTGGTGCTGCTGATCGACGAGGTCGACCGCGTGGAGGTGGAGACCGAGGCGCTCCTGCTGGAGATCCTCTCCGACTACCAGGTGTCGATCCCCGAGCTCGGCACCATCGAGGCCAAGCAGATCCCTCTGGTGTTCCTCACCTCCAACAACACCCGTGAGCTGTCCGAGGCCCTGAAGCGCCGCTGCCTCTTCCTCCACGTCGACTACCCCGACCTGGAGCGTGAGAAGGAGATCGTGCTCACCAAGGTGCCCGACATCACCGAGTCGCTGGCCGACCAGGTGGCTCGCATCGTGCGCTCGATCCGCCAGCTCGAGCTGAAGAAGTCGCCCTCGGTGTCGGAGACCCTCGACTGGGCCCGCACCCTGCTGCTGCTCGGCGTCGAGTCCGTCGACGCGGAGACCGCCAAGGCCACCATCAACATCCTCCTGAAGTACCAGAGCGACATCGCCAAGGCGGTGCGGGAGCTCGAGCAGGAGAACGGCACCATCCAGAAGGCTGCGGCCGGGAAGTAGCCCGCCCATGACCGAGACCGCCAAGACCGAGCTCGCGGCCGGCGAGGCCCTCACCGAGCTGCTGGCCGGGTTCATCCAGGAGCTGCGCTCCGCCGGGCTCCCGGTGAGCCTCACCGAGAACCTCGACGCCATGGAGGCGGTCAAGCACATCCCGCTGGAGGATCGCGAGGCGTTCAAGTACGCGCTGGCCGCCACGCTGGTGAAGAACAACACCCACTGGCGGGCCTTCGAGACCGTATTCGAGGTGTACTTCTCGCTGCGCGGCTCGCAGTTCTCCATCGCCGACGGCGACGACGACGCCCTGGCCCAGCTGCTCGAGGAGCTGGCCCAGCAGGAGGAGCAGCAGGGCGACGGTCCCCGCACCGGCAGCGGGGGCGGCGAGAACATGACTCCCGAGGAGATCGCCGAGATGCTGTACAAGGCGCTCCAGCGCGGCGACGACGCCCTCATGCGCGCCGTGGCCCGCCAGGCCGTTCGCCGCTTCGCCGGCATGGAGCCCGGTCGCCCCGTCGGCGGCACCTACTACCTCTATCGCACCCTGCGGAACCTCGACCTCGACGCGGTGATGGACAAGCTCATGGACCAGGCCCGGCAGGAGTCGCCGGAGCCCCTCACCCCGCTCGAGGAGCGCCTCGAGCAGGACGAGTACCAGACCCGGGTCGACCAGCTGAAGAAGGAGATCGAGAGCGAGATCCGCCGGGCGCTGGTGGCCGACCGCGGCGTCGAGGCCATGGCCCGCACGCTGCGCAAGCCCCTCCCGGAGGACGTCGACTTCATGCACGCCTCCCGCGAGGAGATGGCGTCGTTGCGCAAGGCCATCTATCCGCTCACCCGCAAGCTCGCCGTCCGCTTGGCCCGCAAGCGCCGCCACGGCCGCAAGGGTCCGCTCGACTTCCGCAGCACCGTGCGCCACTCGCTCTCCTACGGCGGCGTGCCGGCCGAGCCGAAGTTCAAGTACCCGCGGCCCTCGAAGCCCGAGATCTTCGTGATCGCCGACATCTCCGGCTCCGTCGCCGCCTTCGCCCGCTTCACCCTCCACCTGGTCTACGCCATCTCCGGCCAGTTCTCGAAGGTGCGGGCCTTCGTGTTCATCGACGGCCTCGACGAGGTCACCCGGATGTTCGAAGGTGTCGAGGACATCGCCCAGGCGGTGCACCGGGTGAACACCGAGGCCGACGTCGTCTGGGTCGACGGCCACTCCGACTACGGCCACGCCTTCGAGGTGTTCTGGGAGCGTCACGGCAAAGAGGTGAGCCCCAAGACCACCGTGATCATCCTCGGCGACGCCCGCAACAACTACCACGCCTCCCAGAGCTGGGTGCTCAAGGAGATCGCCAAGAAGGCCCGTCACCTCTACTGGCTCAACCCCGAACCCAAGAGCTACTGGGACACCGGCGACTCCATCGTGGGCGAGTACGCCAACCACTGCGACGGCACCTTCGAGTGCCGTAACCTCCGCCAGCTCGAGAAGTTCGTCGACTACCTCGCGTAGCTCGTCGATCCCGGCTGGACTGCGCCGGGATCGAGCTGTTGGGCGCGGCCTGCGGCCGCGCTGAGGGCTAGTGCGGTCGGCACAGCAAGCTGCACCGACCGCGGGTGGGGGGCTCCGGCGGAGCCTCTGCCCCCCCACGCCCCCCGCCGGCGTCACTGGAGGCCTTCTCCCTGGGTGCTTCGCCGCGCCCTTGCTCAGGCCCGCACCCCCGCCGGCGCTCCCGAGGCGGTCCTTCCGGTGCCGCTCGGGTCCCGCCCTTGACCTTGGGTGCCTGGTGCGAGGGGTCGAGCGCTGCTCAGAGGGTGGGGTGGTGGTCGTTCCACGGGAGGGCTTCCTCCAGGTGGCTGGCCAGGCGAAGGAGGGTGGGTTCGTCCCAGGGGGCTCCCACGAGCTGGACGCCGATCGGGAGGCCGCTGGCGGACCGGTGGGTGGGGAGCGAGATGGCGGGCAGGCCGTTCATGTTGAAGACGGCCGTGAAGAGGACCGAGTGCAGCACCGTGGGGGAGACCCCGCCGGGATCGGCCTGCACCTCGGACAGGATCTGGCCGGCCGGTGCGGGCTCGATGGCCATCGTCGGGGTGAGGAGGACGTCGAAGCCCTCTCCCCACTGTCGGTTCACCCGGCGTGTCCAGGTCCGCAGCGCGGCCACCGCCCGGGTGTAGGTCGCGCTGTCGACGTCGCGGGCTGCCTCCCGCCCCAGGCGGTTGTGGGCCTCGGCGCGATCCCAGTCGATGACCTCGTCGAGGAGGCCGAGCTCGGCGTTGAGCACGGTGATGAAGTGGCCGACGAAGTCCTCGATGTGCAGGTTCGGCGCCACGTCGACGATCTGGTGCCCGGCGTCGGCCAGGGCCGAGGCGGTCGCCGCCACCGCCTCCGAGCAGGCCGGCGCGGTGGGCAGGCCGAGGGCGGTGTCGGTCACCACCGCGATCCGCAGGGCGTCCTGCGGCGCCCCGACCTCGTCGGCGAAGGGACGGCCCGGCGACGGCGCGTTCGACCAGCCGTACGGGTCCGCCACGCTGATGAGGTCGAGGATGGCGGCGGTGTCGGCGACCGTGTGGGTCACCACGCCCTCGGTGGCGGCCCCCTCCCAGCCGGGCATGCGACTCGGCACGCGACCGCGGCTGGCCTTCAGGCCGACCAGACCGCAGCAGGAGGCGGGGATGCGGATCGAGCCCCCGCCGTCGCTGGCGTGCGCCAGAGCGAAGATCCCCGCGGCGGTCGCCGCCGCAGCACCGCCGGAGGAGCCTCCCGGCGTGTGGCCGAGGTCCCACGGGTTCCTGGTGATGCCGTAGCGGGCGTTCTCGGTGGCGGTGATCGAGCCGAACTCGGGGGTGTTGGTGCGCCCTGTCAGCACGAAGCCGCCGCCCTCGAAGGCGTCGACGATGAGCTCGTTCTCGGGGGCGGGGTCGAGGCCGGCTCCGGTGGAGCCATACGTGTTCGGCCAGCCCGCCACATCGGTGAGGTCCTTGATGGGAAGCGGCACGCCGCAGAACGGCGGCAGGTCTTCGGTGGCCGCCGCGGCGACCAGGTCGTCGGCGGCGCGGGCCCGGTCTCGGGCCTCCTCGTCGTCCCGCCAGATCACCGCGTTCAGCTCCGGGTTGCGCTCGTCGACGCGTCGCAGGGTCTCGGCCAGTGCCTCCGACGGGCTGACCTCCTTGGCGCGGATGGCGGCGGCCAGGCCGAGGGCGGTGGGGAAGTCGTCGAGCATGGTCGCAACCTACCCACCACCGAAGCGCGGTGAGCGGCCCGGCCGGGTCAGGCCAGGATCGCCTGGTTGACCGTGGCGCGCAGCTGGCGGCGGATGGGGTAGGTGTCGCTGGGCAGCAGCTGGGTCATGAACACCACGCAGATCTCCTCCACCGGATCCACCCAGAACGCCGTGCTGGCGGCGCCGCCCCAGGCGAACTCGCCCTCGCTGGCCAGGTTCTGGAGGGCGGCGGCGTCCTCGATCACCGAGAAGCCGAGCCCGAAGCCGGTGCCCTCCGTGGCCGCCTCGGAGAAGGTGGACTGGCCGCACTCGTTGAGGAGCTTGCCGCCGGCGAGGTGGTTGCGGGTCATGTAGGCGACGGTGCGGGGTCCGAGCAGTCGCACCCCGTCGAGCTCGCCGCCGTTGAGCAGGAAGTGGGTGAAGCGCAGGTAGTCGACCCCGGTGCCGACCAGGCCGCCACCGCCCGACAGGAACTCCGGGGGACGCACCATCGACCGCGCCGGGGCGAAGGCCTGCAGGTGGCCATCGCCCGCTCGCACGTAGAGGGGGCTGCACCGGTCGAGCTGGTCCTCGGGGGCGTGGAACGCGGTGTCGACCATGCCGAGGGGGCCGAGCACCTCGTCGCGCAGGAACGCGTCGAGCGATCGTCCGCTCATCACCTCGATGAGACGACCGCACACGTCGGTCGACATCGAGTAGTTCCAGCCGGCGCCTGGATCGAAGAGCAGGGGGAGCGTCGCCATGCGGGCGATCCCCTCGGCCAGGTCGTAGGTGGGTTCCGTGAAGTTGCCGAGCTCGGCCTGGCGGTAGAGCTCGTCGACCGGGTGCTGGAAGTGGAAGCCGTAGGTGAGACCCGACTGGTGCGTGAGCACGTCGTGGATCGTCATCGGCCGGGCCGGGGCTCGGGTCTGCGGGGCCTCGGCGGTGCCGCCGTCCCACACCTGCACCTCCCCGAACTCGGGGAGGAACCGCTGCACCGGGTTCTCGAGCAGGAAGTGGCCCTGCTCGTAGAGCATCATCAGCGCCACGCTGGTGATGGGCTTGGTCATCGAGTAGATCCGGTAGATGGTGTCGGCGGTGACCGGCACCTCCGCCTCCACGTCGCTCCAGCCGTAGCAGTCGTGGTGCACCAGCTGGCCCCGTCGGCTCACGAGGGTCTGCACTCCGGGGAGCTTCCCGGCATCGACGTAGGCGTGCATGGCGCCGTCGGCGCGCTGCAGCCGCTCGGCAGAGAGGTCGAGGTCTTCGGGGCGGGTGATCATGGCCGGGCATGCTGGCATGCCCCGACCGCCGGTGCCATCAGTCGTGGATGCCGCACTCCGTCTTGCCGGAACCCGCCCAGCGACCCGAGCGGGGGTCGGAGGGATCGGCGGGCAGCTGCGTGCAGGGCATGCACCCGATCGAGAGGTAGCCCTGCGCCTTGAGCGGGTTGACGGGCACGTCGTGGTCGGCGATGTAGCCCTCCACGTCGAGGTCGCTCCACGTGGCCAGCGGGTTGACCTTCACGAGCCCGCGGAGATCACGGGCCACGATGGGGGCCTGGCCCCGTGTGGCCGCCTCGTCGCGCCGGAGGCCGCTCATCCATGCCACCTTGCCGGCGAGGGCGCGGTCGAGCTGGCCCACCTTCACCGCCGAGCAGCAGTTCTCGGGGTCGACCCGCCACAGCTCCTCGTCGTGGTGCGGCACGGTCATCATCCGGAGGTTGAGGCCGTAGCGGCGGCGCACCATCTCCACGGTCTGCAGCGTCTCCGGGAAGTGGTAGCCGGTGTCGATGAACACCACCTCGATGGCGGGGTCGACCTTGGTGGCGAGGTCGATCAGCACGGCGTCGTTCATCGAGGCGCTGAGCGAGAGGTGGGGACCGAAGCTGTCGACCGCCCACTGGATGATCTTCGACGCCGGCAGCCGCTCGAACTCGCGGTTGAGGTCGGCCAGGTCTTCGTCGGAGAACTCCGCCACGTCCAGCATGGTCATGTTGCGCACTCCGAGTCGCCGATCTCGGCCACGTAGGGCCCGGTCTCGCCGTAGTCGACGTAGTAGTCGGGGCCGTCGTCGGGCGTGGGGAACACGTCGAGCTCCTTGAGCCCTTCGGCGATGGCCTTCACGCCGCCGGCCCGGTCCATCCACGAGCGGAAGACCTCCCCCGCCTGGCGCTCCTCGGCGAACCGCCGCACCACCCGCACCGCCGCCTCGGGGGCGTTCTTGGCCGGGAGCCGCAGCGCCTTCTCGCCGAAGCTGATCCGCTCCTGGCCCACGTAGCCGCCCAGCAGCATCTGGTAGCCGGGAGCCGACTGGCCGTGGGCGCGGCGCTCCGCGCCGAAGAAGCCGATGTCGGCGATGTGGTGCTGACCACAGCTGTTGGTGCAGCCGGAGATGTTGGTGCGGATGCCGCCGACGTCGGCCAGGCCGGCCTCGTCGAGGGCGGCGCCGATGGCGTCGGCCAGCCCCCGGCTCTGGGTGACGGCCAGGTTGCAGGTGTCGGCCCCCGGGCAGGCCACCACGTCGCGGGCCAGCTCAGCGCCCGGCTCGGCCATGCCGATGGCGGAGAGGCGCTGGTGGAGGACGGGCAGCTGCTGGTCGGACAGGCCCCGGAACACGAGGTTCTGGCGGTTGGTGATCCGCACCTCGGCGCCGAGCTCGCGCTGGATCGAGGCCAGCGCCCGGAACTGGGCGGTGGTGATGTCACCGAGGCGGGCGTAGGCCACCGCCGACACGGTGCCCTTGGCGACGCCGCGCACCACGTTGGCGTCGTCCCACGCCTTGAAGGGGTCGTCGCGGCGCAGGGTGACCGGGGTGCCCTGTCCGACGGCGGTGGCGGGACCCGTGCCGAGGCCGGCGGGATCGTCGCCGGCCTTGAGGACGGCCTCCGGGATGCCGCCCGGCCACGTGGCGCTGGCCACCAGCAGCTTGCGCTCCTTGAGGATCCGGGCCTGGAGGTCGTCCCAGCCCAGGGTGTCGACCAGCCACTTCATGCGGGCCCGCAGCTTGTTGTCGCGGTTGCCGTGGTTGGAGAAGACCCGCAGGATCGCCTCGAGGGTGGCCATGAGGTCTTCCCGGGCCGTGAACTCCTCGAGGGCCAGGGCCGGGTGCGGGTTGGCGCCCAGGCCGCCGGCCACGAACACCCGGAACCCGGCCTCGCGCGTGCCGTCGGGCCGGGTGCGGGCGGTGCCGATCACGCCGACGTCGTTGAACATGGCCTGGCCGCAGTCGGTCTCGCAGCCGGAGAAGTTGATCTTGAACTTGCGGGGCAGCCGCTGGCCCAACGGGTTGCGCAGGAAGTGCTGGTAGGCGGCCTCGGCCCACGGGCTGATGTCGAGCACCTCGTAGGGGCAGGCTCCCGCCAGGTGGCAGCCCATCACGTTGCGGACGGTGTCGCCGCAGGCCTCCCGGGAGGTGAGGCCCACGGTGGCCATGTCGCGCATGACGGCCGGGACCTGCTGGAGGTCGACGAAGTGGAACTGCACGTTCTGGCGGGTGGTGAGGTGGCCCCACCCCCGGCTGTAGGTCTCGGCGATCTGGGCGAACATGTCGAGCTGCTCCGGCGTGACGGAGCCGTAGGGCGCCTTGATCCGGACCATCTGGTTGTGGCCGCCCTGGCGCTGCCCGTAGATCCCGTTGTTGAGGCGGAACACCCGGAAGGCGTCCTCCTCGAGGTCGCCGGCGAGGTAGCGGGCCAGCTGCTCCTCGAACTTCTCGATGTCGGCCCGGGCTTCGGGGTCGATCTCACGCTGCAGCATTGGCTGGGCCTCGATGGCGGTCGGGGGACGGCCAGGATCGAATCCTGACCAGATGACTCAACAATGCTGTCAAACCCGAGTCACCCGGTCAACATTCCCGTTGGGGGCTCAGGAGAGGACCGTCAGGTGCTGGCCCGCAGCAGCTCCGCCACCCGGAAGGCGAGGTCGAGGCTCTGGCGACCGTTGAGGCGGGGGTCGCACATCGTCTCGTAGCGAGCGTCGAGGTCGGTGTCGAGGATCTCCTCGGCCCCGCCCAGGCACTCGGTGACGTCGTCGCCGGTGAGCTCCACGTGCACGCCGCCCGGCCAGGTGCCCTCGGCTCGGTGGGCGGCGAAGAACCCTGCGATCTCACGCATCACGGCGTCGAGGTGGCGGGTCTTCTTGCCGCCCTCGGAGGTGAAGGTGTTGCCGTGCATCGGGTCGCAGGCCCACACCACCGGATGGCCGGCGTCGCGGACGGCGGCCAGCAGCGGGCGCAGGCCGTCCTCGATCTTCTCTGCGCCCATGCGGGAGATCAGGGTGAGGCGGCCGGGCCGGCGCTCAGGGTTGAGCTGGGCGCACAGCTCGAGCACCTCGTCGGGGGTGGCGGTGGGGCCCATCTTGCACCCGATCGGGTTGTCGACGCCGCGGAGGAACTCCACGTGGGCGCCGTCGAGCTGCCGGGTGCGCTCGCCGATCCAGAGCATGTGGGCCGAGCAGTCGTACCACTGGCCGGTGAGGGAGTCCTCACGGGTGAGCGCCTCCTCGTAGCCGAGGATGAGCGCTTCGTGGCTGGTGAAGAAGTCGACCTCGTGCAGGCTGGGCACGCGGTCGCCGTCGACGCCGCACGCCTTCATGAAGCGCAGGGCACGGTCGATCTCGTCGGCCAGGCGCTCGTAGCGCTGGCCCTCCCGGCTCGACGCCACGAACTCCTGGTTCCACTGGTGCACGCGCGAGAGGTCGGCGAAGCCGCCCTTCACGAACGCCCGGAGCAGGTTCAGCGTGGACGCCGACTGGTGGTACGCCTGCAGCAGGCGGTCGGGGTCGGGGAGGCGAGCCGCCTCGGTGGGGAGGATGTCGTTCACGATGTGGCCGCGGAACGACGGCAGCTCGAGGTCGCCGATCACCTCGGTGTCGGCCGAGCGGGGCTTGGCGAACTGGCCGGCGATGCGACCCACCTTCACCGTGGGCACTCCAGAGGAGTAGCTGAGCACCACGGCCATCTGCAGGATCACCTTGAGGCGGTCGCGGATCCCGTCGGCCGAGAAGGAGTCGAAGGACTCGGCGCAGTCGCCGGCCTGCAGGAGGAAGGCCTGCCCGTCAGCGACCTGCCCGAGGGCCGTGGTGAGCGCCCGGGCCTCACCGGCGAACACCAGCGGCGGCAGGGTGGCCAGCTGCTTGAGGTTGGCCTCGAGGGCGGCGTCGTCGGGCCAGCGCGGCTGCTGCGCGGCGGGGCGCTCACGCCACGACGACGGGGACCAGGGGGTGCTCACGGGCTCAAGCGTGGCCGCTCGACGGGCCCAGGGCAAAGCGGGTTCCGGGCCGGGGTCGGGGAAAACGTCGACCGGCCGTCCCGGCGGGCGGGACGGCCGATCGGACAGGAAGCCGGGCGAGCGGGCGGTGCCACGGCTCCACGACGCAGGAGCGGTGGGTGGTGCCCCTGCGACAACTGCATCTTGTACCGAATGTTCGGATCCGGCTAGGGGTTACCGGCCGGATCGTCAGGCGGCGTCGCTGCGAGCGAGGGCTTCCTCACGCACGGCGGTCACGGCCCGCTTCACGAGGCGTCGAGCGGCTTCGGCCGTGACGCCGAGCGTCTCGCCCACCTCGCGGTAGCTGCGCTTGCGACCGTCGGTGAGGCCGAAGCGCTGCTCCACGGCCGAGCGGGCCCGGTCGTCGAGGACGCCGAGGAGGTCGCCCACGAGGGCCTGCTCCTCGTTGTGCACGGTGACCGCCTCGGGGCCGGGCTTGTCGTCGGCGATGAGGTCGATGAGCTCGCTGCCGTCGTCGTCGCCCACGGTGCGATCGAGGCTGGTGGGGGTGGTGAGGCGGTAGAGCCGGGCGTTCTCGTCGTCGAGCTCGTCGCCGTCGCCCGAGACCTGGCGCAGGGCGGCGCGCAGGCTGGCGGAGCGGTCGCCGGGGAGGCGCACGAGCGAGGCCTTCTGGTCGAGGGCTCGACCGATGGCCTGTCGGATCCAGAACGTGGCGTAGGTGGAGAACTTGAAGCCCTTGCGCCAGTCGAACTTGTCGACGGCGTGCTCGAGGCCGAGGTTGCCCTCCTGGATGAGGTCGAGCAGCTCCATGGCGGGCGGGAGCGGGTAGCGGCGGGCCACCGACACCACGAGGCGCAGGTTGGCGCGGATGAATCGGTCCTTGGCGGCCGCCCCCTTGCGAGCAAGGCGGCGGTTCTCGGCGGTGTCGTCGCCGGACTCGATGGCGGCTCGGGCTCGCGCACCCGCCTCCACGGCCTGGGAGAGCTCTCGCTCCTCGGCAGCGGAGAGCAGCGGCACGAGGCCGATCTCGTTGAGGTACTGACCTACGGAATCTGTCATGGCATCCTCCTCAACGAATGGTGTCCCCGGCATCTTCCCCGAGGAAGCGAATTTCCAACATCGCCATAGGGCAAATACCTGCAACCGCCCAGGTGGCGGGGCGATTCCTCGTCCGGCGGTGACGCATGTCACCGCAGGGAGCTCAGCGGCCAGGGTCGCGGAGCGTCCTGTGCACCGTTGCCGTAGGTTTCGGGGGATGGCGACGGACGGGCGAGCAGGCGAGCGCCTCGGCATCTTCGGGGGCACCTTCGATCCGCCGCACGTGGGGCACCTCGTCACCGCTGTGAACGTGCGCCACCTGCTCGGGCTCGATCGGGTGCTGCTGGTGGTCAACAACGTGCCATGGCAGAAGGCCGCCTCCAGGGCGATCACCCCGGCCCACGAGCGCTTCGCCATGGTCGAGGCGGCGGTGGCCGGGGTCGAGGGGCTCGAGGCCAGCCGGGTGGAGCTGGAGGCAGGCGGCCCCTCGTACACCGCAGACACCCTGGCCACCCTGCAGGCCGCCGAGCCGTCCCGCGAGCTGTTCGTGATCCTCGGGGAGGACGCGGCGGCCGGGCTGCTCACGTGGGAGCGGGCCGATGAGGTGCGCGAGCTGGCCAGCGTCGTGGTGGTGGAGCGACCGGGCGCCTCCGACGTGGTGCCGCTCGAGGGCTGGCGGTGGCGTTCCGTCGAGGTGCCGCGCCTGGAGGTCTCGAGCACCGACCTCCGCGCCCGGGTGGTCGACGGCCGCCCGCTCGACTACCTCATGCCCCGAGCGGTGGTCGACTGGATCGAGACCCACCGGCTCTATCGGGACGACGCTTGAGCCGTCAGCTCCACGATCGCCCTGCGCCCCAGGAGGTTCCCGCCCCGGCGAGGATGATCCCGTCACCGCCTGGTCCCTCCCGGCGCTGGCTGGTCACGTTCGGCGTGCTCATGGCCCTCTCGGTCCTCGGTGGCGCCGTGCTCACCTACGTGGGCGTCGACACGCTGCGCAACAGCCGCGCCGGTCGCACGGTGTCGGGGGCCACCGATCCGTCGGCTCCGGGCTTCGAGGCCTTCGTCGAGCCCACGCCCACGCTGCTGCTCCTGCACTTCAGCGAGGGGCGGATGTCGTCGGCCGCCCTGCTCACCCTCAACGGCGGTGACGCAGGAGGCGCGGTCGTGCTGGTGCCGCCCAGCACCCGCACCGGCGACGCGCCTGACGCCTACACGCTGGCCACCACCGCCGCCTTCCTGACCGACCCGAGCGACGTGGCAGGGGCGGCCCAGCCCATGCTCGGGCTCGGGATCAGCGAGGTGGTCGCCATCGACGATGCCCGGTGGGCGGAGCTGGTGGAGCCGGTGGCCCCTCTGGTCATCGACAACCCCGACGAGCTCGCCTCGTTCCCTGCCGGGCCCATCCTGCTGGAGGCCGACCAGGTGGCTGCCTGGCTCAACCCCCAGGTGGAGGGCGAGGACGATCTCGTTCGCCTGTTCCGCCACCAGCTCTTCTGGGAGGCGTGGGCCGCCGCCATCGCCGCATCTCCAGGCGGCGCGGCGGTGCCCGGTGAGGTCGACGTGGGCCTGGGTCGGTTCGCGCGCGGCCTCGGAGCGGGTCCGGTCGCGGTCACCACGATGCCGGTGGTCCAGAGCGAGGGACCTGATGGCGCAACCCGACTCGAACCCGATCGGACCGCCATCGACGACCTCGTGAGCTCTGTCGTGCCCTTCCCGACGGCGGCCCGACCGGGCGGGCGCATCCGGGTGCGGCTGCTCGACGGCACCGGTGACGCCGACCACGTGGTGCGGGTGGCGCCGCTGGTCGTGCCGGCCGGCAGCCAGATCGTGGTGGCCGGCAACGCCGATCGCTTCGACCACGATCGCACCGAGATCCGCTTCCACGCGCCCGACGGTCGGGACGCCGCCGAGCGGCTCCGCGCCGCCCTCGGAACGGGAGAGGTGGTGGACGACGTTCGACCGGTCGACGCGTTCGATGTCACCATCGTGCTGGGCGACGACCTGTGAACCCCGATCTGAGGACCCATCCTGGCTGAGCAGCAGAGCACCGACAGCGGCGACACCGTCGACACCACCAAGCAGTGGGCCGTCACGGCGGCCCGCGCCGCCGACGACAAGCAGGCTCGCGACGTGGTCGTGCTCGACGTCGGCGAGGTGCTGGCGCTGTGCGGCTGGTTCGTCATCGCCAGCGCGCCCAACGAGCGTCTCGTGAAGGCCATCGCCGACGAGGTGGAGCTGCAGGTGCACCGGGCCGGCGGTCCGAAGCCCAAGCGGGTCGAGGGGCTGCAGGACCGGCAGTGGGTGCTCATGGACTACGGCGACCTCGTGGTCCACGTGTTCCAGCAGGAGCAGCGGGAGTTCTACGACCTCGAGCGCCTCTGGGCCGATGTGCCCCGCATCGACTGGGCCGACCCAGCCGCCTGAGGAGGGAACGACGAAGGCCCGCCACCAGGCGGGCCTTCACGGGGTGGAGCTAAGGAGAATCGAACTCCTGACCTCTTCCATGCCATGGAAGCGCTCTACCAACTGAGCTATAGCCCCGTGGGAGCGGCCACCTTACGGCACCGCTGCCGACCGCTGCCAATGAGGTGCCCGCTCAGCCGACCACGAAGTTCACGAGCTTGTCGGGCACGGCGATGACCTTGCGCACCGTGGTGCCCTCGAGGAGGGCGGCCACCGCATCGTCGGCCCTGGCGGCCGCCTCGAGGGCATCGGCATCGAGTCCCATGGGCACGGTGATGCGGGCCTTCACCTTGCCGTTGACCTGCACGGGGATCTCCACGGTGTCGTCGACGAGGAGCGCCGGGTCGGCCTCGGGGAACGGCTCCCAGGCCAGCGATCCGTCGTTGCCGAGGCGGGCCCACAGCTCCTCGGCGGCGTGGGGGGCCAGCGGTGCCAGCAGGAGCACCATGGGCTCGGCCACGGCACGGGGCACGCCGCCATCGGGGAACCGGGCCGTGAGGTGGTTGTTGAGCTCGGTGATCCGGGCGATGGCGGTGTTGAAGCGCAGCGTCTCCATGCCGTCGCGCACCGAGGCGATGGTCTTGTGCAGCAGTCGGCGGGTGACGTCGTCGGGCTCGGCGTCGCTCACCCGGAGCTGCCCGGTGTCCTCGTCGAGGATGTTGCGCCAGATGCGCTGCAGCAGGCGGAACACCCCCACCACGGCCTTCGTGTCCCATGGACGGCTCTGGTCGAGCGGGCCGGTGAACATCTCGTACAGCCGCAGGGTGTCGGCGCCGTAGTCGGCGTACATCTCGTCGGGCGTCACCGAGTTCTTCAGCGACTTCCCCATCTTCCCGAACTGGCGCTGCACCTCCGCGCCCTGGTGCAGGAAGCGACCGTCCTGCTCCACGACCTCGCTGGCCTCCACGTGGATGCCGCGGCCGTCGAGGTAGGCGGCCGCCTGCACCATGCCCTGGTTGAACAGCCGCCGGAACGGCTCCTTCGAGCTCAGGTGGCCGAGGTCGAAGAGCACCTTGTGCCAGAACCGGGCGTAGAGCAGGTGCAGCACGGCGTGCTCCACACCACCCACGTAGAGGTCGACACCACCCGGGTCGCCGTCGTGGGTCGGGCCCATCCAGTACCGCTCCACCTCGGGGTCGACGAAGGCGTTCTCGTTGGTGGGGTCGAGGTAGCGCAGCTCGTACCAGCAGGACCCGGCCCACTGCGGCATCGTGTTGAGCTCGCGGCGGTAGACCTTGGGCCCATCGCCCAGGTCGAGGGTGACCTCCACCCAGTCGAGGGCGCGACCCAGCGGCGATTCGGGCTCGGAGGTGTTGTCGTCGTCGGCGAAGGTCCGAGGTGAGTAGTCGTCGACCTCGGGGAGCAGGACTGGCAGGTCGTCCTCGGGCACCGCCCGCGGCAGGTCGTGCTCGTCGTAGACGATGGGGAAGGGCTCGCCCCAGTAGCGCTGGCGGGAGAACAGCCAGTCGCGCAGCTTGTAGGTGACGGTGCCGCGGCCGAGACCCTGCGCCTCGAGCCAGGCCGTGATGGTCGCCTTGGCCTCGTCGACGGAGAGGCCGTCGAGTGACACGTCGGGGTTGGCGCTGTTGGTGCCGCCACCACCACCGGTCCAGGCCTCGGGCCACGCGGCGGCGTCGTGGGCCCAGCCCTCAGGGGGCGCCACGACGGCCACGATGGGCAGCCCGAAGGCCTGGGCGAAGTCGAAGTCGCGCTGGTCGTGGGCGGGCACGGCCATGATCGCGCCGGTGCCGTAGCCCATCAGCACGTAGTCGGCGATGAACACCGGCACGGCCTCGCCGTTGACCGGGTTGGTGGCGGTGGCGCCGGTGAAGACGCCGGTCTTGGTGCGCTCGTCGGTCTGGCGGTCGAGCTCGCTCTTGCGGCTGGCCTGCTCGCGATAGGCGTCGACGGCCACCTTGGGCGTTGCTGCCCCTGCGGTCCAGCGGGGGTCGGTGCCGTCGGGCCAGGCATCGGCCACCAGGGCGTCGACCAGCGGGTGCTCGGGAGCCAGCACCATGTAGGTGGCCCCGAACAGCGTGTCGGGCCGGGTGGTGAACACCGTGATGTCGTCGGTGGCGGTGGGGAAGCGCACCTCGGCGCCCTCGCTGCGCCCGATCCAGTTGCGCTGCATGAGCTTGATGGAGTCGGACCAGTCGAGCAGGTCGAGATCGTCGAGCAGCCGGTCGGCGTAGGCCGTGATGCGCATCATCCACTGCTTGAGCGGTCGCCGGAACACGGGGAAGTTGCCCCGGTCGGAGCGCCCCTCGGCGGTGACCTCCTCGTTGGCCAGCACGGTGCCCAGCCCCGGACACCAGTTCACGGGCGCCTCGTGGAGGTAGGCCAGCCGGTGGGCGTCGACCACCTGGCGCTGCTCCACGTCGTCGAGCTCCGCGTAGGGACGGCCCGAGGGGTTGGTGGCGGGAGCGGGCTCCCGGGTGCCGGCGGCCAGCTCGCTCTCCAGCTCGGCGATGGGGCGCGCCCGGTCGGCGTCGGTGTCGTACCAGGCCCCGAACACCTGCAGGAAGATCCACTGCGTCCAGCGGTAGAAGGCCACGTCGGTGGTGGAGACGGAGCGCCGGGGGTCGTGGCCCAGGCCCAGGCGGCGCAGCTGGCGGCGCATGTTGGCCACGTTGGCGTCGGTGGTGACGCGCGGGTGCTGGCCGGTCTGCACGGCGTACTGCTCGGCGGGCAGGCCGAAGGCGTCGTAGCCCATGGCGTGGATCACGTTGTGGCCGGTCATCCGCTTGTAGCGGGCATACACGTCGGTGCCGATGTAGCCCAGCGGGTGGCCCACGTGGAGGCCGGTCCCGGAGGGGTAGGGGAACATGTCGAGCACGTAGAGCTTGGGGAGCGCGGCCACCCGATCGAACCCGTCGGCCAGCGGGCCCGCGGGGTTGGGGGCCAGGAAGGTGCCCTCCTGCTCCCAGCGCTCCTGCCAGCGGGTCTCGATCTCCTCGGCCAGGCGCGCCGTGTACCGATGGGCGGGGACGCGGTCGTCCCGGGGGGTCTCCGGCACCGAAGAGTCGTCGCGCATGAGGTCGAACGGTAGCGGTCGACCCCCGCGTCCCCCGAACCAGAACGGGCTGTAACGACAGCCCCCCGAGCGAGGTCGGAGCCAGCGTGCTGACCCTGAACCAACGGATCGAAGCCGGCGCCGACCGCGGCCACGACCTCACCTTCGTGGTGGGCGGCGACCATGTCCCGGTCGCCTACCGCCAGCTCCACGACGAGGCCCGGGCCTACGCCGCCAACCTCCAGGCCCTCGGCGTGGTCCCCGGCGACCACGTGGCACTGCTCGGACCCACCTCCCGTCCGCTGGTCACCGCCATCCAGGCCATCTGGCTGGCCGGCGCCACGGTGGTGGTGCTCCCGCTCCCGATGCGGCTGTCGTCGATCGAGGAGTTCGTGCACCAGACCCGCGTGCGGATCACCAATGCCGACGTGCGCCTCCTGCTGGTCGACCCGGAGCTGGCCCCGTTCATCGAGCCGATCCCCGGTGACCCGCCCATGGTGGGCTGGGACGCCGTGCAGCCTGGCGCCGGGCGGGCCACGGCGGAGGCGTGGGAGCGTCCTGTCGACGACCTCGAGCGGCTGGCCATCCTGCAGTTCACCAGCGGGTCCACGTCGGACCCGAAGGGCGTGATGCTCCCGCACCGCACCGTGGGCGCCAACCTCGACGCCATCGCCCTCGCCACCGACCTCGACCCCGACGACGACGTGCTCGTGTCGTGGTTGCCGCTCTACCACGACATGGGCCTGGTCGGGCTCTTCAGCCTGGCGATGAGCACCGGGACGCCCTTGGTGCTCGGCGCCCCCACCGACTTCATGGCCGGTCCAGGGCGCTGGATGGAGTGGATCTCCACCTACGGCGGGACGGCCACCGCCGGGCCCAACTTCTCCTACGTGCTGGCCGCCCGGGCCCTCAAGCGCGGCGATGAGCGGCTCGACCTGTCCCGCCTGCGCATCGCCCTCAACGGCGCCGAACCGGTCGACCCCGGCACGGTGGCCAGCTTCATCGAGGCCGGTGAGCGCCATGGTCTGCGGCCCGGCGCCGTGTTCCCGGCCTTCGGCATGGCGGAGATCGCCATCGCCGGCACCTTCCCGGAGCCGATGTCGGGCCTGCGCACCGACGCCGTCGACAAGCGGGTGCTCGAGGGTGAGCGCTACGCCGCCCCCGTCGACCCCGGCTTCGACGGGGCCCGCCACCTCGCCATCCTCGGCCGACCCGTCGAGGGCCTCGAGATACGCGTGGTCGATCCGGCGACGGGCGACGTGCTGAAGGACCGCGAGGTGGGCGAGCTCGAGATCCGCGGCACGTCCGTCACCCCCGGCTACTACAAGCGACCTGACGCCAACGCCGACCTCTTCCACGACGGCTGGCTCCGCACCGGCGACCTGGCCTACCTCCTCGAGGGAGAGATGGTGATGTGCGGCCGCATCAAGGACATGATCATCGTGGGCGGCCGCAACGTGTTTCCCGAGGACGTCGAGCGGGCCCTGGCCAACGTCGACGGCGTGCGGGCCGGCAACGTGATCGCCTTCGGCATCGACGGCGCCCAGGGCAAGGAGGGCCTGGTGGTGGTGGCCGAGTCCAAGTCGGCCGACCTCCCCGAGCTGCGGCGCACGGTGGCCCAGCGGGTGCGGGAGGCGGTGGGCCTGCCGGCCAAGGACATCGTGCTGGTGCTGCCCGGCAGCCTCCCCAAGACCAGCTCCGGCAAGCTGCAGCGCTCGCTCTGCAAGATCCGCTACCTCGGCCAGGAGCTCGAAGCCGCGGTGTAGGCCTTGGGTCAGACGGCGTGGAGCTGGTCCATGACCGCCGTCCAGCGGCCGGGGTCGCTGGCGTAGGGGGCGTAGAAGCTGATGCGGCTCACCACGTCGCCGTAGCGCTCCTGGAGGCCGGGGGCGATCTGCTCCGGCTCACCGACGACGGCGAAGGTGTGGAGGATGTCGTCGGTGATCAGCTCGCCCATCTCCTTCCACTTCCCCTCCTTCGACATGCGGTTGAGGTCGTCCTGGAGGCCGCCCCAGCCGTGGAGCTCGAGGACGCCCCGGTAGGCGGGGGTGGAGCCGTAGAAGGCGATCTGCTGCTTGGTGCCCTGCACCGACGCCGCCATCTCCTCCTCTGTGGTGCCGGTGACCACGAAGGCGGGCCCGGAGATCTCGATGTCGGCGACCGGACGACCGGCCTTGGCGGCGCCGCGCTCGAGGGCGGGCAGCGTGACCTCCCGCAGGTAGCGCTCGGTGGTGAACCCGTGGCAGAGGAAGCCGTCGCACACCTCGCCGGCCACCTCGGTCATCCGCTCGCCGACGCCGGCCAGGAAGATCTTGGCGTCGCCATGGGGGTTGGGGCCCGGGTTGAAGAAGGGCGTCATCAGGGTGTGCGTGTAGAAGTCGCCCTGGAAGTCGAGCTTGGTGCCGTCGTTCCACGACGCCCAGATGGCGCGGATGGCCAGGATCATCTCCCGCATGCGGGCCGCCGGGTGCGACCACGGCATCGAGAAGCGCTTCGTGATGTGCGGCTTGATCTGGCTGCCCAGGCCGAGGATGAACCGGCCCTCGGACGCCGCCTGGAGGTCCCAGGCGATCTGGGCCAGGTTCATGGGGTTGCGGGCGAAGGCCACAGCGATGCCGGTGCCCAGCTCCACCTTCTCCGTCAGCTGGGAGGCCAGCAGCAGCGGGAAGAACGGGTCGTGGGCCGTCTCCGCGGTCCAGAGGCCGTCGTAGCCCTGGGCCTCCTGGGCGGCGGCGGCCTTCCCGGCCCCGCGCAGATCTCCACCGATGCCTCCGTCGACCTTCATGGCGGCGACCCTAGCCGCGTCACTTGACCGCGTGGTCAAGTAGTGCCGTCAGCCCTGCTCCCGGAGGAACCGCTCGAGCTCGGCAGCGAGCTCGTCGCCGCTGGTGGCGGCCAGCTGGTTGCTGGTGGCCTGCTCGTCGGCCTGCTGCTCGAGCTGGTGGAGCATGGTGGCGTGCTCCGGGTTCTGGGCGATGAGGTCGTCGATCCGGGCTCGGTTGGCCTCGGCCCGCTCGGCCAGGTCGGCCAGTGGGATGTCGAGCTCCGCGATGCGGTTGGTGCCCTGCAGCAGAGCGAGGCTGGCGGCGGGGTACGGCATGGCCGCGACGTAGTGGGGCACCTGGGCCCACAGCCCGATGGCCGGCAGGCCCCGCAGCGCGGCGCGTCGCTCGATCATCCCCTGCACCCCCGAGGGGACCTCGACCGAGCTCTTCAGCAGCCCCTGGGTGAGCTCTTCGTCGGAGGCCGACGCGGCCAGCAGGGGAGGGCGGGTGTGGGGC
>JBPPMN010000100.1:0-5700 GCA_051306055.1 Acidimicrobiales bacterium
GTGGCCTGACGGCCACGAGATCCGACGAGACGAGGAGCGTTCGCCAAGCAGTCACGCCCACCGCCAGACGCGTCCCACAGCGGCAGTTCTTGGGCACGGAGCTGGCGGACGACCCTGTGCCGTGCTCGCGAGGTGAAACGTCAGCTCGAAGGGCGGCATCGAGGGTGGGTGGCGCTCACCGTGCTCGCATCGCTCTTCGTGCTCGCCGGACTGCTGGTCGGGGCTGGGGCAGCGGCAGACGGCGACCTGGGGGTCGCTGCGATCCAGATCGGTTTCGGACTCGGGTGGCTGTGGGTGGGCATCGGAGCCTGGCGTCGGACGAGCAGCAGCCCCGGGCGGCTATCGGCGAGATAGGGCATACCGTTGCGTCGATGATCGGCAGGAGAGGGACAGCGACGAGCGGTCCTTGTCCGAACGTTCCGAGGGCCTCATGGGCGACCGGTGAGGACCGCGAACGTCGACACCTCGACACCTCGGCGCGAGGCGATCGGTGCAGTCGCCGTCAGGACGCGGCGTCGAGGTGGTGTCGGAGCGCCTCTCGGATGACCTCGGAGACTGGCATCCCGTCTGCCTCGGCCCGCTGAGCGAGTCGTTCCTTCAGCTCCGGGTCCAAGCGGACGGACTCGACCGTGGACGGTCCTGAGCCCAGCGCCGGTCGCCCACGCTTGCCGCGACGGCCCAGGACCTCCTCGACGTCGTAGCCGTCCTCGGCCTCGTCGGCGAGCTTCTCGATGAGCTCGTCGGTCAGCGGGGCGCCCGACTTGGTGTGTCCGTGGTGCTCAGCAGTCATGGTTCGAGGAGCCTCCGGTACTTGGGTCGCATCGGCATCGCATGGATGATGATCTCGGCGCCTTCCTCACTGCTCAGCACGACGACTTCGAGGACGTTGCCAGCGGTGTCCGGTCCGGGGACCAGCCATCGGTCGGGATCCTCGCCGAGGTCGTCAACGACGAGCGAGTGCGTGATGGCATGGAGCATGTCTTGCTCGGCGACATCGTGGCGGTGCGCTGAGTCGTGGATCTCCGCACCCGGTTAGTGTAATACGAAATGCCGAGTGCCGGATAGCGCGGGATCGAGCCCGCCACCTATCGCTCAAGTCGAAGGGCCTGCGCGTGTCGGTTTCTGCCCGGGGTGGGACATGTCGTCGAGGACCGTCCCCTGGCGGCTTGGTGCGGTCCTGCATGATCGGGGGATCGGCTGATGGCTGGGGGAGGAGGTGGTCGTGGAGGAGACCGGGGCGAGGCGCGAGGGCGATGGACGGCGGCGGATCCCGCTGCTGGTCGAGCTGCCACTGCTCGTCGTCGCAGCCCTGTGCCTCACCCTGGTGGTGAAGGCGCACGTGGCCCAGGCCTTCTCCATCCCCAGCGAGTCCATGGAGCCGCAGCTCCAGGTGGGCGATCGCGTGGTGGTGTCGCGCACCGCCTACCGGCTGCACGAGGTGCGCCGCGGCGACATCGTGGTGTTCCGCTCAGCGGCGGCGGCCCTCGACGACGACGGCTTCTTGGAGCGCACGGCCAAGGACCTGCTGGAGACGGTGGCGCTGCGAGCGCCTGGTGACGACGAGCTCATCAAGCGCGTGGTGGGCCTCTCCGGGGAGAGCATCGAGGCCCGTGACGGCGTGGTGGTGATCGACGGACGCCAGCTGATCGAGCCCTACCTGCCGGCGGGGGTGACCACCGGTGACTTCGGCCCGGTCACCGTCCCCGAGGGCCACGTGTTCGTGCTGGGCGACAACCGCGGCAACTCCCAAGACAGCCGCTTCGCCGCCCTCGGCCCGGTGCCGGAGGACCGCATCGTGGGCCGGGCCGTCGCCCGGGTCTGGCCACCAGGCCGCACCGCCTTCCTGTAGGTGGCAACGACGGCAGGGGCCGACAGCGTCACAGGGCAGCGGTAGCCTCCGCCCCATGTCGACCGAGGACCTGGAGCGATACGAAGCCGAGATCGAGCTCCAGCTCTACAAGGAGTACAAGGACGTCGCGCCGATGTTCCGCTTCGTCGTGGAGACGGAGCGGCGCTTCTACCTCGCCAACGAGGTGGAGCGGCTCGTGCGCAACGAAGACGGTCGCACCTACGTCGAGCTCCAGATGCGAGACGCCTGGGTCTGGGACATGTACCGCACCACCCGCTTCGTGGCGTCGGTCTCGATCGTGACCTTCAAGGACGTCAACATCGAGGAGCTCCCGAAGACGGACCTCTGACGTGGCCGTCGACCCCCGGCGGGTGCTGGGTGCCGAGGGCGAGGCCCAGGCGGCGCGCTGGTACGAGCAGCACGGCTACGAGGTGATCGCCCGCAACTGGCGCTGCCGGGAGGGCGAGCTCGACCTCGTCGTGCGTCGGGGCCGCGAGCTGGTGTTCGTGGAGGTGAAGACCCGCACGTCCGATCGCTTCGGCACGCCGGCCGAGGCCGTCACCCCCACCAAGCAGCGGCGGTTGCGCACGCTCGCCTTCCGCTACCTCGAGCTCGAGGAGCCACGGGCGGGGTCGCTGCGCTTCGACGTGGTGGCCATCCTCGCCGGGCAGCTGCGGGTGATCGAAGCGGCGTTCTGACCCGGCCGCCCGTCAGCCCAGGAAGGCCCAGGCCACCAAGGCCACGCAGGCCAGGAGGGCGCCGGCCACCATCAGGTAGTCGGCCGCCGTGCGGCGCTGCGGACGGAACGGGTTCAGGCCCATGGCCGCCAGTATCGTGCCGCGCATGGAGACTCTGCAGGTCGAGCGAGCCGACGGCGTGGTCACGGTCACCTTCGACCGGCCGGCGAAGAAGAATGCGGTCAACGCCGTGATGTGGGACGAGCTGCTCGAGGTGGCCGCCGGGCTGCGCGACGACCCCGACGCTCGCTGCGTGGTGCTCACCGGCGCCGGCGGTGCCTTCTGCTCCGGGGCCGACCTGTCCGACATGCCGACGGGCGACGGGCCGCCCACCCACCAGCTCACCCGCATGCGCCAGATCAACGCGGTGGTGCAGGCCTTCCACGAGCTGCCCCAGCCCACCATCGCCAAGGTCACGGGCGTGGCCGCCGGGGTGGGCATGAACCTGGCCCTGGGCTGCGACCTGGTGGTGGCCACCGACGACGCTCGCTTCTCGGAGATCTTCGCCCGGCGTGGGCTGTCCCTCGACGGCGGCGGGTCGTGGCTGCTGCCGCGGATCGTCGGCCTCCACAAGGCCAAGGAGCTGGCCCTCTTCGCCGAGGTCATCTCGGCCCAGGAGGCCGAGCGGCTGGGCGTGGTCAACCGCATCGTGCCGGCCGAGGAGATCGACGCCTTCGTGGCCGACTGGGCGACTCGCCTGGCGGCGGGGCCGCCCATCGCCCTGGCCATGACCAAGCGGATGCTCAACCGCTCGTTCGAGCAGAGCTTCGAGCAGGCCCTCGACGACGAGGCCCGCTGC
Organism: Acidimicrobiales bacterium; assembly: GCA_051306055.1. GTDB lineage: Bacteria > Actinomycetota > Acidimicrobiia > Acidimicrobiales > VFJN01 > VFJN01. The sequence goes on from JBPPMN010000100.1 coordinate 3,386, forward strand.
CAGACCGTCAACTTCGGCACCCGCGACACCATCGAGGCCATCACCGCCTTCGTGCAGAAGCGCGACCCCAGCTTCGAGGGCCGCTGACCGACCACGGCCCCGGCGCGATCCACCCTTTCGCCGGTCCGTCGACGGTCCTAGCCTGACCCCAGCGCCTCGAGGCCGGCGCCTGCCAACGGCCCTCCTCCCGTCCCACCCCGCGCCGCGGGGACGAACCCGAGGAGGGGCCCGTGCTCGGCCTCATCGCATCCGCCTCGCTCCTGGGCGTCGACGGCCAGGCCGTCATCGTGGAGGTCCACGCCAAGGGCGGCCTCCCATCGTTCACGATCGTGGGCTCGCCCGACGCTGCCTGTCGCGAGGCGCAGGGCCGGGTGCGGGCCGCCCTGCTGTCCAACAACCTGTCGTGGCCCGACGCCCGCATCACGGTGAACCTCGTGCCGCCCACCGTCCGCAAGGTCGGGGCCGGGCTCGACCTCGCGATCGCGGTGGGACTGCTGGTCGCCTCCGACCAGGTGAAGGCAACCGCTGTCGAGGGCCTGGCCTTCCTGGGCGAGCTGGGCCTAGACGGCGCCGTCCGCCCTGTTCCCGGCACCATCTGCCTCACCGAGGCCCTGGGAGACGGTGCGCTGGTGGTGGCGGCGGCCAGCGCCGAGGAGGCCCAGCTGGTGGGGGAGCGCGTGGTGCACCCGGTGCGCTCGCTGCAAGAGGTGTTCGCCTGCCTCCAGGGTGAGCGGCCCTGGCCCGTCGCTCAGCCGCCGACCACCCACGCCGACCTCCCCTCACCGCTCGACCTGGCCGACGTCCGCGGGCAGCCGGTCGGGCGCTACGCGCTCGAGGTGGCGGCGGCGGGCGGACACCACCTGCTGCTGCTGGGCCCACCTGGGGCCGGCAAGACGATGCTGGCCGCCCGGCTGCCGGGGCTGCTGCCCCCGCTCACCGACCGTGAGGCCATCGAGACCACCCGGATCCACTCGGCCGCTGCCCTGGGGCTCCCCAAGGGAGGGCTGGTGCGGCACCCGCCGTTCCGGGCCCCCCACCACGGTGCTTCGGCGGTGGCCCTGGTCGGCGGCGGTAGCGCCACCATCCGCCCTGGCGAGATCAGCGCCGCCACCAACGGCGTGCTCTTCCTCGACGAGCTGGCGGAGTTCGTGCCCCACGTGCTCGACGCCCTGCGCCAGCCGCTCGAGGAGGGAGTGGTGCGGGTGGCGAGGGCCACCGCCACCGTCGCCTTCCCGGCCCGCTTCCTGCTCGTGGCCGCCACCAACCCGTGCCCGTGCGGCTACGGCAACCGCCCCGGCGGCTGCCGCTGCAGCGACGGCGCCCGCATCCGCTACCAGCGGCGCCTCTCGGGCCCGTTGCTCGACCGCTTCGACCTCCGGGTGGAGGTCACCCGGCCCAGCGTGGAGGACCTGCTCAGCCAGGGGCAGGGCGAGCCCACCGCACCGGTGCGCGAGCGGGTGCTGGCCGCCCGGGCTCAGGCCGAGGAGCGGGGCCTGCGAGCCAACGCCGCCATCCCCGCCCCCCGCCTCGACGAGCTGGCCCCGCTGCAGCCGGCGGCCACCGACCTGCTCGCCGAGGCGCTGAAGTCGGGCCGCCTGTCGGCCCGGGGGCTGCATCGCGTGCGCCGGGTGGCCCGCACGGTGGCCGACCTGCAAGGTGCTGGCCTCCACATCACGGCCGCCCACGTGGCCACCGCCCTCAGCCTGCGGGTCGACGCGCCAGGGTCGACCCCCGAGCTCGGGGCGGTGGCCGGGTGAGCACGGCCTCGCCGCCTGCCTCGTCCGTGGAGGAGCTCGGCTGTGCCGCCCTGCTGGCTGGCCTCCCGGGGATGGGGCCGCGTCGCCTCACCGCCCTGGTGCAGCAGCTGGGCCCCGTCGAGGCGTGGGCCCTCGCCTCCTCGGGCGAGGCCGTCGGGCTGGCCGCCGTGCTCGGTGGCGACAGGCCCCTCGATGCCGTAGCGGCCAGCTGGGCCCGAGCGGGGCAGGGCGCCGAGCCCGGCGCCGCCGCGGCCCAGCACGAAGCGGCGGGGGTCACGGTGGCGCTCCGAGGGCAGCCCGCCTATCCGTCGCTGCTGGCCGCCGACCAGGAGCCGCCCGAGGTGCTGTTCCTGCGGGGGAGCGCAGACGCCCTCGATCACCCGAGAGTGGCGGTGGTGGGCACCCGGCGCTGCACGGGCGTCGGCTCCGGGGTGGCCCGTGAGCTCGGCCACGACCTCGCCTCCAGCGGGGTGGCGGTGGTGTCGGGTCTGGCCCTCGGGATCGACGGTGCCGCTCACCGCGGCGTCCTGGCTGCCCTCGACGGGCGAGGCGGGGTGC
>JBPPMN010000123.1:0-5768 GCA_051306055.1 Acidimicrobiales bacterium
TTGGCCACCTCGGCGATCTTCACCGGCTCCCCCATGTCGAGCACCATGGCCCGGCCGTCCTCGCCGATGGCGCCGGCCTGGATCACCAGCTGCACCGCCTCCTCCACCGTCATGAAGAAGCGGGTCACCTCCGGGTCGGTCACCGTCACCGGGCCGCCGGCCTCGATCTGAGCGTGGAAGGAGCCCAGCACCGAGCCGCGGCTGCCCAGCACGTTGCCGAAGCGCACCGAGATGAAGTCGCCCTCGCTCTGGCCTGCGGCGTGGGCGGTGAGGCGCTCGGCGATGCGCTTGGTGGCGCCCAGCACGCTGGTGGGGTCGGCCGCCTTGTCGGTGGAGATGTTCACGAAGGTGGCCACGCCGTGGCGCAGGGCCAGCTCGAGGAGGCTGGCCGTGCCCCACACGTTGGTCTTCACGGCCTCGGTGGGGTGCAGCTCGCACAGCGGTAGGTGCTTGAGGGCCGCCGCGTGGAAGACCACCTCGGGGCGGTGCTCGGCGAACACCTCGTCGAGGCGGGCCGCGTCGCGGATGTCGGCCACCACGACGTCGCGGGTCTCGAGCAGGGCCCGGCCGTGGATGGAGAGCTGCACGGCGTGCAGCGCGCTCTCGTCGCGGTCGAGCATCACGAGCGCGGCCGGCTCGAAGCGGTGGACCTGGCGGCACAGCTCGGAGCCGATGGAGCCGCCGGCACCGGTGATGAGCACCCGGCGGCCGGCGAGGTAGTCGGCGATGCCGGCCACGTCGGTGTCGATCTCGCGGCGGCCGAGGAGGTCGGCGGTGGTGAGGGGACGGATGTCCTCGATGCCCACCTGATCGTCGAGCATCTCGCTCACGGTGGGGACGGCCATCACCTGGAGGCCGGCGTTCTCGCCGAGGGCGGCCAGCTCTCGCACCAGGGCGCCGTCGGCCGAGGGCACTGCGATGAGCAGGACGTCGGCCCCGTTGTTGGCCGCCACCTGGGCGATCTGGTGGCGGGTGCCCTGCACCGAGATGTTGCGCACCCGCAGGCGGGCCTTGCGGGGGTCGTCGTCGATGATGGCCACCGGCAGGTAGGGGCTGTCGGGGTTGCGCAGCATGGCGGTGATGATCTGCTCGGCCCCCTCGCCGGCCCCGAACACCAGCATGCGGGCGATGCCCTCGCCGGTGGGGCGCTTCTTGCGCTCGATGAGCAGGCGCCAGCCGTAGCGGATGGCGGCCATGCCCACGATGGCGATGAACACCCCGATGACGGGCACGCTGATGGGCACCCAGCGGGGGTTGGCGTCGGCCAGCAGCAAGATGACGCCCGAGAGCACGACGGTGCGCAGCAGGGCGGCGATCTCCTCGAAGGACCCGAGGCGCCACCGTCCGAGGTAGAGGCCCTGCCAGAGGCCGAGGAGGACCTGCGCCGCCACCACCACGGCGGCCGCCAGCAGGACGTCGACGGCCTCGAAGCGGTCGGCCTGGAACTCGTAGCGGGCCCAGGTGCCGAGGAACAGCGCCACCACCCAGGCCGCCGAGTCCCACACGGCCAGCCACGCGAAGCGGTGCTCGATGAGCGCCGTCCAGGCCGAGCCGGGACGAAATGGGCTGTCGCTGTCGCCGGGTGTGGCCACCGCTGCCTCTTCGGTTGGATCCTGCTGCAACTGTTCCCGTCCCAGTGCGTTGAGTCGCGGATGCTCCGCGCGCCGGGCCGCCCAGCCCAGCTGCTCGCTCCCTCCCGCCCGGAGAGCACGAACCCTGGCATCCTAAGCCGCTCGCGACCCCGCCGAAAGGTTCCCCGCTTGTCCCGAATCTTCCTGTCACCCCCGGAGTCCGGCGCAGCCGAGCGGGAGCGCGTGCTGGCGGTACTCGAGAGCGGGTGGCTGGCCCCGGCCGGTCCGGAGCTCGAGGCCTTCGAGGCCGAGGTGGCCGCCGTGGTCGACCGGGAGCACGCGGTGGCGCTGTCCAGCGGCACTGCCGCACTGCACCTGGCGCTGATCGTCGCTGGCGTGGGGCCCGGTGACGACGTGCTGGTGAGCGACTTCACCTTCGCCGCCACGGTGAACGCCATCGCCTACACGGGCGCCACCCCGGTGCTGATCGACTCCGACCGGGCCACCTGGAACATCTCGCCGGCCCTGCTGGCCGAGGAGCTGGAGGCGCGGCGCTCGAAGCCGCCCAAGGCGGCGGTGATCGTCGACCTCTACGGCCAGGCCGCCGACCAGACCGCCATCGCGCCGCTGCTGGCCGACCACGGCGTGCTCCACCTGGTGGACGCCGCGGAGTCGCTGGGCGCCACCTGCGCCGGACGCCCGGCGGCGGCGTGGGGCGAGTCGGCCATCTTGAGCTTCAACGGCAACAAGATCATCACCACCTCCGGCGGCGGGATGCTGGTCACCGACTCGGCCGAGGTGGCCGATCGGGTGCGGCACCTGTCCACCCAGGCCCGGGAGCCGGTGGCCCACTACGAGCACACCGAGGTGGGCTACAACTACCGGCTCTCCAACCTCCTGGCCGGCGTGGGCCGGGCCCAGCTGGCCGACCTCGACCGCCGGGTGGCCCGCCGTCGAGCCATCTTCGACCGCTACGTGGAGGCGCTGGCCGACGTCGACGGCATCGAGTGGATGCCCGAAGCCCCCTACGGCAGAGGCACCCGCTGGCTGTCGTGCTGCACCGTCGACGCCGCCGTCACGGGGTTCAGCCCCGAGGATCTGCGCCTCCACCTCGAGACCCTCGACATCGAGGCCCGCCCCACCTGGAAGCCCATGCACCTCCAGCCGGTCTTCGCCGACCTGCCCTCCCGCCTCGACGGCACGTCGGCGTCGCTGTTCGCCACCGGCCTCTGCCTCCCCAGCGGCAGCTCCCTCACCGAAGCCGACCAAGACCGCGTCATCGACGGGCTGCTCGAGGTCCTGGCCTAGTCCGACCCGGTGGGTGCGGGGAACGCAGCCCGGCGCTACCTGCGCTGGTAGACGAAGAACTCCGAGGCGGTGCCGGTGGTGACGTCACCGGTGAAGGGGTGGGGGCTCGGCACCCGGTCGATGAGGCGCCACTGTGGCCGGTGGGATCCCACCCACTCGCTGAACCGGCGATCGCGCACGTGCCCGGTGGTGGCGAGGTGCTCCCGGTCGCGGCCGAAGACGATCACGTAGCGGGTGGCGGCGTCGAAGAGATGGGTCAGGTGGGCCTCGAACAGGTCGTCCTCGATGAGGTGGAAGACGACATCGAGAGACAAGGCGAGCTCGGCCCGCAGGCCGCCGTGGTCCTGGTCGAAGGTCTCCCGGTCGTAGGCGAAGAACTGCTTCGTGGGGTCGGCGCCGAAGCGTTCTGCGCAGAGGTGCAGCGCGCTCGGCGCGATGTCGAAGCCGATGTACGTCGGGTACTCAGCCAAGGCCAGCTGCTCGCCGTCGCCGCAGCCGAGCTCGAGCACGCTCCTGATGTCGTGACGACCGACGAAGGCATTGATGAACTGGGCCTTCGATTCGGCGAGATGCCCCGTCGACCCTGGCCCGGATGTGCCGCCAGCGGCGTACCGGCGCTCCCAATAGGTCGCGGTCCCAGGAAAGACCGAGCGAGCAAGTCGCGCCTTGGCCCTGAGCGCGCCAGGCCCGATCAATGGGACGCGGCGCACCTTGTCCCTGAGCCAGCCCATCCGCCCACGGTAGGCATCGCCGCCACGCGACGAGGTCCCGCACCGGGGGGATGTGTGCGGGACCTCTGTCGCGGTGGGCTCTGAGACTTCGGCCCCGACCGTCCTGTCGGATGTGTCCGGGGCCGGCGACTCATTACCCCTGCCGCCCGGACCCAAACCTCGCTCTTCGGATTGGTGCCGGTCAGCCGAGCTCCACCCGCACCACGTCGATGCCGTCGCCGGCCAGCTCCACCCGCAGGGCCTCGCTGAGGGAGGTGGTGGCCGCCTTGGCGGCGCTGTACCAGCCGTTGTTAGTGACACTGATGTGCACCATTACCGTGGGCCAGATGACGGTGGCCGACCCCACCCGCTCGCCGGCCGGCACCGAGTCGCTGTGGGCCTACACCCACGTGCCGCAGGACATCGTGGCCGACGGCGCCGGCGAGATCGCCCACACCGGCCAGCTCACCGGCTCCGCCCTGGAGCGCTTCGTGGAGCGGGTGGAGGGCCGACTCGAGGCCCACGCCCCCGGGTTCCGGTCCGCCGTGGTCGGCTGCCACGTGCAGGGCCCGTCCGACATCGAGGCCGCCAACGCGTCGCTGGTGGGCGGGGCCAACGCGGCCCGCGCCGCCGTCTGGCACGACCGCACCCGCCGAGCCCGCCAGCGCGCCGGTGAGGTCGTCACCGACCTCGCCCAGCGGGCCCGCCGCTGACCGCCAAGGGGCCGTGGCGGGGGTGGACATCGTCGCTACGGTGGCCGAGTCGGTCAGGGCGGTGTCGGCGGCGGTATAGGCCGAACGGCTCGGAGTGGTCAATGTGGGTGATGGGTGAACAGCGCGTACGGCCCTGGCGGGGGCGTCAGGTTGTCGTCATCCTCTCGCCATGGCGGCGACGGTTCATCAGGGGCGGTCGAAGTGATGGCGTCCGCTGTCTGCCCGCCGGGCGGGGCCGGGCCCTTGGCTGAACCGTCGCCGCCGGTGGCGGCCTCCGTGATGGCGTCCCTGGCCGACCCGGTCGTGGTGATCGGCGCCGACGCCGAGCTGCTCTGGGCCAACCCCGCCGCCGAAGAGCGCTTCGGGTGGCCGCTCGAGGCGCTGGTGGGCAAAGTGCTGGTGGGCCTCGTGCACCCCGAAGACCTCGACACGGCCCTGCTGTCGCTGGCCTCGGTGGTCGACAAGCCGGTGGGCAGCCTCGTGGAGGTGCGCCTCTGCGACCACCGCGACGAGTACGCCTGGTTCGAGATCCGCGGCCGGGCCTGGGCCGACGGACCTCCCGGCGCAGCCGTGCTCACCCTGCGCGAGATCACCGACCGCCACCGCTGGGAGATGGCTGGCGGCGACGTCGAGATCCGCCAGGCCCTCCTCGACCACCTCCCCGTGGTGGGGATGCTCCTGTGGCCCGACGGCACCATCCGGGGCGCCAACCGGGCCCTCACCCGCCTGCTGCACCGCCCGCTGGAGGAGCTGCACAGCCGTCCGATGGTGGCGCTGGTGACGGCCGACGACGTGGCCGAGGTGGAGGCCGCCCTCGACGACGCCGCCATGGCCCACGACACCATCCGCGTCGAGGCCCGCCTCGAGGCCAGCGACGGCAGCCTCGTGCCGGTGTCGTTCGCGGTGGTCAACCTCCTCGACGATCCCACCGTGGAGGGGCTCCTGGTGACGGCCACCGAGATCAGCGCGCTGGTCGAGGCCCGCCGCAAGCTGCGCCACCTCGTCGACCACGACGACCTCACCGGCCTGCCCAACCGCACCAACCTCCGCCGGCACCTGAGCCGCTTGCTCGGTCGGGGCACCAAAGCCGACCACACCGTCCTGTTCGCGGATGTCGACCGCCTCAAGGCGATCAACGACACCCACGGCCACCGCGCCGGCGACGCGGTGCTGGCCACCGTCGCCGAGCGGCTCCAGGCGATCAGCCGGCCGGGCGACCTCGTCGCCCGCCTGTCCGGCGACGAGTTCGTGGTGGTGGCCGCCACCACCGACCCCTCCGCCCTCGCCCACCTCAAGATCCGCGTCGACGCCGCCATGCACGAGCCCATCGCGCTGCCCGACGGCCGCCTCGTCACCCTGTCGCTCAGCGTGGGCCTGGCCCCGGTGGAGTCCACCGTCGATCCCGACGAGCTCCTCGACGCGGCCGACGCCGCCATGTACGTGGCCAAGCGCGAGCGCCAGCGCCA
>JBPPMN010000173.1:0-15289 GCA_051306055.1 Acidimicrobiales bacterium
CTTGGGGGTGCCGTCGTCGGTCTGGCCCACGAACATCGGGAAGTCGACGATCCACACGTAGCGGTAGGGGCCCTCGTGGACCGGTGGCCGCCCGAGGTCGTTGCGCAGCGTGCCCAGCACCTCGCAGGTGGCCAGCCAGTCGTCGGCCACCAGCAGCAGGAGGTCGCCGTCCTCGGCGCCGGTGGCGGCCACCAGGGCCGCCTGCTCGCTCTCCGACAGGAACTTGGCCACGGGGCTGTCGAGTGCACCACCGTCGCCGACGCGCATCCAGACCAGGCCCTTGGCGCCGGCCTTCTTGGCCCGGTCGGTGAGGGCGTCGAGCTTGTTGCGGCCGTAGTCGGCCGCGGCGCCCGGCAGGCGCAGCCCCTTGATGGCCTCGGCTGAGGCGAAGGCCTTGAACTCGGTGCCTGCGAACACCTCGGTGAGCTCGATCAGCTCCAGGCCGAAGCGGAGGTCGGGCTTGTCGCTGCCGTAGCGGTCGAGGGCGTCGTGCCAGGTCATGCGGGGGATCTCCCCCGGGCGCTCCCCCAGGACCGCCTCCGCCGCGTCGAGCACCGCCTCGGAGATGAACTCGAGCACCTCGTCCTCGGTGGTGAAGCTGGCCTCGGCGTCGAGCTGCATGAACTCGTACTGGCGATCGGCCCTCAGGTCTTCATCGCGGAGGCAGCGGGCGATCTGGTAGTAGCGGTCGGTGCCGCCCACCATGAGCAGCTGCTTGAAGAGTTGGGGCGACTGCGGGAGGGCGTAGAAGCTGCCGGGCACCTGGCGCGCCGGCACCAGGAACTCGCGGGCGCCCTCGGGAGTCGACGGCATGAGCATGGGTGTCTCGACCTCGACGAAGCCCTGGCGCTCCATCGCCCCGCGCACGGCGGAGTTCACCGTGGCACGGATGCGCAGGTTGCGCTGCATGCGCTCGCGCCGCAGGTCGAGGTAGCGATAGCGCAGGCGGATCATCTCGTCGACGTCGTCGGCCCGCTCGTCGACGGGGAAGGGCGGCGGGATGGCGGCGGAAAGGATCTCGACCTCGCAGTCGCCCACCTCGACCTGGCCGGTGGCCAGGGCGTCGTTGACGGTGCCGTCGGGGCGGGCCCGCACGGTGCCGGTGATGCGCACGACGTACTCGCTGCGGAGGTCGGCGGCGCCGTCGACCACGCACTGCACCACGCCGGTGTGGTCGCGCAGGTCGACGAAGGCGAGGTGCTCGCCGTGCTCCCGGCGACGGCCCACCCAGCCGCACACGGACACCACCGAGCCGGCGTGCTCGGGGCGCATCTCGCCGCACATGTGGGTGCGCATCTTCTCGGTCACTGCGGGTCTCTCCAGGTGGGGTCGATGGGACAACGATGGCACTGCAGGCGGGCGGCCACCCAGCCGGTTGGCTCGGGATCAGCCGAGGACGGCGTTGACGGCGGCGACGAGAGCGCCCCGCTCGACGGTCTGCTGCTCCCCCGCCCGCAGGTCGCGCACGGCGACGGTGCCGGCGGCCACCTCGTCGGCTCCCACGATGACGGCCACCCGCGCCCCGCTGCGGTCAGCCGACTTGATCTGCGACTTCATCGAGCGGCCGTCGAAGCCGCGGTCGGTGGCCAGACCAGCGGAGCGCAGCTCCTGGGCCAGCACCACGGCCTCGGCCCCACCGGTGGAGTCGATCACATAGCAGTCGACGCGCCGCTCCGGTGCGGGGAACACACCCTCGGCGTCGCAGGTGAGCAGGGTGCGCTCGATGCCGGATCCGAAGCCGATGCCGGGGGTGGGAGGCCCACCGAGCTGCTCGATGAGGCCGTCGTAGCGGCCCCCACCGAGGATCGTGGACTGGGCGTTGCCGAGGGCCGAGCTCTGGAACTCGAAGAGCGTGTGGGTGTAGTAGTCGAGCCCCCGCACCAGCGTCTCGTCGAGCTCGAACGCGATCCCGAGCGACCGCAGGCCGGCCTGGACCCTGTCGCCATGCGCGACCGAGGCCGCGTCGAGGTGCTCGGCCATGCGAGGGGCCTCGGCCAGCATCGAGCGAGTGGCGTCACGCTTGGAGTCGAGGACGCGCAGGGGGTGGGAGTCGACCTTGGCGGCGTCGTCGGGTGCCATCTCGTCGAGCCGCTCGCGCAACCAGCCCTGCAGCACCGCGCCGTAGGCGGCCCGGTCGGCCGGGGTGCCCATGAAGTTGAGCACCAGCCGCCACTCCCGCAACCCGAGGGCTGACAGGTAGGCGTGGCCGAGGGCGATCACCTCGACGTCGACGTCGGGGTCGGGCGAGCCGATGCACTCCACCCCCACCTGGTGGTGCTGGCGCAGCCGTCCGGCCTGGGGGCGCTCGTAGCGGAAGGCGGGTGTGGCGTACCAGACCTTCCACGGCAGGTCGGGGCGGTGCTCCACGAATGCCCGGGCCACCGGGGCGGTGCCCTCCGGCCTCAGCGCGATGTGGCGGTCGCCCTTGTCGCGGAAGTCGTACATCTCCTTGGCCACCACATCGGTGCCCTCGCCGATGCGCTGGAACACCCCGATGTCCTCGAACATCGGCGACTGGATCAACCCATAGCCGTGCCGGCTGGCCACGCCCTGAAAGGTGGCGATGAGCGTCTCCCACCGGGCCGACTCCGGCGGCAGCACGTCCTGGGTGCCCTTCGGCGCACGGAAGTCTGCTCGGCCCGACATGATCGGCGAGGCTACCGGAGGGCCCCGACTGGCCCGAACCGGCTTTGCCCCGCCAGCGGAGGCTGAGCCAGAGCCGATCCCCCCGGGAGCCAGCGTGGGCGAAGGCGCCGGAGGCCCGCTCGTGAGCCGAACCCCCGAGGTGACGAACCCCGGGTCCTTGCCGGAGGCCCACCGGACTCACGTCGACCACGCCGCCATTCCCGCGGCACACCACTAGGTTCGACGAGGTGGTGCGCCGACCGAGCTCCCGCGGTGCCACCGGCCGAGCTCTCCGGCGGCCGAACCCCTCCGCCAGCCGAAGTCGGCCGGTGGGCCTGGCTCTCGCCGCCCTCTGGGCCCTGGTGCCGCTGCTCGTCGACTTCGACGGCCTGTCCCCGCAAGGGCACCGGATGCTGGCCGTCTTCGGCGTGGCGGTGGTGCTGTGGGTGACGGAGGCCATCCCGCTGCACGCCACGGCGGTGGGGATCATCTTCGCCGAGATCCTCCTCGTGTCGGACCAGGCCCTGTTCGACCTGCCGGCGAGCTACGAGCCACCGCCCTTCGCCGACTTCTACGCCGCCCTCGCTCACCCGGTCCTGATGCTGTTCCTCGGTGGCTTCGTGCTCGCCCAGGCGGCCGCCACCTACGGACTCGACCGGAACCTCGCCGGCGTGCTCCTCCGCCCCTTCGGTCAGTCCCCCGCCGCCCTCCTGGCCGGGCTCATGGGGATCACGGCGCTGCTCTCGATGTTCATGTCGAACACCGCCACCACGGCGGCGATGATGGCAGTCGTCCTCCCGGTGGCGGCCACCCTCGCTCCCGGCGACCCGCTGCGGAGCGCCCTGGCGCTCTCGGTGCCGGTGGCGGCCAACATCGGCGGGATCGGCACCCCGGTGGGCACCCCGCCCAACGCGATCGCCATCGGCCTGCTGGCCAACGCCGGCATCGACGTGGACTTCGTGCAGTGGATGGCGATCGCCGTCCCACTGGCGGCGGTCCTCCTCGGCGTGGCCTGGGTCGTGCTGCTGCGCCGCTACCCGGCCGCGGCGGACCAGGTGGAGCTCACAGTCGGGGGCGCCTTCGACCGCTCGCGTCCCGCGGTGATCCTCTACGTCACCTTCGCCGCCACCGTGGGGCTGTGGCTGACCGAGCCCCTCCACGGGATCGACACCAGCATCACCGGCTTCCTTCCGGTGGTCGTCCTGCTGGCGACGGGCGTCTTCGGCACCGACGACCTGCGCTCGATCAGCTGGGATGTCCTCTGGCTCGTGGCGGGTGGGCTCGCCCTCGGTTCGGGGGTGACCGCGACGGGCCTCGACGCCTGGGTCATCGATCTCGTGGACTGGTCGGCCCTCTCGTCACTGGCCCTGCTGGCCGGGATGGCAGGGGTGGCGATCGTCCTGTCGACCGTCATCTCGAACTCGGCCACCGCCAACCTGCTCCTGCCCATCGGGGTGTCCCTGGCCGCCTCGAGCGCGGTGACCGCCGAGCCGCTCCTGGTCGGCGTCGTCGTGGCGATCGCTTGCTCCCTGGCCATGGCGCTCCCCGTCAGCACCCCGCCCAACGCGGTGGCCTACGCGACCGGCATGGTCACCACCGGGCAGATGGCCGGGGTGGGCCTCGTCGTGGGCGGCGTGGGGATCGTGCTCCTGGTCGTGGCGGCGCCGCCCCTCTGGGACCTGCTCGGGCTCGTACCGTGACGCCAGCCGGCCGGCCCGTGCGCATCCTCGCCGTCGAGGGCGACGCCGAGGTGCGGGCGCTCCTCGTCCGCGACCTCGAGGAACTGCTCGCTGGTCGAGCCGCAGTCGCGGTGGCGGCCGACGCCGACGACGGCCTGAGCCAGGCGCATGCCGCGGTGAGCGACGGCGGACTGCTGGCCCTCGTCATCGCAGAGCGGACGCTGCCCGGAGGAGGCGGAGGGGCGCTGCTTCGGGCGCTGCACGACGAGCCGGCCCTGCGACCGAGCCGCAAGGTGCTGCTGACGAGTCGGCCCTCCCTCCGCGATGTGGACGACGCCCTGAAGCAGGGTGCCGTGCACGGGATGCTGAACCGCCCCTGGACCACGTCCGGCCTGCGGGAGCACCTCGGTGCCCACCTCCGCCCGTTCCTGGCCGATCATCCGGACCTGCGGCCGCAGTTCGCCGATCTGCTCTCCGCCGCTCCCTTCGCCACGGACCGCCCGCGCCCAACGGCACCACCCGATCCAGGCGAGCTGCTGCTCGACCCCACCATCGACGACCACCAGGTCGAGCAGCTGATGGTGGAGGCCCTCGACGAGGCCCTTGGTCGACCGCCCCGCCTCCGGGTGGCTCCGGGCACGATCCTGATCGAGGAGGGTGAAGACGTCGGCGGCATCTACTTGGTCCTCGGGGGCGAGGTGGCCCTCACCCGGCACGGCGACGGCGAGGCCCACCTGCTCCACAGCCGATCGACGGGTCCCATCGTCGGCCTCCTCTCGCTCACCGGGCACAGCCGGGCCTTCCTCCAGTGCCGGGCCGTGACCGACGTCGTCGTCATCCCTGTCACCCTCGAGCAGCTCGGCCGGGCCCTGGCCGCCGAACCCCACCTCGGCGCCCTGCTGACGCGCGTGCTCGTCACGTCGCTGGCCCGGCGACTCCGGCGGGCCGACGAGCTGCAGCTCGAGGTGGACCGCCTCAACCGGACGTTGGCCGCCGAGCGCGACGAGCTGTCCCGCACCGTGGAGGCCCTGGCCGAGGCCGATGCCCAGCTGATCAGCCAGGCCCGGCTGGCCACCATCGGCGAGCTGGCCGCCGGGATCGCCCACGAGCTCAACAACCCGAGCGCCGCGCTCCAGCGGGCCGCCGACCACCTGGCCGACGCCCTCGACACCCTCGTGGACCCCGCATCGCCGGAGGGGCGATCGTTCGAAGCAGCCCGGTCCGAGCCCCCGATGAGCACCGCTGAGGCCCGAGCTGGTCGCCAGGCGTTGGCGGCCGCCCTCAGCCAGGGCGGCCTGGGCGACCGGGCTCTGGCCGACCGGCTCTGGGCAGCAGGCGTCCGAGACATCACCGCCGCCCGCACGCTGCTGGAGGCGGCACCGGACCGCTCCGAGCGGCGGCCGGACCGCAGGCTCGGCACCGGGCCCGACCACGAAGCCCACCTCCGCCGCCTCGAGGCCGGCGCTCGTGCGGGCGCCGCCGTGCGCGGCATCGGTCAGGCCACCGACCGCATCGGCAGCCTGGTGGCGGGACTGCGGGCGTACCTGCGGGGTGGCTCCGGCGACGAGCCGCTCACAGAGGGGGTCGACGTGGCGGAGGGGATCAACGACGCCGTGCGCCTCCTCGGGCACCGGCTCCGCGACGCGTCGGTCGAGTGCCGCTTCGACCCGACCCCGCCCATCACCGGGCGGCCCGGCGCCCTCCAGCAGGTGTGGACCAACGTCGTGGCCAACGCCCTCGACGCCGCCGGCCCCCAGGCGCGCCTGCAGCTGGCGGTGTCCACCGCCACCACGGCCGCCGGAGCCCCGGCCGTCTCGGTGTCGGTGGCCGACGACGGCCCGGGCATCGACCCCGACCTGTTGGAGCGCGTGTTCGAGCCCCGCTTCACCACCAAGCACGGCCAGGTCACCTTCGGCGTCGGACTCGGCCTGAGCCTCAGCCGCCGGATCGTGGAGGACCACGGCGGCACCATCTCGGCCGATTCCGAGCCCGGGCGTACGGTGTTCACCGTGGTCCTCCCTGTCTCGCCGCCCACCGCGCCGGAGCCCCGGTGACCGAGCTCGTGGTGCTCGTCGTGGAGGACGAACCAGAGGTGCGCGATGCGCTCGTGCGCGACCTCGCTCCCCTGGCCGGCTCCGTCCGCATCGAGGCAGCCGAAGACGCCGAGGACGCCACGGCCGTCGTTCGGGAGCTCGCCGACGCCGGCGACGTCCTCGGTCTGGTCCTCGCCGACCACCGGCTGCCCGGACGCTCCGGGGTCGACCTGCTCGTGGAGCTCGACGAGGATCCGGCCCACCGAGGCGTGACCAGGAAGGTCCTCGTGACGGGTCAGGCCGGCCACGCCGACACGATCCGAGCCGTGAACGAGGCCCACCTCGACCACTACATCGCCAAGCCCTGGGACCCAGAGGAGCTGCTCGCCGTCGCCCGGACCGCGCTGACCGACGCCGTGCTCGACGCCGGACTGGACCCACTGACCTATGTGGCCGACCTCGACGGACCCCGCCTCCTGGAGGCGTTCAGCCGTCGGTCGAGCGATCGGTGAGCTGCGAGGGCTAGCTGACGCCGAGGAGGTCGACGACGAACACCAGGGTCTCGTCGGGACCGATCACGCCGCCGGCGCCCTGTCGGCCGTAGGCCTTGCTGGGAGGGATGACGATGCGGCGACGCCCGCCCACCTTCATGCCGGCCACGCCCTCGTCCCAACCAGAGATGACCTGCCCGGCCCCGAGGCCGAACGAGAAGGTCTCTCCCCGGTCCCAGCTGGCGTCGAACTGCTTGCGGGTGCGCCAGGAGACGCCCACGTAGTGCACCTCGACCTGCGAACCGGCGGCGGCCTCGGGGCCGTCGCCGACCTCGAGGTCCTCCGGGACGAGGTCGGCGGGCGGGGTCTCGCCGGGCGGGACGTAGACGTGGGGCTTGTCGTCAGGCATGGCGGCGACCGTACCGCGACCACCACCCCACCCCCTACGCTCGGCCGCCATGCCCTCGACGCCACCTGCTGCCGCCCGTCGTCCGCACCCGCTCACCGCCCACGGGGATGAGCGCACCGACGACTGGTACTGGTTGCGCAGCGATGACCGCTCCGATCCCGAGGTGCTGGCCCACCTCGAGGCCGAGAACGCCCACGTGGCAGACGCCCTGGCCCACACCGAGGCCCTGCAGGCCGCCCTGTTCGCGGAGATGAAGGCCCGGATCAAGGAGACCGATCTCTCCGTGCCGTTCCGCAAGGACGGGCGCTGGTTCTACAGCCGCACGGTGGAGGGCCAGCAGTACCCCATCCTCTGCCGCACCGCGCAGCAGCCGCCCAGCGACCTGCCCGTCGACGACCCGGTGCCGGGCGAGGAGGTGCTGCTCGACCTGAACGCGCTGGCCGGCGACAGCGACTACTTCGCCCTCGGCGCCTACGACCTCGCGCCGTCGCAGGATCTCCTCCTGTACTCGACGGACCACGACGGGTCGGAGCGCCACACGATGCGCATCCGCGACCTCCGCACCGGCGACGACCTCGCCGACGTGATCCCGGAGACCACCTACGGCACCGCCTGGGCCGGTGACCACACGCTGTTCTACGTGCGGATGGACGCCGCCATGCGACCCTTCCAGGTGTGGCGCCACGCTGTGGGCGACGATCCAGCCGACGACGTGCTCGTGTTCGAGGAGCGCGACGAGCGGTACTTCGTGGGCGTCAGCCTCAGCCTCACCGAGGCATGGGTGCACATCACCGCGGAGTCGAAGGTCACCACCGAGGAGCTGGTCATCCCGGCCAGCGATCCCACCACGGCACCGCGCTTGATCCAACCCCGCCAGCAGGGGGTCGAGTACGAGGTCACCCACGCACCCAGCCCCATCGACGGGGACCGCTTCCTCGTGCTGACCAACGCCGACGGAGCGGTGAACTTCAAGCTCATGGCCGCCCCGGTGGACGACACCGGCGCCGACCGCTGGGTGGAGCTGGTGGCCCACCGTCCCGACGTCAAGATCGAGGGGGTCACCGCCTTCGCCGGGCACCTCGTGCGCTACGAGCGGCGCGAGGGGGTGCGCCGCATCGTGGTCACCCCGTACGGCCTGGGCGAGGAGCACGAGCTGGCCATGCCCGAGGAGGTCTACGCCACGGGTCCGGCCACCAACGCCGAGTTCGCCACCACGACCTTGCGCTTCACCTACACGTCGCTGGTGACGCCGAGCACGGCACTCGAGGAGGACCTCGACACCGGCGAGCGCACCGTGCTCAAGCAGACCGAGGTGATCGGCGGCCACGCCCCGGCCGACTACGAGACCGGCCGTCTCTGGGCCACCGCCCCCGACGGCACCCAGGTGCCCATCTCCTACGTGAACCGCCGCGGCGCGACCAGCGGCGGCGGGGCGCCGTGCCTCCTCTACGGCTACGGGTCCTATGAGGCCTCGATGGACCCCGGGTTCTCCACGCTACGGCTCTCGCTGCTCGACCGGGGGTTCGTGTTCGCCATCGCCCACGTGCGCGGCGGCGGCGAGATGGGTCGCCCCTGGTACGACGACGGCAAGCTGCTGGACAAGCGCAACACCTTCACCGACTTCGTCGCCTGCGCAGAGCACCTCGTGGCCGAGGGCATCACCGCCCCCGACCGCTTGGTGGCGCGCGGCGGCTCGGCCGGCGGCCTCCTGATGGGCGCGGTGGCCAACCTGCGGCCCGACCTCTTCGCCGCGGTTGTGGCGGAGGTGCCCTTCGTCGACTGCCTCACCACCATCCTCGACGACACCCTCCCCCTCACGGTGACGGAGTGGGAGGAGTGGGGGAACCCGGTGGCCGATCCCGATGTCTACGCCTACATGAAGGGCTACAGCCCCTACGACAACGTCGGCCCGCTCGCCTACCCCACCATCCTCGCCACCGGGGGCCTCAACGACCCGCGCGTGTCGTACTGGGAGCCGGCCAAGTGGGTCCAGAGGCTCCGGCTGGAGAGCACCAGCGGCAACCCGGTGTACCTCAAGACGGAGATGGGGGCGGGTCACCAGGGCCCCTCCGGGCGCTACGACGCCTGGAAGGACGAGGCCTTCGTGTTCGCCTTCGTGCTCGATGCCCTGGGACTGGTCCCGCCGGACGGCACGCCACTTCAGGAGTAGGACAGCGCACCGTCGTCGAGGTCGGCCGCCGGCAGCTCGTCCTTCTCCGTCCAGTAGTCCTGGGTGTGCCGCCACGGATCGCGGTCGCCCTGCCGTGGCAGGAGGTGCAGGCCGCGGGTGAGGTAGCCCGGATTGAAGTTCTCCGGATCCACCCACGGCAACCGGGACATCCCCTCGTCCTCGGGGCGCAGCACCGGCACCACCACCGACGCGTCGAGCTCCTCCATGTGGTCGAGGAGGCGGCAGACGAAGTCACCGATCAGATCGACCCGCAGGGTCCAGCTGGCCCGGAAGTACCCGAACACCCACAGGAGGTTCGGGATGCCCGTGAACATCATCCCCCGGTAGGTGACGGTGTCGGCGAAGTCGAGCGGGGCCTCGTCGATGGTGAAGTCGATGTCGCCGAGCACGTTCATGTCGAAGCCCGTGGCCGTCACGATGATGTCGGCGTCGAGGTGTTCCCCCGATCGGAGCTGGATCCCGGTCTCGGTGAAGCAGTCGATCTCGTCGGTGACCACCGACGCCTTCTGGCTCTTGATGCCCTCGAACAGGTCGCCGTCGGGCACGAAGGCGATCCGCTGCTGCCAGGGACGGTACCGGGGGTTGAAGTGGGTGTCGACGTCGTAGTCGGGACCGAGGATGTCGCTGATGCCCTTGATGAGCTCGCCCCTGACCAGGTCGGGGTGGTCGGCCGAGAGCTGGGTGATCTGCGCCTGGTCGTGGAGGATCTTGCGCCGGACGATCTCGTGGATCCACTCGCCCGGGATGTCCAGCTCGCGCAGGGTGTCGGCCAGCTCGTTCACGTTGCGGCCCGTGAAGAAGAAGGTGGGCGAGCGCTGCAGCATCGTGATGTGGGCGCAGTCAGGCGCCATGGCGGGGATCAGGGTGGCGGCGGTCGCACCAGAGCCGATGACCACCACGCGCCGGCCGGCGTAGTCGAGGTCGTCGGGCCATGTCTGGGGATGCACGATCGGCCCCGCGAAGCGCTCCATCCCCTCCCACTGCGGCGTGTAGCCCTGCTGGTGCCGGTAGTAGCCCTGGCACATCCAGAGGAAGCGGGCGGAGTAGGTGACCGCCTCCCCGGTGTCGGTGCGCGTCACGTCGACCGTCCAGCACCTCGTCCCGCTCGACCAGCGTGCCGCCGAGATGGCGTGCTGGTAGCGGATGTGGGCATCCAACCCGTCGTCGTCGATGACCTCGCTGAGGTAGCGGAGGATCTCCTCCCGGGTGGCGATGGGGGCGCCGGTCCACGGCTTGAAGCGGTAGCCGAAGGTGAACAGGTCGCTGTCGGATCGGGTGCCCGGGTAGCGGTGCGTGTCCCAGGTGCCCCCGAAGGTGGCCTTGCTCTCGAGGATGGCGAACGTCGTGCCCGGTCGCTGGTGCAGGAGGTGGTGCCCGGCGCCGATCCCGGAGATGCCCGCTCCCACCACCAGCACGTCGACCGAGCGCGCCGCCACGTCGGGCGGGTGGACGGGTGCATCGGCCATGGAGCTCCCTCGGTGGTGGTCGGCGAGCAGGGCTGCCCGTCGGATCGGCACGCTACGCGCTCGGACCCGGCCCTCGGCAGGGCCGAACGGCCCGGAGCCCCGAACTCTCAGCCGCCCTGGCCGGGCACCACTCGATAGGCCTCGTCTACCTGACACCGCGCGCTGTGCTCACCAGGAAGTGTCCTGGTCGGAGCTGAGCGTAGGAGCGCGACCTATCGAGTCGAACGCTGCTTCAGTCGAGGGAGTGGGGGCCGCATCGTTCCTTGCGAGGCTCGACACCTGGGCGCCCGAGGTGACTGACCTCGTCCCCGACTCGTTGCGGCCACGGCGTTCCCGAGCAGGCGGCGCGACACGGCGGTTCTGAGGATCGGATGGTGACCACCAAGAGGCAAGGCGTCAGCTGATCGGTAGTCGCCGATCGAGGCTGGCCTCGATGAACGAGAAGGCGCCCTCGGGCGGGGGCAGCTCGTTGCGGCGAGCCGCCGAGATGGCGCTGCACGAGGTGACCACCGCCATGTGAGTGAAGGCCTGCGGCATGTTGCCCAGCTGCTCACCGCTCGACGGGTCGACCATCTCGGCGTAGATCCCCAAGTCGTTCGCGACGCCGAGCAGCCGATCGAGCAAGGCCTCAGCCTCGTCGAGGCGCCGAGCGTGCACGAGCGCATCGAGCAGCCAGAACGAGCAGAGCAGGAACGCGCCCTCGTCTCCCGGGAGGCCATCGGGAGAGCGGTAGCGGTGGACGTACCCGCCGTCGCTCAGGTCGCGTTGGACGACATCGATCGTGGCCAGGACCCTCGGGTCGGCCGGCGGCAAGAACCCGAGCGCGGGTACGAGCAGGGCGGCGGCATCGGCCAGCGGGTGACCGGCGGCCTGCACGAACCAGCCGTCGGGCGACCCCTCAGACAGCAGCCAGTCGGCGATCGCATCGCGCTCAGCCCGCCAGCGGGTGACGTCTCCGCTCAGCCGGCCGGCCTCGGCGAGGCGTACGGCTCGGTCGAGGGCCATCCAGCAGTTGAGCTTCGAGTGCACGAAGTGCCGCGGCTCGTCGCGGATCTCCCAGATGCCCTGGTCGGGGCGGCGCCAGGCCCGCATCGTGAGATCCGCGACCTGGCCGAGGAACTCGGCGTTGTCAACGCTCAGCTCCCCGCCGGCCCGGCCGAAGAGGTACCCCGCCTCGAGCAGCTGTCCGAACGAGTCGAGCTGGAGCTGCCCCGCCGCGCCGTTCCCGATCCGCACCGGCGCCGAGCTGCGGTGGCCGGCCAGGTGGTCGAGCTCGAGCTCGGGCAGGAGCCGCTCGCCGGTGACTCGGTACATGATCTGCAGGTCGTCGGGTCGACCCGCGCCGGTCCGCTCCAACCAGCCCTTGAAGGCGGCCGCTTCAGGGAGGTAGCCGAGGAGGACCAGGGACGCCAGCGTGAGGGTGGCGTCGCGGATCCACGTGAAGCGGTAGTCCCAGTTGCGGACGCCGCCGATCCACTCGGGGAACGACGTTGTCCCGGCCGCCACGACGGCTCCCGTGGGAGCGTAGATGAGCGCCTTCAGCACGAGCGCCGCCCGGTGCACCCGGCGCTCGTGGTCACCCACGTAGGTGCATAGGGCGAGCCACGCCTCCCAGAAGGCGACGGTCTCGGCCAGGCGCGTCCTCATCGCAGCCTCGTGGTCGGGGACGCCCTCATGGGGTGAAGGGTCGGCCGCCGCGGTCCACTCGACCTCGATCCACGCCTCGTCGCCGGCCGCTAGGTCCCACCGGGTGGTCACCTGCCCGCCATCGCCGCCGAGCTCCCGGCTCGCCCGAACCCACAGCGCGTCCGGACCTCCGACGATCGCCACGGTCGTCGTCGAGGTGGGCGTGAACCTGGGCAGCACGGTGCCGTACTCGAAGCGGGGTCGGAGCCCCACGTCGACAGCGACGCGCCCGGACAGGCACCGTGCCCGCCGGAGCACCGAGGCGTGGTGGTCGACTGCCGCGGGGCGCTCGGGATCGAACGGCCGGACCGGCATGCAGTCGGTGAGCTCCAGTACCCCGTCGGAGGTGACGAACGTGGTGGCCAGAACGTTGGTGGCGGGCAGGTAGGTGCGATCGACGTCGCGCACGCCCGCTACCGGCGCGATCTGGAACTGCCCGCCACCGTCGTCGAGCGATCGGGCGAACACCGACGGCGAGTCAAACCGGGGGAAGCAGAGCCAGTCGATCGATCCGTCCCGGCCGACGAGGGCCAACGAATGGCAGTCGCCGATCATCCCGTAGTCGCCGATCCGGTTCAGTGGGCTCTCCCCGATTGTCCGTGGCCAATACTCGCGCACCTCGGCCCCGTCGGCCCCGCCTGGTTCAGGATCGGGCCGGCACCTGCCATGGAAAGGTCCACACTGGGCGCTGCGGGAACCGACGGTGGCATCGCGTCCCCCATTGCCGACGTGATCGTCCAGCCGCAGCTCCATCGGGCCGAGCTCGCGTCGCGTATGCCTGGACCAGCGAGTGTCGGTCTAGCCGCCTTGCCCGGGAACGACGCGGTACGCCTCGTAGACGGCGTCGATGCCCCGCAGCGTCGACAGCAGGGAATCGAGGTGGCCGGGATCGGCCAGCTCGAACTCGAAGCGCATCTTCGACACGCGATCGGACCCGGTGTTGCTGCTCGAGCTGAGGATGTTCACGTGGTGGTCGCTCATCGCGGCGGCGACGTCGCGCAGCAGACGGCCGCGGTCGAGCGCCTTCACCTCGATGGCGGCCACGAAGGTGCCTTCGTGGGCCTCGTCCCACTCCACGTCGATCAGGCGGTCGGACTGGCCGGCGGCCAGCGACACCGCGTTGGCGCAGTCGGCCCGGTGGACCGACACGCCGCGACCCCGGGTGACGAAGCCGAGGATCTCGTCGCCCGGCACCGGCGTGCAGCAGCGCGACAGCCGCACCATGAGGTCGTCGAGGCCCTCGACGTGCACTCCGGCCGGTGGCCGCTTGCTCGAGCCCGGGCGGCGGGGCTGGCGCACCGTGGTGGGCAGGACCTCACCGTCTTCGTCGGCGGGGTCGACCTCACGGAGCTTGCGGGCGATCCGGGCGGCGATGGCCTTGCCCGACACGTGGCTCTCCCCCACCGCCGCGTAGAGGGCATCGAGGTCGAGGTAGTTCAGCTCCTTGGCCGTCTCCTCCAGGAACGACCCCTGCGAGAGCTTCTGCACCGGCAGCCCCTCGCGCCGCAGGGCCTTCACCAGCTCCTCCCGCCCGGTCTCCACCGCGTCCTCACGACGCTCCCGGGAGAACCACTGGCGGATCTTGGCTGCGGCGCGCGGCGTGGCCACGATGTGCTGCCAGTCGAGCGAGGGCCCGGCGCCCTCCACCTTCGAGGTGAAGATCTCCACCGTGTCGCCTGAGGACAGCTTGGAGTCGAGGGGGACGAGGCGGCTGTTGACGCGGGCACCGATGCAGGCGTGGCCCACCTCGGTGTGGATGGCGTAGGCGAAGTCGATCGGGGTGGCCCCAGCGGCCAGCGCCACCACCTTGCCCTTGGGGGTGAAGACGAAGACCTCGTCCTGCTCGAGGTCGATCTTCAGGTTGGCCATGAACTCGTCGGGGTCCTGGGTCTCCGACTGCCAGTCGATGATGCGGTTGAGCCAGGCCACGTCGGCCGCGGCACCGTCGCCCACGTCCTTGTACTGCCAGTGGGCGGCCACGCCCTGCTCGGAGCGGGCGTGCATCTCCCAGGTGCGGATCTGCACCTCGAGGGGCTTGCCCTGCGGGCCCACCACGGTGGTGTGCAGCGACTGGTAGAGGTTGAACTTCGGCATGGCCACGTAGTCCTTGAAGCGGCCCTGCACCGGCTTCCAGGTGGCGTGGATCGACCCGAGGGCGGCGTAGCAGTCCTTCACGGAGTCGACGATGACGCGGATCCCGACGAGGTCGAAGATGTCGTCGAACTCACGGCCCTTCACCACCATCTTCTCGTAGATGGAGTAGAGGTGCTTCGGGCGGCCGGTGACCTCGGCGTTGATGCGCAGCTCGGCGAGGCGCTCGCGCACCTGCTCCAGGACCTGGGTGAGGTAGAGGTCGCGCTCGGGGCTCCGGGTGGACACCATGTGGTCGATCTCGGCGTAGCGCTTGGGGTGCATCGCCGCGAAGGAGAGGTCTTCCAGCTCCTGGCGCAGGTCCTGCATGCCGAGCCGGTGGGCCAGGGGTGCGTAGATGTCGATGGTCTCGCGGGCGGAGCGCTCCTGCTTCCACTCCGGCATGGCGGCGATGGTGCGCATGTTGTGCAGCCGGTCGCAGAGCTTGATGATCAGGACCCTGAGGTCCTTGGCCATGGCCACCAGCATCTTGCGCATGGAGGCGGCCTGCTGTGCCTCCTTGGTGTCGAACTGGATGCGGTCGAGCTTGGTGACGCCGTCGACGATGGCGGCGACATC
>JBPPMN010000178.1:0-3759 GCA_051306055.1 Acidimicrobiales bacterium
GCGGTGGTGGCGCTCATGCGGCACTCTCCTGGGGGGCGTTGGCATCGGTCTGGTCGTCGGCCGGGTGGCCGGTGAGGGCGAGGAACACCTCGTCGAGGCTGGGCTGCCCGTAGGCGAACTCCCCCACCTCGATGCCGGCCTGGGTCAGCTGGGACACCGCCGCGGTGGCATCGGCGGTGCTGGGGGCGCTGGCCGAGAGCACGGCTGGGTCGCTCTCGAGGACCACGGGGGTGCCGAGCGCGGTGGCCAGCACCTGCTCGGCCTCGGGCCGGCGGTCGGGGTCGCGCAGGTGCACCCGCAGGCCACCCGATCCCACCGAGGCCTTGAGCTCGCCGCTGGTGCCCTCCGCGATCACGCGACCGTGGTCGATGATGGCGATGCGGTCGGCCAGCTGGTCGGCCTCCTCGAGGTACTGGGTGGTGAGCAGCACGGTGGTGCCGGTGCCCACCAGCGCGCGCACGATGTCCCACACCTGGTTGCGGCTTCGCGGGTCGAGGCCGGTGGTGGGCTCGTCGAGGAAGAGCAGGTCGGGGGTGACCACGATGCTGGCGGCGATGTCGAGGCGCCGGCGCATGCCGCCGGAGTACTCCTTCACCAGGCGGTTGGCCGCCTCGGCCAGCCCGAAGGCGTCGAGGAGGTCGGTGGCCCGCTGACGAGCTGCTGGCTGAGCGATCCCGAGCAGGCGACCCAGCAGCACAAGGTTCTCCGCGCCGGTGAGCTCGTCGTCGACGGAGGCCATCTGCCCGGTGAGGCTCACCCGCCGGCGCACGTCTTCCGCTTCGGTGACGATGTCGTGGCCGAGGACCCGGGCCGAGCCGCCGGTGGGGGTGAGCAGCGTGGCCAGCATCCGCACGGTGGTGGTCTTGCCGGCACCGTTGGGCCCGAGGACGCCGTAGACGGTGCCGGCCCGCACGGCGAGGTCGACGCCGTCGACGGCCTTGGTGTCGCCGAAGTGCTTGGCGAGTCCGGTGGCCTCGATGGCGAGGCCGGGGGTGGTGGGCATGGACAGATCTCCTGCGATGGGGTGCTCGGGGCACGGTAAAGGTTGAAGCCCACGTGAGCTCAAGGGGATTCTGCGCCGCTCCCCCTGACAGATCGTGTCAGCGTTCTCGAGCGGTCGACGCCGGACCGACGGACGGGGCGCCCGCGACTCATCGGTGACTTCTCGGCACCGATCCCGTCTGAGGGGCCATGAGCGCGCCAGCGGCACCCCGAGCCGTCGTCGTCCTGCGGGTCGGCGACGGCGAGGTGGTGCTGGGCGACGTCGACAGCGACCTCCGCTGCGACCTCGGCCTGGTCGACGACCTCCTGCACCTGCAGCGCCTGGCCCGCCGCTTCGGCTGGGACCTCGCCATCACGGAGGTGCGCGACGACCTCCGCGAGCTGTTCGACCTGGTGGGCCTGACCGACCAGCTCGGGTGAGACGGCCCGGTGGCGCGGTCAGTCCTCGAGGAACGGGGGCAGGCCGAACTCGGCGAACAGCTCGGGGTAGAGGAAGTTGTGGTGGCCGGTGACCTGGCCGTCGGCCACCTCGATCACCTGGAGGCCCCACGGCTCCCAGCGCCCGGGGCCGGCCGGCTTGTAGTGGCCGAAGGCGGCGGTGCCGTTGGCCCACACGGGCACCAGCTTCGAACCGGCGCAGCCGGCGCCCGGTCCGCTCATCCAGCCCGTGACCTGGTCGGGGCCCTGGAGCCAGAGGTCGTGCGGCGGCATCGAGATCACGACGTCGTCGCGCAGCAGGGCGGCCAGCGCGGTCATGTCGTAGCGCTCGAAGGCGTCGACGTAGCGGGCCAGCAGGGCCTCGTGCTCAGGGGAGACCGTGGTGTCGAGCTGATCGACATCGAGGCTGCCGAGCGTGGCCCGGGCCCGCTGCAGGGCGCTGTTCACCGAGGCCACGCTGGTGTCGAGCAGCTCGGCCACCTCGGTGGCCTGCCACCGCAGCACCTCGCACAAGATGAGCACCGCCCGCTGGCGGGCCGGCAGGTGCTGCAGGGCGGCCACGAAGGCCAGGCGGATCGACTCCCGGGCGGCGGCGACATCGCCCGGGTCGCCGCTGAGGTCGATCACCCGCTCGTCGGCGATGGGCTGCACGAAGGTGTTCTCGGGCTGCGGCTTCAGCTGCGCGGTGTCGAGCGTGGACGAGGCACCCAGGTCCATCGGGCGGGCCCGCCGCTGCGGCGACCGGTGCATGTCGATGCACACGTTGGAGGCGATCCGGTAGAGCCACGAGCGCACCGACGACCGGCCCTCGAAGCGGTCGAAGGCCTTCCAGGCCCGCACCAGCGTCTCCTGCACGGCGTCCTCCGCCTCGGCCCCGGAGCCCAGCATCCGGTAGCAGTAGCCGGTGAGCTCCCGACGGTGCTCCTTGAAGGCGTGGTCGAGATCGACGTCGATCGGCGCGGTGGGCGTGGCCATGGAGCAGGAGGATAGGGCGACCCTGTGACAGGTCGACGTTGTCGTCGTCTGTGGTGTCACCAGCTCCGCTCCTCCCCGCCCGGGCCGCCGTCGCACGGCCACCAGGAGGTCGACGGATCGGCCGCGCCGGGCTCATCGGCCCGCGGTGCGCCCGGCAGACGACGGGCGGGGCGGCGGCGGCTCAGCCGGCGGTGACGCGGTAGGCGAAGGCCACGGTGGCCTCCTCCAGCTCCGTGCGGTCGTAGTCGAGGGTGGCCACGTGGAAGCTCTTCTCGAGCCAGAGGCGGTCGACCGGGCCGCCGATGGCGGCGGCGATGGTGTCGGAGTCCTCCGGGTTCACCACGTGGTCCTGGCGGCTGGTGATGATCAGCGTGGGACAGGTGATGTCGCCCAGTCGCTCCGTCACCTGCTGGCCCGACCGAGCGAGTGAGAGGAGGGCCCGCAGCGGCGTGGCGTCGTAGGAGGCCTCGTCGGCCTCGGGGTCGGCGATGTCGCCGCCGATGGAGTCCATCACCTCCATGCCGCCGGCCAGCATCTCGTCGATGGCGGTGGCCATCTCGGCGGGCACGGCTGCGGGCGTGTTGATGAGCACGATGCCGGCCAGCTCGGGGTGGCCCTCGGCCAGCGCCGCGCTGAGAGCGCCGCCCCCGGACAGGCCCACCACGACCACCTTGCCGGCAGGGGTGCGCCCCTGCAGCACCTCCAGGCAGCGATCGGCCTCGGTGAGCCAGTCCTCGAAGGTGGTGTCGAGCATGTCGTCGACGTGGGTGCCGTGCCCGGGCAGGCGGGGCAGCTCCACCGCGAAGCCGGCGGCGGCCAGGGCCTCGGCCAGCGGACGCATCGACACGGGACTGCCGGTGAAGCCGTGGAGCACCAGCGCCCCATGCGGACCACCTTCGGGCGACGACCAAGGCTCGCAGCCAGGCAGGACGGGGTGGACATCATCAGCAGGAGTACGAGCCATGGCCGGCACGCTACCGCCGGCGCCAGCGGCGCCGGGTCAGCCGCGTCCAGCGGACAAAAGGGCAAAGGGCGCGGCGACGCAGCAAGCCGAGGCTGAGCCTGTGTTCTAAACCTGCGCGAACCGTGGCTTCAGAACACATCCTCACGACCGATGTGTCGCACCACCCAGCCTGTGTTCGAAACCTGCGCGAGTCGCAGGCTCAGAACACAAGCTCGCGACGACGGGGGCGCCGGCGGGGGGCGTGGGGGGCAGAGGCTCCGCCGGAGCCCCCCACCTGCTGAGGTGCAGCTTGCTGTGCCGGAGCGACAACCTCTCAGCGCGCCGTAGGCGCACAAGACAAGCTCGATCCCGGCGCAGTTCAGCCGGGATCGAAGCTACGA
>JBPPMN010000186.1:0-2122 GCA_051306055.1 Acidimicrobiales bacterium
GGCCTCCGGGGCTTCCTGCCCGCCTCGCTGGTGGAGCTGCGCCGCGTGCGCGACCTCCAGCCCTACGTGGGCAAGTCGATCGAAGCGAAGATCATCGAGCTCGACAAGAACCGCAACAACGTCGTGCTGTCGCGTCGGGCCTGGCTCGAGGAGACCCAGAAGGAGCAGCGCGAAGACTTCCTGGCCAACCTGAAGCCGGGCGAGGTCCGCAGCGGTGTCGTCTCCAGCGTCGTCAACTTCGGCGCCTTCGTCGACCTCGGCGGCATGGACGGCCTCATCCACGTGTCGGAGCTGTCCTGGAAGCACGTCGACCACCCCGGCTCCGTCGTGGCCGTGGGCGACGAGGTCACCGTGCAGGTGCTCGACGTCGACCTCGACCGCGAGCGCATCAGCCTGTCGCTCAAGGCCACCCAGCAGGATCCGTGGCAGGAGTTCGCCACCAGCCACCGCGTGGGCGAGCTCGTCTACGGCCGGGTCACCAAGCTGGTGCCCTTCGGAGCGTTCGTGCAGGTGGGCGAGGGCATCGAGGGCCTGGTCCACATCTCGGAGATGTCGGCGCACCACGTCGACCTGCCCGAGCAGGTGGTCACCCCCGGCGAGGAGCTGTGGGTCAAGATCATCGACCTCGACCTCCAGCGTCGCCGCATCAGCCTCTCCATCAAGCAGGCCGCCGAGGGCGGCGTGGTGGCGGCCGAGTACCAGGAGCACTTCGGCGAGCAGATGTACGACGCCGAGGGCAACTACATCGGCCCGGCCATCGAGCACGACGAGGCCGCCGAGGCAGCCTGGGCGGAGTACTTCGAGGATCCCAACGCCGCCGGTGCCGCTCCCGAGGCGGCCACCGAGGGCGAGGCTCCGGCCCCCGCCGAGGCCGAGGCTGCGGCCCCCGCCGAGGCCGAGGCTGCGGCTCCGGCTGAGGGTGAGGCTCCGGCTCCCGAGGGCGAACCCCCGTCCGTCAACGAGTCCTGAGCCACGACGGGGGTCGGACGGCCGCGGCTGTCCCCCTGTTCACACAGAAGTCCCCAACTTTCGCTCAAGGTCACGCTAAGGTTCGGCCGACCTTGCGGAAGGTCCATTCCGAGAAGAGGTGGGTGTGAGCTCTCGTAGAACGCTGATCCTGATCGCGGCTGCTCTGGTAGGGGCGATCGCGGCGTACGCCCTGTTCACCTATGTGGGCAGCATCGAAGACGAGGCCAACGACAACGCGGAGCGAGTCCGGATCTTCAAGATCGTGGGCGACATCCCCAAGGGCACCTTCGGCGACGAAGCCTTCGCCCAGGGCCTCATCGAGGAGGGCGTGATCGCTCGCGAGTTCCGCCCGGCGACGGCCATCACCGACCCCGGTCAGATCGACGGCCTCGTGGCCATCTCCGATCTCCCGGCCAACCAGGTGGTGATCAGCAACCAGTTCGTCTCGCAGGCCGAGTCGCTCTCCACGTTCTCCAGCCTGCTCAACAACAACGAGGTGGCCATCACCATCTCCATCGACCAGGTGCGCGGCGTGGCCGGACTCCTGGTGCCGGGCGACTTCGTGAACCTCCTCGTCACCACGACCGATGAAGCGGCCGTCGAGGGCGAAGCCCCGCCGGACGCCACGGGCGGCGGCGAGGTCTACGCCAGCCCGGCTCGGTTCCTGTTCCAGAAGGTGCAGATCCTGGCGGTGGGCCAGACCCGCCGCCTGGAGCCCGGTGAGACGGCGGCCACCAACCCCGACGGCACCCCCGTCACCTCCACCACGTCGGGGCTGCTCACCTTCGCCCTGCCGGCGGTGGCGGCGCAGCAGATCGCCAGCGTCGAGCCCGGGGCCTACTACCTCACCCTCGTCCCCCGCGACTACCAGCCCGAGGCGCTGCCCCCGCTCGACGTGAACGCGCCGCTCCCGGGTGAGAACCCCGCCCAGCTCACGCCCTACGGTCCTGAGGGTCGCTCGGAGTAGGGCAGCACTGATCTCTCGTGTCCCTCTTCGTTGAGACAAGGAACCTCCCATCGCCACCAACCCGACGAACCTCGTTCCGGTAGCCGTCCTCGACGACGACCAGGACGTGCGCGGGCGACTCGCGCTGCAGCTGGGTGAACGGGCGGCACCAGTGGAGTCGGTCGCCAGCCTCGAGCAGATGCTCGT
>JBPPMN010000325.1:0-11354 GCA_051306055.1 Acidimicrobiales bacterium
TCGGACGAGGAGCCGTCGTCCCCGGCCGCCGTCCCGGCCTCGGCCGAGTCGCAGGGCTCCCGCGGGTTCGGTGGCCTGGCCATGCAGCCCACCGGTGCCTCCATGCACACCCTGGCCGCCCAGGGCGCCCGGGCCGCCAACGGCAACGGCGAGGTGACCGGCAGCGGCCTCGTCCGCCGGGTGCCCGGCGCCCAGCGCCCCGACGCCACGTTCTCCGCCTCTCGAGGCAGTGAGCCGGCGACGGCGGAGCCCGAGGCCGAGCCGGCCCGGAGCACGCCCGAAGACGTCTACTCGTTCCTGTCCAGCTTCCAGTCCGGTGTGGCCCGTGGCCGCGCCGATGCCGCCGGCGACGCCGGTACCGAATCCGAGGAGAGCGGCCGATGAGCAACCAGACCCTGAGCGAAGAGGCCCGCAGCTTCAACTGGCTGCTCAACGGCTTCGTCGACAAGACGACCGGCGTCACGGACGCGGTGGCGGTCTCGGCCGACGGCCTGTTGATGGCCATGTCGAGCTCGCTCGAGCGAGCCTCCGCCGAGCAGCTGGCCGCCATCATCTCCGGCATGGTGAGCCTCGGGAACGGGGCGTCGTCGTGCTTCGGGTTCGACGGCCTCGAGCAGGTCATCGTCACCATGCGCCGGGGCTTCCTGTTCATGTCGTCGATCTCCGATGGCAGCTGCCTCGGTGTGGTGGCCTCCCGCGGCTGCGACATCGGCCTGGTCGGCTACCAGACCACGCTCCTGGTCGAGCGAGCCGGCTCCGTGCTCACACCGTCCCTGGTGGCCGAGCTGAGGCAGGAGATGCTGGTGTCGTGACCGGACCCGACGAGGCACGCGGCGGACACGACTTCGTCCGTCCCTTCATCATGACCGGCGGTCGCACCCGCGCCGAGCGGCGCGACCTGCGGGTCGAGACGATGCTGCAGGCCACGGTGCAGACCACCCCGTTCGGGCTCCCGTCCGAGCAGGAGGAGCTCCTCGAGCTCTGCAAGGTCCCGCAGTCGGTGGCCGAGGTGGCCGCCAAGCTGCACCTGGTGGTCGGCGTCGTGGCCGTGATCGCCGGCGATCTGATCGCCGCCGAGCTGCTCGATGTCCACCACACCGATCCCGTCGAGATCGAGCTCGACATGCTCACCAAGATGATCGAGCGCGTGCGCGCCATCTGAGCGCCGCCAGCCTTAGGAGGAACTACGTGCACGCCACTGACCCCCAGCCCCGTACCAACGCCCGCATCGTCCCGGTGAAGTTCGTCGTCGCCGGCGGCTTCGGCGTCGGCAAGACCACCTTCGTCGGGTCGATCTCCGAGATCGATCCGCTGCGAACCGAGGCCGCCATGACCTCGGTGTCGACCGGTGTCGACGATCTCACCCACGTCGGCCAGAAGACCACCACCACCGTGGCCATGGACTTCGGACGCATCACCGTCGACGAGACCCTCGTGATGTACCTGTTCGGCACGCCCGGCCAGGACCGCTTCGGCTTCATGTGGGACGACCTCTGCACGGGAGCGCTCGGCGCGGTCGTGCTGGTCGACACCCGCCGCATCGACCAGTGCTTCCCGGCCGTCGACTACTTCGAGGCCAAGAAGGTGCCGTTCGTGGTGGGCGTCAACTCCTTCGAGGGTGCCCCCCGGTTCCCGATGGCAGAGGT
The DNA here is from genome assembly GCA_051306055.1 of Acidimicrobiales bacterium. GTDB lineage: Bacteria > Actinomycetota > Acidimicrobiia > Acidimicrobiales > VFJN01 > VFJN01. The sequence continues at coordinate 1,647 of JBPPMN010000325.1, forward strand.
GATCGATGCCCTTGGCGTCGGCGGTCACGTGCCGGTCGTCGACTGCGACGCCCGGGAGAAGGAGTCGGTCAAGCAGACCCTCATCACCTTGCTCGAGAGCCTCGTGGCCCAGGCCCGGGCCCGAGAGGGCGTGGCGTAGCGCCAACAGACCTGTCGCGGCTAGGCAGCCGGGACGACCACCGGGCGGGGGAGGCTCAGGCGCTGGGGGCCTGGGCCTCGATCTCGCGGACCACGGTGCGACCCACCCCGGCAGCCTTGGCCTCGTACATCGCCTGATCGGCGACGCGGATCAGGGTCTCGGGGTCGATGTCCACCCCTGGCTCGGCCACCGCGATCCCCACCGAGGCGGTCAGCGCGGCGGCATCGCCCTCGACCTGGAGGGGGGCGCTGACGTGCTCGTGCAGCCGTTCGGCCAGCCCGTGCAGTGCGTCGTCGATCGGCGCCTGCCACAGCAAGAGGAACTCGTCGCCACCGAGCCGGGACACCATCGCGCTACCCGCTGCGGCCCGCCGGAGGCGATCGGCCACCTCCGCCAGCACCAGATCACCCGACCGGTGGCCGTAGCGGTCGTTGATCGGCTTGAAGCCGTCGAGGTCGCAGAACAGGACGGCGAGCCCGGTCCCGCCTGCCCGATGCTCCTCCACCGCCCGCTGGAGCTGTTCGGTGATGCTCGAACGGTTGGGCAGGCCGGTGAGGTGGTCGTGATCGGCCAGGTGGCGGAGCCGGGCCTCGGCGGCCTCGAGCTGGGCGCGCGCCTCGGTCTGCTCCGTGACGTCCTCCAGCGTCGCGATGAGGCCCCGTCGCTGCCCGCTCGGGGTGGGCTGCGGCGTGGCCACGAGGCGCAGCCAACGCCACCCGCCGTCGGGGTGGCTGAAGGCAGCAGTCACCTCGGAGCGGGACCCGTCGCGCAGGGCGGCCTCGAAGGCGCTGCGAACGGTCGGACGGTCGTCCGGACGGGCCAGGTCGAGCCAGCGGCCCTCGTGCCCGAGCGACTCGAGATCCGGGCCGAGGAGCGCTCGCGCCGCGCTGTTGCGGTACACGAGCTCACCGACCACGTCGGTCACGACGATGCCCACGGGAGCCACCTCGGTGAGCGACATCCACGCGGGGTCGGCATCGGCGAGGCCCGCCTTCAGCTCGACGCCCTCGTCGAGGTTGTGGACCTGCACCAGATAGCCCCGCACGAGGGCATCGTCGAGGCGGTGGTGGACCACCACCTCGATGGTCTGCCAACGATCGTCGTCGTCGACGGCCCGCGAGCGCACCACGACTCGGGAGGGTCGGTCGGGGGTGGCGTCGACGAAGGTGTCGAGCACCAGCGGTAGGTCCTCGGGGTGGATCCGTTCGCTCGGGTTGCTGCGAAGCGCCTCGCTGTCGGGGGTGCCGGAGCGCTGACGGAGGCGCTCAGAGCGCCATCGGGGGCGGCCGGCGTGGTCGAGCACGAAGGTGGAGTCAGCCACTCCGTCGAGGGCAGCTCGGGTGAGGATCTCGTTGGTGCACTCCCGCAGGACCACGATGCGCCGGTCGAGCTCGTCGGCCGCTCCGAGGTGGACGTCCACCCAGCCCGGTCCGTCGGCCATCGCTCGAGGGCCGTCCTGGAGGGGTCCCGGGTCGTCGAACCAGGTCGTGAGCGGGGCCCCGAGCCGGCAGGCCGGGCCGAGCCTGGCGGCGGCCTGGTTGCAGGCCACCACCTCGTCGCCCACCAAGAGCGCGGCGGCCACCGGCAGTGCCTCGAGGTCCCACTCCTGCGCAGGTGCCCGTCCCCCCGGTTCCATCGCTGCGAAGTGTGACAGATCCCCACTGCGAACGGTGTGGTCGCCCCAACTAGCCTCGTCGCTTCTCGGGCGCGTAGCTCAGCTGGCTAGAGCGCTGCCCTTACAAGGCAGATGTCGGGGGTTCGAGTCCCTCCGCGCCCACCCGTTGTCAGAAGTCCAACGTTTGTGCAGGTCGGAGGGCCTTTCGCGTGTCCGATCGCTCAGGCACGTTCGTCTGTGGAAAGGACGAGCATGTGGTTTGCGCCGGGGCCGGCAGGGCCCAAACGGCAATGACTAACGTGCGTCACTGACGCGCGTTAGTGTCGTGATCGTGCCGGCACCAGGGGGCGTTCAAGCAGCACGACGGACCACCGGCACCAGCCTTCGCTCGACCCGGCGCGAAGCCACTCGGGCACGGCTGTTCGAGGAGACGGTCGAGGAGTTCAAGCGACGCGGCTTCGCCGAAACGGAGATCGCGGCGATCACCGAACGCGTCGGTGTGACCCGCGGCGCCTTCTACGTGCACTTCGCCGGCAAGGACGAGGTCCTGCGCGAACTGCTCCTCATCGAGGAGCGCCGCATCGCGGCTACGGCACTTCTCGCCAGCGAGCAGTCTCCGCCTCTGGAGGCAGTCCTCGGCGCCGTCGTCGATGCCGTCCTGAGGGCTGAGCGCCGACTCGGCCGCAGGCTGGTGCGCGACCTGTGTGCGGGCCAGTTCCGGCCCGAGGTTGCGCAGGGTCACCATGTTGGTGACCACCCGGTGGGGCTGATGCTCATCGATGCCATCGCTGACCGCGCGCCGGAGGTCGATGCAGTGGACCTCGCCATGACGTTCCTCACCGGCCTGTTCGGTCTACTGGCGACCGACGATGCACCGCAGGCGGTCCGCCGACGCCGCCTCGATCTTCTGGTCCAGATCGCCTCGCACGGAGCGACGGTGCCATGACCGCGTCCCGACATCGCAACTCGGTCGCGGCCCCGGTCGCATCCCCGGCCTGTTTGCCACTGCGACGCACCGGTCCGCGCCAGCCGACATGCCCAGACAGCGCCACCGGCGCCCGCTCCGCCGGCCCGACCATTCGAATGCCCGCACCGGGCGCTGCCTGACCGACCCGATCGGAGAGCTCCATGCCCCACCACAAGCCAACCACCCTGACCGATCGACTCGGCGCGCTGCGCGGCATTCTGAGGATCAGTGACGAGGACTACACGGCGTACATGCGCTCGTACGACCAGCTGTTCGTTGACTCGCCCGAGAACACCAAGGCCGACTACGAGGCCGGCGTGCCGCTGCGCGGCTATCCCCAGGGCAGCAGCAACGAGCTGACCGAGCTGTACAAGGTGATCCACCTGCTGTGCACGCTCGGCTCAGTCGAGAAGATGTACATGCCGCCGACGATCGACCCGGACCGCTCGGTGCTGCAGAACCAGATCTTGTTCGAGCAGATCCTGGCCAAGGACCTGCAGCTGCGCCCAAGTGACAAGGTGCTGGACCTGGGCTGCGGCTGCGGCGCCATCGCCGAGCACATCGCCGATCTGACCGGAACGACCGCCTACGGGGTCAACCTGGACCGATCACAGATCGAGAAGGCTTGGCGCAACCCGAACCTGCCGAGGGAGAACTTCTCGGTCGGTGACTTCAACAAGGCCCTCGAGTTCGACGACGAGTCCTTCGACGCCGTCTACGCGATCCAGCCGATGACCTATGTGAGCGACCACGCATACACGTTTTCGGAGGTGTTCCGGGTCCTGAAGCCGGGCGGTCGGTTCGTCATCAACGACGTTGCGGCGCTCGACGCGTACGACCGCGACGATGAGCACCAGCGCACGCTGATCCAGCACACCCGAGAGCTGACCGTGTTCGGGGGGTTCTGGTACTACCGGTACTGGGAGGACGCTTACCGCGACGCCGGGTTCGAGCTGGTGTCCTCGGTGGGCCGGCCCGCGGTCGAGCTGATCAGAAAGGAGGTCGCCCTGTTCACCCGGTACGAGGCGGTGTTCAGGTTCCTGGCGAAGCTGCACGTGATCCCCAAGAAGACCGACGCGCTGATGCAGCGCATGAACGCGAACAGCGCCTCGTACATCCAGGCCGAGGAAGAGGAGCTGCTGACCCTCAATTGGTACTGCGTGGGCCAGAAGCCTTCCTGACTAGCGGGTCGCAGCGCGCTGGACGATGCGGTCGGTCATCTTGCGGACGACCTTCCGGCGCTCGGGTCCTCATCGGGGCCGCCGGGTGCCTGCATCACGCCGTCGATGGTCAGGAAGGTCTGCACGGTGAGCTCCATGTGCGTGCAGACGGTGCCGGCGGGCGGCTCTGATCGGCCGCCATCGCGCCTCAGGTCGGGCGTACCGGGAAGTGCACGGTGAGCCAGTCGGGGGCGGTGAGGCCGGTGGCGGGGCCGGCGGCCTCCACCACGGGCGGGCCGAAGCGGGTCGTCAGCGCGCTGAGGGCCTCGGCCAGCTCGAGGCGGGCCAGGCCGGCGCCCACGCACAGGTGCGGCCCCCAGCCGAAGGTGAGGTGAGCGTGGGCGTCGGGGCGGTCGATCTGGAAGCGGTCGGGGTCGTCGAAGCGCTGGGGATCGCGGTTGGCGGTGGTGAACGACAGGACGAGGCGGCCGCCCTCGGGCAGTCGCAGGTCGTCGTCGTCGAACAGCTCCTCCGCTCGACGGGTGAGGCCTGGGACGATCGGCTGGTAGCGCAGGATCTCGTCGACCGCGGTGGGCAGGAGCTCCGGGTGCTGGGCCAGCCGCTCCCAGTCGTGCGGGTGCTCGGCCAGCACCTGGATGGCGGCGGTGAGCTGGCGGCGGGTGGTCTCGGCGCCGGCGAACACGAAGCCCGTGATCATGGCCACCACGTCGTCCTCGGGGAGGCGGTGGCCGTCGACCTCGGCGGCCAGCAGGCGGCTCACGAGGTCGTCGCCCGGCTCGGCTCGGCTGGCCGCGATGCGCTCGAGCCCGTAGGCGCGCATCTCGGACGCCGCCGCCTCGACCGTGGCCACAGCCTCGGGGGTCATGGTGCTGGCGAAGGCCAGCGCGATGGCTGAGGCCCAGGTGGCCAGGCGGTGCGCGTCCTCGGTGGGGAGCCCGAAGAGGATGGCGAACACCTCCGGCGGCAGCGGCTCGGCGAAGTCGGCCACGAGCTCACACGAGCCGCCCTTCTGGGCGATGGCGTCGGCCAGCCGATCGGCAATGCGCCGGGCGTCGGGGCGGAGCCGCTCCACCTTGCGGGGCGTGAAGGCGGCGGACAGGACGGCTCGCAGGTGCCGGTGGTCCTCGCCGTGGCGACCGAACAGGGGAGCGATCTGGCGCGTGGTGGCGGGGGAGAGCCCGAAGGCCACCATGTCGTCGGAGAAGGAGCGGGGCGACAGGCGACGATCGGTGAGCGTGCGCCGGTTGGCCTCCCAGCCGAGCACCAGCGGCAGGGGGGCGCCGGTCTGGTCCATCCCCTCGGCCCACCAGTGCTGGTGGGCACAGCGCCGCAGCTCCGCGTCGGGGTCGTCGAGCGCAGCGGCAGGATCGAGGCGGGCGGGGCCGGGGGTCGGCACGTCGAGGGCCATGCCGGGATCCTTCCAGCCCGAAAGGGCGCCTGCTGCGGTGCCCGCTCTGGGCGCCCCTCCCGCCGGTGCTGTGACTGCTGTGCGCACCGATGGGGGAGACTGTTGACCCTTCATCGCGACCGGTGGTGCCGTGCAGATCCCCTTCACCCACAACGAGCAGCCCACGGTGGGCGTCGAGCTCGAGCTGCACGTCGTCGACGCCGACACCGGCCAGCTGGCCAATGCGGCGGTCGACATCCTGGCCGAGGTCGGACGGGGCCATCCCGGGGGCGAGCACCCCAAGGCCAAGCACGAGCTGTTCCAGTCGACCATCGAGATCATCAGCGGGGTGTGCGACACGCCCGGCGAGGTGGTGGCCGACCTGGCGGTGACCCTGGGCGAGGTGCGGGCGGCCGCAGAGCACCGGGGGCTCACCCTGCTGAGCGCCGGCACGCACCCCTGTGGCTTGGCCCGAGACCAGGTGGTCAGCCCCAACCCGCGCTACCACGCGCTGATCGAGGAGATGCAGTGGACGGCCCGTCGCCTGCTGATCTGCGGTACCCACGTGCACGTCGGGGTGCCGACCGGCGAGCACGCCATCACGGTTGTGAACGAGCTGCTGCACCACCTGCCGCTCTTCCTCATCCTCTCGGCGTCGAGCCCCTACTTCGAGCAGGACGACACCGGCCTGGCCTCCAGCCGGTCGAAGGTGTTCGAGTCGCTCCCCACCGCGGGGCTGCCACCGCAGCTGCAGCACTGGGCCGACTTCGAGGACTTCATGGAGACGCTGATCGAGTCACGGTGCATCGAGTCCGTGCGGGAGGTCTGGTGGGACGTCCGCCCGCACCCCGACTTCGGCACCGTCGAGCTGCGCATGTGCGACGCCGCCTCCACCCTGCGGGAGGCCCGTGCCCTCGCCGCTCTGGCCCAGGCGCTGGTGGCCCACCTGCTGGAGCAGATCGGCAACGGGGCACCCCTGCCGCCGCGGCGGGAGTGGGCCGTGCGGGAGAACCGCTGGCTGGCCGCCCGCCACGGCACCGACGCCGAGCTGATCGTCGACGGTCCTCGCCGGCGGGTGCCGGCCCGGGAGCTGCTGGTCGATCTGGTGGCCGAGCTGCGGCCCACGGCCGAGCGGCTCGGGACGGCATCGGACCTCGACGATGTCCTCGTGCTGTGGGACCTCGGCCCCGGCTACCGGCGCCAGCGCGAGATCGTGGACGCCGGCGGATCGCTCGACGACGTGGTGCGCAGCCTGGTCCGCCAGCTCGAGACCGACGTCCCCGAATGATCGCCACCGACCTCACGGGCGGCGAGCTCGATGCGTGGCTGGATGCCCACACCGACGAGCTGGTGGCCTTCCGGCGCCACCTGCACCGGCACCCGGAGCTCAGCGGCGAGGAGCACGAGACGACGGGGATGGTCGTCGACCGGCTCTCGGCGGCCGGCCTCGACGCACGGCTGCTGTCGAGCGGTACCGGGCTCCTCTGCGATGTCGGTCCCGCCCCGTCGGTGGCGCTGCGAGCCGACCTCGACGCGCTGGCCATGCCCGACGAGAAGGACGTGCCCTACCGGAGCGAGCACGCGGGCGTGGCCCACGCGTGCGGTCACGACGTGCACACCGCCGTCGTGCTGGGTGCCGGCCTCTACCTGGCGCCGCGCTGGCCCGACGGGCACGGCGGGCTCCGGCTCGTGTTCCAGCCGGCCGAGGAGCGAGTGCCCGGCGGCGCCCTCGAGGTGATCGCCGACGGTGGCCTCGAGGGCGTCCAGGCCATCCTCGGCGTCCACTGCGACCCCAAGCTCGACGTCGGGACCATCGGCCTTCGGGCGGGCCCCATCACCTCCGCCGCCGACATGGCCGTGATCGAGCTCATCGGTCCGGGCGGTCACACCGCTCGGCCGGAGCGCACCGTCGACATGGTGGCCCTCGCGGCGCGCGTGGCCATCGAGCTGCCCGACCGCCTCCATGCCCGCCTCGGCGCGGAGGTGCCGGTGCGCATGGTGTTCGGTGCGCTCCACACGGGCGACGCGCCCAACGTCATCCCTGCCCACGCCGAGCTCCGAGCATCGATCCGCACACCCTCCACCGCCCGGTGGGACGCGCTGCCGGCGGCCGTGGAGACCGAGCTGGCGGCGATCGTGGAGGGCACCGCGGCCACCTTCGCTCTTCGCTACACCAAGGGCGTCCCACCGCTCGCCAACGACCCGGTGCTCATCGAAGAGGTGCGGCGTGGCGTCACCGCGGCGCTCGGCTCGGCGGCGGTAACGGAGGCCGTGCAGAGCTGGGGCGGCGACGACTTCGCCTGGTTCTCCCAGCGGGTCCCGGCCGCCTACATCCGTCTGGGCACCCACGATCCCGCGTCGCGCGGGCCTCGGCTCGACCTCCATGCCGGCCACTTCGACGTCGACGAGCGGGCCATCGCCGTGGGCATCCGGGTGCTGGTGGCGGCGGTGGAGCAGCACCTCCTCCGCCCCGGCTGATCGACCCGTGCGGGTCGCGGGTCAGCGCTGGGCGACGAGGTCGACCACGACCTGGGCCAGCTGTGGTCCGCGGTCTTCCTGGAGGAAGTGGCCGCCGCCCTCGATGGTGGTGTGGGGGGCGTCGGCGGCGCCCACGATGCGGCTGATGAGGTGGCGCTCGTTGCCCTTGGTGATCGGGTCCTGGTCGCTGAAGGCGCACACGAAGGGGCGGTCGAAGGCGGCCAGCACCTCCCAGGCGGCGCGGTTGGCCGGGGCTTCGGGGTCGTCGGTGGAGGTGGGCACCAGCGACGGGAACTGGCGGGCCCCCTCCTTGTAGGACTCGTCGGGGAAGGGAGCGTCGTAGGCCGCGATCACCTCGGGGCTGAGATCGGTGGTGCACCCGCCGTTCACGATCATCCCGATCGGCATCTCGGGCACCTCCTGGGAGAACTTCTGCCAGGCCAGGAAGGCGTCGCTGGGCGTGCCGTCGCCGGTGGGGAGGAAGGTGTTGGCCGCCACCACGGCGGCGAAGCGGTCGGGCTGGGCGGCGACGAGCCGCAGGCCGAGCAGGCCGCCCCAGTCCTGGCAGACCAGCGTGATGTCGCGGAGGTCGAGGGCCTCGAACACGTGAGCGGTGAGCCACTCGACGTGGCGCGCGTAGGTGTAGTCGTCGCGCCGGGTGGGCTTGTCGGAGCGACCGAAGCCGACCAGATCCGGGGCGACGACCCGCAGCCCGGCGTCGACCAGCACGGGGATCATGTGACGGTAGAGGTAGCTCCACGACGGCTCGCCGTGGAGGAGGAGCACCACCGGTCCGTCGGCGGGGCCCTCGTCGAGGTGGTGCACCCGCAGCGTGCCCCCGTCGCCGTCGGGGATCTCCACGTAGTGGGGGTTGAAGTCGTACCCCGGCAGATCGGTGAAGCGGTCGTCAGGCGTGCGCAGCGCGTCCAAGTGGATCCCCCCGGGAGAAGCTATTGACAGTGAAGGTGACTATAGATCCCCGAAGGGGTCAGCCCGCCAGCCCGACCGGGCAGCTCACGCCGGTGCCACCGATGCCGCAGTAGCCCATCGGGTTCTTGCTGAGGTACTGCTGGTGGTAGGCCTCGGCGTAGAAGAACGGGGCGTCGGCGGCGGAGCGGATCTCGGTGGTGATCTCGCCGTAGCCGGCCGTGGTGAGCTGTGCCTGGTAGGCGTCCCTCGAGCGCTCGGCAGCCGCCTGCTGCTCGGCGTCGGCGGTGTAGATGGCCGAGCGGTACTGGGTGCCCCGGTCGTTGCCCTGGCGCATGCCCTGGGTGGGATCGTGGTTCTCCCAGAACGTGGCCAGCAGCGTCTCGTAGCTCACCTGGGTTGGGTCGTAGGCCACCAGCACCACCTCGGTGTGGCCGGTACGTCCCGAGCAGGTCTCCTCGTAGGTGGGGTTGGGCGTGTGCCCGCCGGCGTAGCCCACGGCGGTGGAGAACACGCCGTCGAGCTCCCAGAACTTCCGCTCGGCGCCCCAGAAGCAGCCCATGCCGAACACGGCGGTGGCGATGCCGTCGGGGAACTCGGGCCCCAGCGGCGCGCCGTTGACGTGGTGCTGGGCGGGGATGGGCATGGTCTCGGCCCGGCCAGGCAGGGCCTCGGCGGGGTCGATCAGGCGGCTCTTGTCGCGTCCGAACATGGGTCCAGGCTACGGCCGAGCGACCACCGTCGCGCCGTCAGGACGATGGCCCGCCCGGTCAGCGCGCCGCCAGCCAGGCCGCGGCGGCGCGGGCGCCGTGGCCGCCCTTGTAGGCGACCAGGTCGGGCGACCACGCCTCGATGGCGGCCGCCAGGCGGTGGGCGACGTCGGCCCGCTCCGCGAGGACGGCCAGCGGCACCTGCTGCGTGCGGATCGTGAAGAGCACGGCGGGCGCGGTGGTGAGGCGGCGGAGCGTCTGGCGCTCGCTGCGCAGCCACAGGCCGTCGGGGGCGGTGACCGGA
>JBPPMN010000255.1:0-14046 GCA_051306055.1 Acidimicrobiales bacterium
GGTGACGGTGGCGGTGGCCATCAGGCGTCGGCCTCCTCGGCGCGGTGGCGGGCGTCGTAGAGCGGAGCCTCCGACGTGACGGTGGGCAGGCTGGTGAAGTTGCCCGGCGGCGGGGGCGAGCTGGTGGCCCACTCGAGGGTGTGCCCGGCCCAGGGATCGTCGCCCGGGAGCTCGTCGCTCCGGGTGGCCCCGATGAGCAGGCCCAGGAAGCCGAGCACGGCGAGGGCCAGCAGCACCCCACCCACCATGGAGGCGGTGTTGAGGGCCTCGATGGTGCTGACGTCGTGGGTGGGGACGGCGCCGGGGGCGGCCGACTGGCCGAGCAGGCCGGAGATGATGTCGGGGAAGCTCCACAGGACCGTGCCGGCCAGCGCCACCACGGCCACCAGGCGGGCGGCGGCCTCGTTGACCGTGCGGCCCACGACCTTCGGGGCCCAGTACACGGCGGCGCCGAACAGGGCGATGGCGGTGGCCAGCACCACGTAGGACGCCACCGAGGTGGTCCAGGCGGTGCCGTAGAGAGCGGTGGCGCCGTCGTCGACCAGCGTCTCGATCGGCTCGATGGCCTGCACGGCGCCGGCCAGCACGCCCACGAGGAGCATGAGACCAGCAGCCACCGCGAACAGGAGCGGGCTCGAGAGGGCGAGCGACCCGGCGCGGGCAGTGAGGGCCCAGAGGCCGAAGAGGCCGAGCAGCGGCACCAGGATGGCGAACGAGACGACCACCCACGGGAGCTCGTAGAGCCAGGGAGCGGGGTCGGTGCCGAAGCCAGGCATCGCCCACGCGCCGACCGACAGCGCTCCGAAGGCCCCGATCAGGCCCTGCGCCACGCGGTGCTGGTGGTGGCGGATGCGGGCGAAGACCGGCACGACCGACCCGATGATGCCGAGCACCGGGATGGCGAAGGCGTAGACGGCGGGTTGACCGAACACCCAGGCGATGCGGGCGTAGATGGCGGGGGCCCCGCCGGCCATGAAGCCGGGGGCGCCGCCGTAGCGGACGTCGATGTAGGTGAGCACCACGACCGCGCCCAGCACGGGCAGGGTGAGGAGCCACACGGCCCCGGCCACGAGGGTGGACCAGGCGAACAGCGGTGTGCGGCGCAGCGACAGGCCGGGGGCCCGCAGGGCCACGACCGTGGTCATGATCGAGATCCAGGCCACCACCTGGGCCACGAGCACCAGAGCGAAGGCGGCCACGAAGAGGCGCACCCCGTCGGTGTCGTTGCCGAAGGGGCCACCGTCGATGGCGAAGGACCCCACCACGAGGCCGCCACCGAGCAGGTAGGTCCAGGCCGCGGCTGCCGCGGCGCGAGGGAAGGCCAGCGTGGAGGCGCCGACCTGGAGGGGGACCACGATGGTGGCGATGGCGATGGTGAGCGGCAGCAGGAACAGGAAGGCGCCGGCGATCGAGCGGTAGGCGAACCACTGGCCGATCCAGTCGTCGCCCACGATGTCGAAGCCGCTGGTGTCGATCCGCTCGGCGGACACGGCGAGGGCGGCGGCGCCGGCCAGCAGCAGGTGGGCCAACGAGGCCACCAGCCAGAGCCGGCCGATCACCTTGTGGTCGCCGGAGCCGAGGACGGAGGCCACGCCGGCCGTGGGCACGGCGGGGGTGTGGGGTTCCGATGGCGCCTTCGTGGCGGTGGGAGCGTCTTCCGTGACGGTCATGCAGGCACCTGGGTGAAGGGACGGGTTCGGCTTGGGAATCTAGTCACGCAGCATCCCGCCCTTCGAACCCGCGCTCGCCAACGGTGGTCACCATCCCGACCGGAGGAGCGTGTCGGCCGCCATGGCCCCGAACAGGAGGGTGATGTAGGTGATCGACCAGGTGAAGAGGCGCATGGCGCTGGCCCGCACGGCCGCCTCGGCCGGCCCACCGGAGGCCGACACGGAGAGGCCGGGATCCGGCATCTGGAGCAGCTTCACGGCGTACCAGGTGAACACGGCCCCGAGCACGATGGCCGACCCGAGGTACAGGTGGCCCATCCCGGCGACGGGCGAGAAGGCGACGGTGAGCACCCACAGGAGGACGGTGTAGCCCAGGATGCGACCGGAGGTGCGGCGGAGGCTGGCCACCACGGGCAGCATCGGCACGTCGGCGGCGGCGTAGTCGTCGCGGTAGCGGATGGCGAGGGCCCAGAAGTGGGGCGGGGTCCAGTAGAAGATGATGGCGAAGAGGACCACGGGCGCCCAGTCGAGCGTGCCGGTGACCGAGCTCCAGCCGATCAGCACGGGTACCGCGCCGGCGGCACCGCCGATCACGATGTTGCTGCTCGAGGTGCGCTTCAGCCACAGCGTGTACACGAACACGTAGAAGAGGCAGGCGGCCACGGCGAGCACGGCGCTGAGCAGGTTGACCGTGGCCCACAGGAAGGCGAAGGCCACGATCTCGAGGCCGATGGCGAAGGTGAGGGCGGCCCGGGGGGTGACGGCGCCCGTGACGAGGGGGCGGCCCTTGGTGCGCTCCATGAGCCGGTCGATGTCGCGGTCGACGTACATGTTGATGGCGTTGGCACCGCCGGCGGCCATGGTGCCGCCGGCCACGGTGCACACGATCAGCAGCAGCGACGGCATGCCCCGCTCGGCCACGATCATGGTGGGCACGGTGGTGACGAGCAGCAGCTCGATGATGCGCGGCTTGGTGAGCGCCACGTAGGCCCCGAGGCGGGCTCGGCGGGAGGGTGCTGCGACGACCACGACACGGGAGGCTAGGTGGCGCCTGGGCCGTGGGGCGAACCGGGGGGCTGCGGCTGGAGCGGCACGGTCAGCGGTCCGTAGCCTGGGGCGGTGCCGTCCGTCCGCGCCCGCCTGAACCGCCTGTGGCGCGGCCCCATCCGGCCCGAGACCTACCGGGTCCTCACCCTGGTGGCCCTGGTGTCGCTCGGGGTGATCGTGGTGTCGGGCGCCGCGGTGCGCCTCACCGGCTCGGGGATGGGCTGCCCGACCTGGCCGAACTGCGAGGACGGGTCCCTCGTGCCGCGCGGGGCCACCGGCGAGCACGGCTGGATCGAGTTCCTCAACCGCCTCTTCACCGGCGTGGTGTCGGTGGCGGTGGTGGCCGCCGTGCTCGGGGCCCGGCGCCTCACTCCCCGCCGGCCCGACCTCACCCGCTGGGCCTGGGGCCTCGTGGTGGGCGTGGCCGCCCAGGCCGTGCTCGGCGGCATCGTGGTGCTCCTCCACGTGGCCCCCGTCGCCGTGGCCGGGCACTACCTCCTCTCGGCCGTGCTGGTGTGGAACGCCGTGGTGCTCCACCACAAGGCCGCGGGCCCCCCACGCGACCGCGCTCCCTCAGCCACCACCCCCGAGCTGCTGGCGTGGGCCCGCCGCATGGTCGCCCTGGCCGGCCTGGTGCTGGTGAGCGGCACCTTCGTGACGGGCAGCGGCCCCCACGGCGGCGACGAGGCGGCCGATCGACTCCCGTTCGCCGTCACCACCGTGGCTCGCGTCCACAGCGCCACCGTCTGGGCCTTCCTCGTCGTGGCGGTGCTCGTGCTCCATCGGGCCACCCGGGGCGACACCGCCGCCGACACGGTCGGGCGCGGCCGACTCCTCGTCGGGACCATCGTTGGGCAGGGGCTGCTCGGCTACGTCCAGTACGCCGCCGGGGTGCCCGAGATCCTCGTCGGCGGCCACGTGCTGGGCTCCGTGCTGGTGTGGGTGGCGGCGTGGCGCTTCTACCTCGCCCTGACCGAACCGCTCCCCGCCCAGGCCGCCGCCCACGACACCAGCGCCCTGTCCGTCGGGCCGGCCGCCGCGACCACGCCGGCATGAGCGGCCCCGCCCCCAGCCCGGTCGAGGTGGAGGAGCCGGTCGACGACGCCGTCACCGACCCCGACGCCCCGTGGGTGGTGCTGGTCTGGAACGACCCCATCAACCTCATGTCCTACGTCGCCTTCGTGCTCCAGAAGCTGTTCGGCTATCCGAAGGAGAAGGCCGATCGTCTGATGATGCAGGTGCACACCGAGGGGCGTGCCGTGGTGGCCAACGGACCGCGCGAGACCTGCGAGCTCCACGTGTTCCGCCTCCACGAGCACGGGCTGTGGGCCACCATGCAGCACGACACCTGATGGCCCGCTTCGGTCATCGCCGCATCAGCCGCTCCCGCTCCGGGGCCTACGAGCTGCGCCTCCCCGCGCAGGAGCGCGACCTCGTGGTGCGCCTGGTCGCCCAGCTGCGGGAGGTGCTGCTGGCCACCACCGACGACCCCAGCCTGCGACGGCTGTTCCCCACCGCCTACCACGACGACGCCGAGCGTGATCGGGAGTACCAGCAGCTGGTGCGCGACGAGCTCCTCGAGCGTCGTCTGGCTGCCCTGGCCACCGTGGAGGAGACCATCGAGCGACGGCAGGTGGAGGAGGACGAGCTCAGCGCCTGGCTCACGGCCCTCAACGACCTGCGGCTGGTGCTGGGCACGCGCCTCGACGTCTCGGAGGACCAGGTCGACGTCGACGAGGACGATCCCGATGCACCGGCCTACGCCGTCTACGGCTACCTCGGGTTCCTGCTCGACGAGGCCGTCGACGCGCTGGCCGCCGGACTGCCCCCGCCGACCCAGCCCGACGACTAGTGGGATTTGAGGGTGGGGGGCGCGCTGCTAGTGTCTCGCCCCTACCCCCATCGGGTCCGAGCCCCCATCGTCTAGCGGCCTAGGACACCGGCCTTTCACGCCGGCAGCACGGGTTCGAATCCCGTTGGGGGTGCGGTACAGCAGAGCAAGGTCAGTCACCATGGTCCCGTGGTGCAGTTTGGAGTGCACGCCGGCCTGTCAAGCCGGAGGTCGCGGGTTCAAATCCCGTCGGGACCGCCACAACACAGCCCAGATCGCCAGATCTCGGTCGGGTAGCTCAGTTGGCAGAGCGTCCGCCTGAAAAGCGGAAGGTCACCGGATCGACGCCGGTCCCGACCACCACGACAGCGGCCCCTCCGGGGGCCGCTGTCGCGTGCTGGGTCAGTCGGCCGAGGCAGCCTCGGAGCGGGCCTCGGCGGTCCCCAGCACCTGCTCGCGGAAGTCGACCACGTTGTAGGCGGTCATCCGCAGGTCGGTCTTGGCCAGCGCTGTGGCCGACCGGGGGAACCCGAGCAGCGGGCCGAGCTCGCCGAAGTAGTCGCCGGGGCCCATCGCGGCGAGCGGCGTCAAGGAGCCATCGGGTGCCGCCCGCACGATGTCGACCTCGCCCTCGTGGATCACGTAGACGAGCTCGCCGCGAGAACCCTGCTCGAAGATGGTCTCCCCTGCTCGGTGCTCCACCGTCCTCGGCGGTGCGGCGTCCTCGCGGAACTCAGCCACCATGTGGATCACCCGGTCGGCCACGGGCACCAGGCGGTCGTCGTGGCTCGAGACGATGATCGAGCGGCCGTCGGAGCGGAGGTCGCGGAGCAGGGAGATGATCCCCTCGGCCTGCACGTAGTCGAGGTTGGCGGTGGGCTCGTCGGCCAGGAGCACGAGCGGGTCGGCGGCCAGCCCCCGGGCCACAGCCACCCGCTGCTGCTGCCCGCCGGACAGCTTGCCGGGCTTGTGGCCGGACCGCTCCGAGAGGCCGACCCGCTCCAGCAGCCGGTCCGCCCGATCGAGGGCGCGGTGGCGCCGCACCCCGGCGAGCAGCAGCGGCATGGCCACGTTCTCGCGGGCGCTGAGCGACGGCACCAGGTTGAAGGCTTGGAAGACCAGGCCCACGGTGCGCTGGCGGTACTCCGCCAGCGCCGAGCCCCGCAGCGACTCGACCTGCGTCCCACCGACCGTGATCGAACCGGACGTGGGGCGCAGGATGCCGCCGATGGCCGACAGCAACGACGTCTTGCCACAGCCCGACGGTCCGAGGAGCACCACCAGCTCACCGGGGGCGGCGTCGAGGTCGAGCCCGTCGATGGGCCGCACGCTGTAGCCGCCGGCGTTGTACTCGACGACGAGGTTGCGCACCTCGACCTTGGCGCTCATGAGCCCGGGCCCGAGAAGGCGAGGGCGGGGTCGGTCTGCACGGCCTTGCGCAGGCCGACGGCGCCCGAGACCAGGGCGACGATCGCCGCGATCACAGGCACCTGCACGAAGGCCCGGCTGGGCACGGCCACCTGCATCGGGAAGACCGGCACCAGCACGGCCTGCAAGAGCGAGGCGATGAGGGCAGCGGCCAGGGCGATGAGCACCCCTTGCAGCGCGATCGACGCCGCCATCTGCCCGGTGGAGGCGCCGACGGCCTTGAGCACGGCGACGTCGCGCCGACGCTCGATGGCCGAGAGGTAGATCATCGTGCCGATGATCATGGCGGCGACGAACCACAGCAGCACGCGGATGAGCTCGATCGACGAGATGGCACCGTCGAGCGGTCGGGTGGCGTCGGTGGCGATCTGGTCGGGCGTGAGCATCGTGAGGCCGTCGGGGACGTCCTCCGGCACGGTGTCGAGCAGGATCGAGGTCACCACCGGCTGCCCGCCGTAGACCAGCTCCTGCACCGCGCCGAGCTCCATGAACACCACCGGCATGCCGGCGAAGAGGGTCGTCTGATCGGTCAAGCCGCTCACCGCGTAGCGCCCGCTGCCCAGCACGAGCTCGTCCCCCACCTCGAGGCCCGAGGAGGCATCGACGACGGCTGCACGGTCGCCCGGCAGATCGCCCCGCAGCAGCTCCGGCTCGCCGAGCGCGCCCGGGCGGTAGCCCACCAGCACAACATCGGTCCGCTCGCCGCCGTCGTCGAAGCTGTGGCGGGCCACCGCGATCGGCGTCGCCCCCTCGATGGCGTCGACGGTGCTCTCCGGCATGGTGGAAGCGGCGGTGAACGCGCCCGACACCCCTTCGTTGACCAACCACGCCTGGGCGCCGAGGGCGTCGACGGTCTGCACCGGCTCGCGGTGGAACTGCTCGATGAGCCCCGTCATCAAGAAGAGCAGGGCGAGCACCACCGCGGTGCCGGCGATCACAGCCCCGAACCGAACGGCGCGGTGCTGGAGGTCGCGCAACGTGAGCAGCAGCACTCCGACCCCCCTCTGGATGCGGCCGGTCTCGGCGAGTGCCGGTGCTCCCGTGGCCGCGGCCTGAACGTAGCGCACATCCTCGCCGTGGGCGGCCAGCCACCGGCGGAGGAGAGGCCGGGTCGATGTCTCGGCGCTGGTGGCGATGTGCTCCGCCGACGAGAAGTCGAGGAGCCCACCCGACTCCACGGTGACGTCGAGGTAGAGGTCGGCCACGCCTTCCTCCACCACGCGGGTGCGGTCACGCAGCGAGGCGATCAGGGTCGACCGCACCATCGTGGCGAGGATCGGCGGCGGACCCGTGCCCGTTCGACGGGCGACGAAGGCCCGCCAGCCCGAGATCGAGAGTCCGTAGTCGTGCTCCGCGGTGGGACCACCGGGCGGGCTCACGTCTACGGCAATGATGCGGCCCGTGGGGTTGCGCCGCCGCATCTCGTCGACCGGCACGTTGTCGAGGATGCCGCCGTCGACCAGCAGGTCACCGTGGTCGGGCACCGGCGGGAAGACGCCTGGGATGGCGATGCTGGCCCGGATGGCGTGCACGAGCGGCCCACGTGCGTGGTAGCGGCTGGACGCGGTCGTGAGGTTGGTCGAGACGCAGAAGTACGGCAGCCACAGATCGGCGATGTCGACGTCGCCGAAGAGGTCGCGGAGCTTGTCGGCGATCTTCTCGCCCTTGATGATCGAGGCGAACGGCAGGGTGTAGTCGAAGGCCTTCACCAGCTGCTCGAGCGCGGTCTGCCGGCTCACCTCGGCCGTCCACCCCATCGCCGGCCCGGCCGCCATGATCGACCCGATGCTGGTGCCGCCGATCATGTCGATCGGCAGCCCCAGCTCCTCGAGCACCACCAGCGAACCGAGGTGGGCGAAGCCGCGCGCCCCGCCGCCGCCCAGGACCAGCGACGTCCCGGTGCCGGTCAGGAGGCGAGCCAAGCGATCGAGGCTCGGCTGATCGCCGCGCCGCACGTGGTGGTGGGACGACAGGGGACGCACGTCCAGCCAGCGGCGGGTGCCCGACGGCAGCGAGGTGTCGGGTCCGTGCACGAGGGCGAGGCTGACCTTGGGGTGCTTCTGCTGCTCGACGAGGCGGTAGAGCTCGCGCTCGATGGGCGACGGCTCCGGCGGCGCGGTGGCGTCCGCCACCACCACCACGTGGTCGGCCCAGCGCAGCGCTCGACGGCTCCACGGCGACCAACCGTCGTCGATGGAGTAGACGAGGAACCGGTGCCGCTCCTGGAGCTCCTCCAGCCAGTAGCCGAGCCTGATGGCGCCGACCTCTGCGTCACCGACCTGCGCAATGCCGGGCACGCCGAGGTCGTGGTCGACATCCGCGCTCGACACGAACCGGGCCTCGTCGCCCAGCGCGGCCACCAGCTGGCGCCCGAAGGCGACGGCATCGACGTCGCCGCTCCCGGGGGTGACGACGATCGACAGCCGGCGCCCGGCGGCGTCGGGCGCGCTCGTGCGCGTGCGCCTGAGCACCGTGAGGGCCACGAGCAGCGCGGCCGAGGGGTAGCGCTGCAGGAGGGTCTCGAAGGCCACCCGCGAGAACCGCACCAGCTGGGTGTCGCGCACCGCGTACACGCTCGCCGTGCGCGGAGTCTGTTCGAGGAGGGCGATCTCACCGACCATCTCCCCCCGGCCGATCTCCCCCACCTCCACCTCGTCGCCCTCGGCCCCGGAGACGTAGGCCCGCAGCCGGCCCGACACCACGAAGTACGCGGCGTCCCCGTCCTCGCCGACGCTGAAGAGGCGCGTCCCGGCGCCGACGGGCATCCAGTCGACCAGGTCCTTCACCGCAGCGAGGGCCTCCGGGTCGAGCTGGCCGAACAGCTGGTTGACCTGACCGATGAGCTGCGTCTCCCGCAGCCGCTCGGCGGCCCGTCGGGCCAGCACCTCGCCCGTGGCCGGGTGCTCGGCCAGGAGGTGGCGGAAGCCGTCACCTGAGATGGCGGCCACCTGGGCGGGGACGAAGGCCCGCACCATGGCCGATCGCGTGTCGCCGGCGAGGAGGCCGATCTCGCCGACGGCCGCGCCCGGCCCGAGCACGGTCACCCGCTGCTCATCCGCGTCGACTGCGATCACCACCTCGAGCTCACCGGCCAGGACCACGTAGAGCTCGTCGGCGACGTCCCCCTGGTGCACCAGCACATCGCCCGCGTCGAGCTCGAGCAGCCGCAGGTGGGGGTCGAGGCGGCGGAGCTCGCGCAGATCGACGCCCAGCTCCTGCACGACCTGGTCGTCGGGCAGCCGACCGTCGTCGTGCGCTCCGCCGGCGTCCGGCTGGCGTGCGTGGCTCATGTCAGTCCCCCACCAGGAGTCGGCTGATGGAGCGGTCGGCGCTGGCCTCGGTCTCGCTGTGGCCCGTGACCACGCGCAGGAAGGCCGAACGACCGATGGCTCGGAGCGTCAGGTCGGTGGCCGCGCACACCGTGGCCTGTCGGGGCAGGTCGCGCAGGAGGGCGATCTCGCCGAAGGCGGCGCCGGGGCCGAGGCGGGTGCGGCGGCCGTCGTGGAGGATCACCTCGGCCTCGCCCGACTGGATCACGTAGTAGCGGTCGCCGTCGTCTCCCCGCTCGAACACCGCGTCCCCGGCCGCCACCTCGACGACGGTGGCCGAGCGGGCCAGGCGCTCGATCGACCGCTCCGGAAGGGGGCCGAACAGGTCGACCGAGCGGAGGAGCTCGAGCCCTTCGGGAGCCAGCGCCACCGCGTCGATCCGACGCAGCGCTGGGAGGCAGAGCACAGCGAGTGCGGTCACCGATCCGCCGAGCAGCAGCAGCCCGGTCTCGAGACCGACGGTGTTGATGAGCAGCGGCATGGCCAGCGACCCGAGCGCCATCCCCGCGATGAGCACGCTGTCCACGGCGCCGAACACCCGGCCCATCACGTCGTCGGGCACCAGGCGCTGCATGATCGTGAAGGCGTTGATGTCGACGATCGAGTTGCCCACGCCGAGGAGCACCATCACCACGAGCACCGTGGCCAGCTCGGGCACCGCGACGATCAGCAGCAGGGGCGCCGACCACAGGATCACGCCGATGCCGAAGTCCGAGGCCAGTCGCCCGCGGGTGGCCAGCATCAGCGCGGTGAACCCACCGACGAGGCCGCCGATGCCGACCATGGCGTCGAGCAGGCCCACCCCGGCCTCGGACAGGCCGAGCAGCTCGAAGACCAGCGCCACCTCGAACACCAGGGAGGCCCCCGCGATCACCGTCTGCGCGGTGTACAGCGCCATCAGGACGGTGAGGTCGCGGTTGGCGAGGATCTCCCGGAAGCCAGCCGCCGCCCCGTGCAGGATGCTGGTCGGGGCCTCGTGGTCTGCGCCGTCTTCCTCGCCGGCCTCCACCGCGCCCTCGGCAACCGGGACCCGGAGCGATGCGACCAGGAGACCCGACCACAGGAACGTGGCCGCGTTGAAGCCGAACACCACTGCGGTGTCGGCGAGGGTGAGCAGCAGGCCCGCCACCGCCGGCCCGGCGAAGAATCCGAGCGACTCGATCGTGCTCGACGCCACGTTGGCGGCGGTGAGCTCGCCAGGGTGGTTGGCCAGCTTGGGCAGGATGGCGGCCTGGGCCGGACGGAAGGCGGTCGACGCCAGGCCGGTGACGAGCCCCAGCCCGTAGACCACGTAGGCCGGGCCGTCGAAGGCGATGACGAGCGCCGCAGCCGCCACCAGCACGAACCGCACCACGTCGGCCAGGACCATGACGAGCTTGCGGTCGAAGCGATCGGCCAGCACGGCCGTGAACGGTCCAGCCACGGCCATGGCGACGTAGCGCGCCACGGCATAGACGCCGACCGCCGTGGCCCCGCCCTGGCCGTAGGCGTACACCGACACCGCGACGCCGTAGGCCCAGTCGCCCATCACCGAGCCGGCCAGCGCGACGTTGATCTTTCGGAGGCCCGGGTTGCGGAACACCTCCGCCATGGCCGCCTTCGACTCTCCCAAGCGCTCGGCCAGCTCGCTGCTCACGGTCCCCTCGCTCGCTCCCGGACCGGTCAGCCGAACCCCCCACGGCGAGGGGACCCATCCGTGTGCCGACGTCACAGCTCTCGTGGCGCAGGCAGCGGCAACGTACGACCGGAAGGCTGGTGGCGCCAGGGATGCCCCGCGAGATGGCCCGGTCGGGTCATGCACGCGCACGGCCCGATGTCGCGGAGCGCGCCCGCCCCGACACCCAGCGCGGTGAACGGCCGGCCGTCGCAGGAAGTTGGCCCCGCTGGGGGTCCGAACGCGGCAGGAGTGTGCCATCCTCACCGCTGGCCGCGGGTGCGGCCCAGAGAGGGTGGGCGCATGAGCGGTGACGGTGGCGTCATCAGCGACTCGGCTCGGATCGCCGGAGCGATCCCCGACTACGAGGTCCAACGTGAGCTGGGGCGTGGCGGCATGGGTGTCGTCTACCTCGGCCGCCACCGGCGCCTCGACCGCGGCGTGGCCATCAAGGAGCTGCCCCCCTCCTTCGCCGCCGAGCCCGAGGTGCGCGAGCGATTCTCCACCGAGGCCCGCACCCTGGCCGGCCTGTCCCACCCGCACATCGTCCCCATCTTCGACTATGTCGAGCGCGAAGGCCTCTGCCTCATCGTGATGGAGCAGCTCCCTGGGGGAACGGTGTGGGACCGCTTCACCACCACGGGCCTCACCCCACCCACGGCCTGTGCCGTGGTGATGGCGTGCTGTGCCGCGCTGCAGCACGCCCACAACAAGGGCGTGCTCCACCTCGACGTGAAGCCCGACAACCTGATGTTCGACGCCGAGTCGGCAGTGAAGGTCACCGACTTCGGCATCGCCCGGGTGATCAGCGGCGACCGGACCATGGGGACCGTCGACGGCCAGGTGCTCGGCACCCCGGCCTACATGTCACCCGAGCAGGCGCGCGGCGAGGACCTCACCCCGGCCTCCGACGTCTACGCCGCCGGCGTGATGCTCTACGAGCTCCTGTCGGGCCAGCTGCCCTGGCAGGGGGCAGAGTCGGCCAGCGAGCTGCTGAGCCAGCGCCTGCACGAGGACCCGATCCCACTGCGCGACGCCGCCGCCCACGTGCCCCAGCCCATCGCCGACGTCGTGATGACCTCGCTGTCGCGCGACGTCGACACCCGCTACCAGCGCGCCGAGGACCTGGGCGTGGCCATCGGTGAGGCCTGCGCCGACTCCTGGGGACCCGAATGGCTCGACCACTCGGGCGTCGCCATCGTGGGCTCCGAGCGTCTGTCACGGGCCGCCCGCACCACCGGCCACCACACCAGCGCGGCCGTCGGGACGACCGGGGCCGTGGCGCCCAAGCCGGTCGTCGGGAGTGGCCCCGCCGGTGAGACGGTCGCTCGCGGCGGAGCCGACATCCCCGGCGCCAGCTCCACCGTGGTCACCGGAAAGGCCGGCACCGCCATCCCCGGCGCCGGCGAGACCAGCGCGGCCGGGACGCCGGCCGTAGCGCCGGAGGGCTCCCACGAGACCGTCGCTCGTCCAGCGGCTCCCACGGGTGGCCCTCCCTCGTCGCCGGCCACCGGAGCCGTGCCTGCCGCCCAGGAGGGCACCGAGGCGCCACCGGCCCCGGCCACCCAGGCGCCCGGCGCCGTCCCCGAGTTCCAGGTGGTCCGCGCCGCAGCGGCCGAGCCCCGGATCCAAGGCGCCGACCTGTACCAGCTGCAGCTGGCCGATCTCATCGGCGTGGAGGACGTCCTCGACCCGCCCAAGCCGCCGTGGCCGTCGATCCTCCTGATCGTCGTCGCCTTCGGCGCCGCACTGCTCGTGGCGCTCTTCGGGCTCGGCGAGCCGGACCGCACCGGCACCCTCCAGACCGGTCAGGTGGAGGTGGCCGGCGTCGACGTGGTCTCCGGTGGGCGCATCGAGGTCGACCTCTCCGAAGACCTCGTCATCGCCGTCACCGATCCGGCCATGGAGGCCGACGAGGTGGAGGTGGCCATGGGCCCGATCGGTCTGCCGATCAGCACCGTCTCCGGCTCGCTGCGCAACGGGCAGGCCGTGATCGACCCGGGCATCACCCAGCGCACCATCGGTGGCAAGGCCACGGCCACCGTCACGGTGCTCGGCGACGACGCCGTGCTGGGGGAGCAGGGCTTCGGCATCGACGCCACCCAGACGTGGTACCTCACGGTGCCCTTCGTGGCCGGCGTGCTGCTGGTGCTGCTGGCCCTGGCCAACCTGGAGTCGAGCCTGAAGCCGCTGCGCTCCGGCCACCCCCGGCTGCTGTCCACCATCGGCGCCATGATCTCTGGCGCCATGCTGGGTGGTTCGACGGTGGTGTTCTCCGGCGCCCTCGGGCTCGCCGAGCCCACCATCCCGGTGGCGGCCGCCGCGGCGGCCTTCGGCGCCATCGGCGGCATCGCCGCCGCCCGGGCCCGGGTGGGGGTCGCGAAGCGCCGCCGGGTGCGCCGCGCCGTGAAGCGAGCGGAGAAATCCCTGGGCGTCCACTACGAAGCGGCTTGACACGGAGCGTGACACAACTACGCTTCGTAGTGACATCCGGCACGCAAACTGTGGCGGATGCGGGCAAGGGTGTGATGATCCTCGGGCGTGATTGGTCGCGTTGCCCGCGGGGAGCCAGAGCGAACCCGACTTGTCTCATCGTGACACCAGGCCTGCCTCGGCCACCGAGGCAGGCTCCACACCAGGAGGCAAGTACATGCGCAAGGCCCTGCTCGCAGTCGCCGTGGCGACCGCCCTGTTCGCCGTCGGCGCGTTCGCCGCGTCGTTCACCGTCCAGTCCGAGGACATCGCGTCCGGCAGCAACCCCGTGACCGCTTGTGCCACGAACGTCGACGTCGACTTCGCCACCCCCGAAGCGCAGTCCGACGGAACGTGGACGGTTGATGGCGCCACGGTTCGGTTCCTCAACGCGTCCGCTGGCAGCGTGTCGACCTGTGACAATTTCGACGCTCGACTCGCCGTGAACTCGGGGGCCGGGTACGTCGAGCTCGGTGGGCTCGCACCGGTGGACGGCGGTGAGGCGTCCTTCTCCTTCACTCCGATCAACGTGGCCCCGATCTCAGGAGCCTCGGTCGTGGTCGACGGCGCCACGCTCACCGCCGACCTGCTGCCCTAGGCCGGCTCGATCTGCGG
>JBPPMN010000274.1:0-3516 GCA_051306055.1 Acidimicrobiales bacterium
GATCCGACCTCGAGCACGCGGAATCGCCCACCGTGGCCGTCTTCCTGAACCAACGGGGGAACCGGCTCGGTCCACGCGACTGCCGCCGCATCCTCGACCGGCGCTCGGTCGAGCCGACCCATCCGCACGCGCTGCGCCACACCTTCGCCACCCACCTGCTCGACGGCGGTGCCGACCTGCGCGCGGTGCAGGAGCTGCTGGGTCACGCAGACCTGTCGACGACCCAGCGTTACACTCATGTCAGCCGAGAGCGGCTCCGCTCGGTCTACCAAGCAACGCATCCGCGGGCCTAGGGATGATCTCGTGAGCGACGAAGACCTCGAACCTGACATCGACCGGCTCTGGGCGAGCTACAAGGAGTCGGGTCGACGCGAGCAGCGCGACCAGCTGATCGTGCACTACTCGCCGCTCGTGAAGTACGTGGCCGGCCGGGTGGCCACGGGCCTGCCACAGAGCGTCGACCAGGCCGACCTGGTGTCCTACGGCATCTTCGGGCTCATCGACGCCATCGAGAAGTTCGACCCCGAGCGCGGCTTCAAGTTCGAGACCTACGCCATCGCCCGGATCAAGGGCAACATCCTCGACGAGCTGCGCTCGATCGACTGGGTGCCCCGCTCCGTGCGGGCCAAGGCCCGGGCGCTCGAGAAGGCCTACTCGAAGCTCGAGGGGCAGCTGCACCGCACCCCCACCGACTCCGAGCTGGCCGACGAGCTCGACCTCACCGACGACCAGCTCCAGACCACCCTCGGCCAGATCTCCTTCACCGGCCTCGTCGCCCTCGACGAGATGCTCTCCGGCGGCGATCGCGGCGATTCGGCCACCCTCGGCGACACCCTCCCTGACGCGGGGATGGGCCCGGTGGCGGCCTACGAGGTGGAGGAGATGCGCCACATCCTCGCCGACGCCATCAACCGCCTCCCCGATCGGGAGAAGACCGTGCTCACCCTCTACTACTACGAGGGCCTCACGCTGGCGGAGATCGGCTCCATCCTCGGGGTCACCGAGAGCCGGGTGTGCCAGATCCACACGAAGTCGGTGATCCAGCTCCGCAGCCGTATCGCCGCCTCCGAGCGCGAACCCGCCTGACCCTCCGCTAGCTCGCGGGCCGCCGCCCGCCCCTCGCGCCGCCTGGCGCCGCCTTCCCCCTCCTGTTCCGTCGCGCCCATGAGGGGAGAGGGCCATGGTCCTGCGCGCCCTGCGCTTCGCGAGGCGACCCGATCGTGCCGCGGTCGTCGGGGCGGTGCTGGCCGCCACGCTGGCCGTCGCGCCCGCCACCACGGCCGCCCAGAGCGAGCCTGCCTACCTCCCGCCCGTCGATGCCCCGGTGGTCGACGGGTTCCGCCCGCCCGAGCACGCCTTCGGTCCCGGCAACCGTGGCCTGGAGTACGGCACCGAGCCCGGCAGCGAGGTGCGAGCCGCGGCCGAGGGCCGGGTGGTCTTCGCCGGTGACGTGGCCGGCGCTCGCCACGTCACCGTGCTGCACCCCGACGGGCTGCGCACGACCTACTCCTTCCTCGCCGATGTGGCGGTGGTGGTGGGCCAGAACCTCCGCCAGGGGCAGGTGGTGGGCACCACCGTCGGCCGCCTGCACCTCGGGGCGCGGCTCGGCGACGAGTACCTCGACCCAGCCGGCCTGTTCGGCTCTGACTCGCTGCCGGTGCGCCTGGTGCCCTTCGAGCTCCCGCTCGGGGCGGGCCTACCGGGGGAGCGCAGCGCCATCCGCCAGCTCGTCGGCGGGGTCGGCGGCGCCCTGGGCGACCTGGCCGGCGCGGCCGGCGACCTGGCCGGCACCGCGGCCGACTGGCTCCGCGACGACGGTGCGCACCTGCTGCGGACCGCCCTCCACTACGCCGACCGGCTCATGCCCGTGACCGGCCACATCCGCCTGCTGGCCACCGCCCTGCAGGTGCACCAGGAGGCCCGCCGCCGATCGGAGCGAGCCTGCACCGCCGACGGTGTCGCGACGCCGAGGGCGGAGGGCGGGCGGGTGGCGGTGCTGGTGGCCGGCCTGGGCTCGAACAGCGACGGGGCCACCGTCGACGACATCGACACCGAGGACCTCGGCTATGCCACGGCCGACGTGCTGCGCTTCAGCTACGCCGGCGGCCGCACGCCCGATCCCACCGACGGCTTCCCCGAGGTGGCCGCCACCACCTACGGCCCGGCCGACACCCAGGCCGACCTCTGGACCTCGGGCGTACACCTGGCCGACCTGCTCGAGGCGGTGGCCACCGATGCTCCTGGGCGGTCGATCGACCTCTATGCGCACTCGCAGGGTGGTCTGGTGGTGCGGGCGGCGCTCATCGAGCTCGAGCGCCGCCACGGTGCGGCCTGGCTGGCCAACCTCGGTCTGGTGGCCACCCTCGGCACGCCCCACGGTGGGGCCGACCTGGCCACCGCCCTCCATGCCAACGGCTCGACCAAGAGCGGCGGTCGCGTCGTCGACGCCATCGGCACCGTCGCCGGGATGGAGCTCGATCCCGGGGCCCCGTCAGCCCTGCAGCTCTCGGAGACGTCGGACTTCGTCGCCGAGCTGGCCCAGCACCCCGTGCCCCCGGGGATCGACGCGGTCTCGATCGCCGCCCGAGGCGACCTCATCGTGCCCGTGCCGCGCTCGGTGGCCCCTGGGATGACCGAGGTGGTGGTGGGGCTGACCGGTCCCGATGCCCACAGCGACCTGCCCGGCAGCGTGGCCGCTCACCGCGAGCTGTCGCTGGCCCTGGCCGGGATGGCCCCGGGGTGCGAGTCCTACGGCGACGCCCTGCTCGACCAGGCCACGGGTGAGGTGGTGAGCTACGGCCAGGACCTGGCCGGGGCGGTGGGCTGGGTCGGGGGAGCGTGGGCCGACGTGCGTGGTGGCCGGCGCTGACGAGGCCCGTTGGCCCAGGTCGGGGCCACACCGCTAGCATCGCGCCTCGGCCCGGCGTCCGCTGGGTCGTCCACACACACACATCAAGCAACCGGACCTTCCCGCGGTCGCCCTCTGGGCGCCTGGTCCGGCGCCGACACCAGTCGGCACAGCGAACCGAGGGAGAAGGAGCCCACCGTGGCCGTCGTCACCATGAAGCAGCTGCTCGAGGCCGGAGTCCACTTCGGCCACCAGACCCGCCGGTGGAACCCGAAGATGAAGCGGTTCATCTTCGGCGAGCGCGGCGGCATCTACATCATCGACCTGCAGCAGACCCTGCAGCGCATCGAGACCTCCTACAGCTTCGTCCGCGACCTCGTCGCCGACGGCGGCACCGTGCTGTTCATCGGCACCAAGAAGCAGGCCCAGGACCCGATCCAGAGCTACGCCGAGAAGGTCGGCATGCCCTACATCAACCAGCGCTGGCTGGGCGGCATGCTCACCAACTTCGAGACCATCGGCAAGCGGGTGGCCAAGATGCAGGAGTACCGCCGCATGCGGGCCTCCGGCGAGTTCGACGCCATGCCCAAGAAGGAAGCCCTCCTCCTCAGCCGCGAGCTCGAGAAGCTGGAGCGCAACCTCGGCGGCATCGCCCAGATGGAGCGCCT
>JBPPMN010000333.1:0-8657 GCA_051306055.1 Acidimicrobiales bacterium
CACCACCACGGTGCCGCGTCCGACAACCACGGCACCGCCCCCGACCGCGGCCACCCCAGACGGTCGCCCGCCCGCGGCGACCGCGCCCGAGGCACCACCGGGGTCGGCCGCTCTCACCGAGGGTGAGGCCGTCGACGGCGCCCCCAGCGAGGGCGGCGACCCTGGCGGCGACACCTCCGCGACGGGCGAGCCGGAACGTGAGGACCGGGTCGGTGCGGCCACCGCCGACGAGGGCCCCGTGGCGCTGGACTCGCTGCGGTCCTCGTCGCCGACGGCCGATGCCGGCTCACCCGCGTCGACCATCGCCGCCGCCGTGCTGGTGGGCGGGCTGGGTGCCGGCGCGGCCGTGCAGCTGCGCCGCCGGCGCCGGAGCGAGCGCTAGCCCATGCGCACCTCCGCCACCACCGGGGTACGGCTGCCACGGCCGCTGCACCCCGGCGCGTGGTGGCTGTGGGCCATCGGCCTGGCCACCGCGGCCAGCCGCACCACCAACCCGCTGCTGCTCCTGCTCATCGTGGCGGTGGTGGCCCACGTGGTGGCCGCTCGTCGCAGCGACGCCCCGTGGGCGCGCGGCTTCAAGGCCTACGTGGTCCTGGCGCTCGTGGTCATCGCCATCCGGGTGGTGTTCCGCATGCTCCTCGATGCCCAGCACGGCGGCACCGTGCTCTTCACGCTGCCGGAGATCCCGCTGCCCGAGGCGGCGGCCGGCATCCGGCTCGGTGGCCCGGTGTCGCTCGAGGGCGTGCTGGCCGCGCTCTACGACGGGCTCCGGCTGGCCACGCTCCTGCTGTGCGTGGGTGCCGCCAACGTGCTGGCCAACCCCAAGCGACTCCTCAAGGCCATGCCCGCGGCGCTCCATGAGATCGGCGTCGCCGTGACCGTGGCGCTCACCGTGGCCCCGCAGCTGGTGGAGAGCGGTCAGCGGGTGCGGCGGGCCCGTCGACTCCGTGGCGACACCGGACGAGGACGGCACGTGGTGCGGGAGATCGTCATCCCCGTGATGACCGACGCCCTCGATCGCTCGCTGCTGCTGGCCTCTGCCATGGACTCCCGGGGCTACGGCCGGTCGGCCGACGTGCCCCGTCGCGCTCGGGCCGTCTCGGCCGCCCTCGTCCTGGTCGGGATGGTGGGCGTGTGCATCGGCACCTACGGCCTGCTCGACTCCACCGCTCCCCGCCACCTGGGCCTGCCGATGCTGCTCGGCGGTGCGGCGGCGGGCTGGGCCGGCATGGTCGTGACCGGCCGCCGGGTGGTCCGCAGCCGCTATCGACCCGATCCCTGGGAGGCGCCGGAGTGGGGCGTGGCCGGGGTGGGCCTGGCCGTGGCTGCGGTGGTGGTGGCGGTGAGCGCCGTCGACCCCGGCGACCTGTTCCCGTCGCTGCAGCCGCTCACGTGGCCCACGCTCCCGCTGGTGCCTGCCGCGGCCGTGCTGCTGGCCGCGCTCCCGGCGTGGATGGCACCGCCGTTGCGCCTTCCGAAGCCCGTCGGCGAGACCGCCCCGCCCTCGCGGACAGGGGCGACCCGGACGCCGGCAGGAGCGGCGTCGTGATCCGCTTCGAGAGCGTCACCATCACCTATCCCGACGCGGTCGCGCCGACGCTGCGCGACGTCGACCTCGAGGTGCAGGAGGGCGAGCTGTGCGTGGTGGTCGGGGTGACCGGTTCCGGGAAGAGCACGCTGCTCGGGGCCGTCAACGGGCTGGTGCCCCACTTCACCGGCGGCCACCTCGCCGGCGAGGTCACCGTCGACGGCCGCTCCACCCGCACCCACCCGCCGCGGGAGCTGGCCGACATCGTGGGCGTGGTGGGCCAGGACCCCTTGGCCGGGTTCGTCACCGACACGGTGGAGGAGGAGCTGGCCTACGCCATGGAGCAGCTGGCCGTGCCCGCGCCGGTGATGCGCAAGCGGGTGGAGGAGACCCTCGATCTGCTCGGCATCGCCGACCTTCGAGACCGGGCCCTGCGCACGCTGTCGGGGGGACAGCAGCAGCGGGTGGCCATCGGCTCCGTCCTCACCCTGCAGCCCCGCATCCTGGTGCTCGACGAGCCCACCTCTGCGCTCGATCCCACCGCGGCCGAAGACGTGCTGGCCACCGTCACCCGCCTGGTGCACGACCTCGGCCTCACCGTGGTGATGGCGGAGCACCGTCTTGAGCGGGTGGTGCAGCACGCCGACCGCATCATCACGGTGGCCCACGGCCGGGCCACCATCGACGACCCCGGGCCGGCCCTGGCCGACACGCTGCTGGCGCCGCCCATCGTGCACCTCGGTCGGGCGGCCGGGTGGTGGCCCCTGCCCCGGTCGGTGCGCGACGCCCGCCGGCTGGCCGGACCGCTGCGCGACCGCCTGGCCGACGCGTCGCCGCCGTCGCTGGCCCTGCCCACCGCACCGCCGCTCCTGGAGGCCCGGGGCGTGGTGGTGCGCTACGACGACGTCGTGGCCGTGCGGGAGGTCGACCTGGCCGTGGCCCCCGGTGAGGTGGTGGCCCTCATGGGGCGCAACGGCTCCGGCAAGTCGTCGCTCCTCTGGGCGCTCCACGGCGCCGGCCCCCGAGCCGCGGGGGGCGTGGCGGTGGCCGGCCACGATCCCGCTGGCCTGCCGCGGCGCGAGGCTCGCGCCCTGGTGGGCCTCGTGCCCCAGACCCCGGCCGACCTCCTCTACCTCGCCACCGTCGACGAGGAGTGCGCGCAGGCCGACCGTGAGAGCGAGGCGCCGGTGGGCACCTGCGCCGCCCTCCTCGAGCGCCTTGTGTCGGCCGTCGACCGGGCGGCCCACCCGAGAGACCTGTCGGAGGGCCAGCGCCTCGGACTCGTCCTGTCCGTGCAGCTCACGGCCGGGCCTCGGCTGGTGCTGCTCGACGAGCCCACGCGCGGCCTCGACCACCTGGCCAAGGAGCGGCTGGCGGCCCTGCTGGCGGAGCTGGCCGCCGCGGGGCGCGCCGTGGTGGTGTCGACCCACGACGTGGAGTTCGTGGCCACCGCCGCCACCCGCGTGGTGGTGCTAGCCGATGGTGAGGTGGTGGCTGACGGCCCCACGGCCGAGGTGGTGGTGGCATCGCCGGCCTTCGCGCCCCAGGTGGCCAAGGTGCTCCAGCCCCAGCCGTGGCTCACCGTGCAGCAGGTGTCCGACGCGCTGGCGGCCGTCGGAGCCGCCGAGGGGGCGGCGCCGTGACCGCCGTCGCCACCGGTCGCGACCGGTCGGTCCTGCCCATGGCCCCGCGCACCTTGGTGGCCCTCGTCCTGGCCTCGCTGGCCGGCCTGGCCATGTTCGCCTGGCCGCTGGTGATCCGGCCGCCGGCCGACTTCTCCCACACCCAGGACGCCCCCTACATCTTCGCCCTCATCCTCCCGGCGCTGGTCGCCATCGTGCTGTCGGAGATCACCAGCCGGGGCATGGACACTAAGGCGCTGGCCATGCTCGGCGTGCTCTCGGCCATCGGTGCCGCCCTCCGGCCGCTGGGCGCGGGCACGGGAGGCATCGAGCTGGTCTTCTTCCTGCTGGTCCTCGGTGGGCGCGTCTACGGCCCCGCCTTCGGGTTCGTCCTCGGCTCCACCACGCTGTTCGCGTCGGCGCTGATCACCGGCGGCATGGGCCCGTGGCTGCCGTTCCAGATGCTGGCGTCGTCGTGGGTGGGGCTGCTGGCCGGGTGTCTGCCGCCGGCGCGCGGACGGTGGGAGATCGCGCTCCTGGCCGCCTACGCCGCCTTCGCGGCCTACCTCTACGGCTTCCTGGTGAACCTGTGGGGCTGGCCGTTCGCCCTCGGCGGCGACACCCAGCTGTCCTACGAGGCCGGCGCGCCGGTGCTCGAGAACCTCCACCGGTTCGTGCTCTACACCCTGGCCACCAGCACGTGGGGCTGGGACACCGGCCGGGCCATCACCAACACCGCCGCCGTCCTCCTCGTCGGCCCCGCCGTGCTGGCCACCCTGCGCCGAGCCACCCGCAGAGCCGCCTTCGACACAGATCCATCCACCCCCCGCTGACGCCTGCTTCCGGTCGGGGGCGGGGTGGAGGTCAGCGGTAGGGGCAGTGGCGGCAGTCGTTGGCGCAGCATTGGCCGCGGCGGACGTGCTCGGCGGCGGTGATCACGAAGAGGCCGGTGACCGGATCGAGGTACCCGGGCTGGCCCGCCTCCACCGCCTCGCGGTGGGCGGCCAGGATGGCCGCTCGGTGCGGGTGGTCCTCAGCCAGGCGCTCCGGGTGCGGCTCGAAGAGGGAGCGACGAGCTGGGGTCTGCGGCACGGCAGGCGTTCAGCGGCAGGCGCGGCACTGGCCCACGAGGTCGATGCGGTGGGCCCGTACCTCGAAGCCCGTCTCGGCGGCCGCCGTCTCGGCCGCCGCCACCACCGCCTGCTCGAGGCTGGGCAGCGCGTCGATGTCCTCCACCTTGCCGCAGGTGTCGCAGATGAGGTGGTGGTGGTGGTCGCCGAGCGGCTCGGCCAGCTCGAAGCGGCTGTGGTCGTCGGTGCCGGCCACGCGGTGCAGCACCCCGGCGTCGACCAGCACCATCACGTTGCGGTAGGCCGAGCTGGCCGGAATGGCGCGATCGGCCGCGTCGATCAGCTCGGGCACGGTGAGGGGCCTCCCGGCCCGGGCCAGGGTGTCGACGATGGCCCGCCGGCCCGACGTGTAGCGCTGCTCGATGCCGGTGAGGCCGCGAGCGGCTTCGGCGTGCAGGTCCATGGCGACCGTTCTAGTCGGGCGGCTGCTCCGAACATCAGCCCGGGCGGCGGGCTGACGAGCGCAAGCGGTGTCGATGTGTGACCATGGACACGGGCGACCCCCCGACCTGGAGGTGACCGTGCTGGCCGATCAGATCCTCGAAGGCAAGGGACGTGAGGTGACCACGGTGGCGCCCGAAGCCACCGTGCGGGCGGCGCTGGAGGTGCTGCGCGACGCCAACGTCGGCGCGCTGGTCGTCTCGGCCGACGGCCGAGCGGTCGACGGCATCGTGTCGGAGCGCGACGTCGTGCGGCGGCTGGCCGTCGACGGCGCCAAGCTGTTCGATGCCCCGGTGTCGTCGATCATGGCCTCAGAGGTGTTCACCTGCACCAGGGCCGACCACGTCGACTCGCTCATGCACCTCATGACAGAGCACCGCATCCGGCACCTCCCGGTGGTGGAAGACGGCGCGCTGGTGGGTCTGGTGAGCATCGGCGACGTCGTGAAGATCCACGTCGACGAGCTCGAGCGCGAGAAGGACCAGCTGGTCGACTACATCCGCACCGGACGCTGACCGCCTGCCCGCCTCACCCGCGCCGCGACGGGCCCACGCTGCGGTCGGGTTCGGTCAGCCGAGGGCGGCGCCGGCGAGGGTGGCGATGCCCACCACCAGGAAGGCGACGGCGCCGATGCGGCGGAGGGTCGGGGGTCGGATCCGACGGCCGAGGTTGCGGCCGGCCAGCACGGCCAGGGTGGTCGCGGCCATCATCGCGGCGAAGGAGCCGATCCACACGAGCACGATGCCCCGATCGGCGGCCAGGCCCGCCGTGGTGAGCATCGTCTTGTCGCCCAGCTCCGCCAGGAAGAAGGCGATGGCCACGCTCACCAGACCGGTGCGACCGGGTGTGGCGTCGGCGAAATCCTCGTCCTCGCCCGCCGACCGCCACGTCCACGCCGCAAAGCCGAGGAACAGGACACCTGCGCCGACCGCGATCGCCCGCTCCGGCACCGCTTCGCTGATCAGCGCGCCGGCCGTCACCGAAAGCGTCTGGAGGACGGCGATGGCGGCGCCGAGGGCCAGCAGCACCTTGGCGGCGGGGTAGCGGCCAGCGAGCGTGAGGGCGACGAGCTGCGTCTTGTCGCCCAGCTCGGCCAGGAACACGACAGCGAAGGCGGTGAGGACGTCGGCCATGGGCGGCCCAGGTTGGCACCGACCGCTCCTTCCGGGCGAGCATCGCGTCGTGCGCCTGCTCCTGGTCCTCGCTCTGGTCGGCTCCCTGGCCGTCGGTTGCGGCGACACCGCCGGTGGCGATGATCCGCCCGAGGCGGGTGGCTGCAAGGTGGCTGAGGGCGGACGGGTGACCCTTGTGGCCGACGACATCCGCTGGGACACCGACTGCCTCGACGCCGAGCCCGGCGAGCTGGTGATCGAGGTCGACAACCAGGACGACGGCGTGGCCCACAACGTCCACCTGCCCGACCACCCAGAGTCGCCCGCCACACCCCTGGAGCCGGGCCCCAGCAGCCAGGAGCTGGCCGTGGAGGTGGAGGCCGGGGCCTACGAGTACATCTGCGACATCCACCCGAACATGGTCGGCACCCTGACGGTGGCGGACGCCGGCACCGAGGGCTGAGGCCGACGAACGGGGCGGCCGCCCGATCCACGCTGGCCACCCATCCGCTCGGATCCTCAGCCGACGAGGACCTGATCGACGGCGGCGACGGTGGCGGTCACGCCGTCCTCGGCCCGCACCCGTTCGGCCAGCGCAGTGCACCGGTCGGCAGTGCCGGGGTCGTCGAGCAGCCTGCGCACGGCGGGGGCGACGGCACTGGTGCGCCGGGCCAGCCGGCCCACGCCGAGGTCCTGCACCCGTCGCCCGTGCCATACCTGGTCGAACAGCTGCGGGTGCACCACCAGCGGCACCCCGGCGGTGAGGGCGGCGGCGACGCCGCCCAGCGCGCCCGACATCACGGCTGCCCGGCATCGGGGTAGGAGCTGGGTGACCGGTGCGAAGGTGACCGCCCCCGGGCGCTCACCGACGGCGGCCAGGTTGGCGGGATCGCCCACCAGCAGCACCGACCGGAGTCCGATGCGATCCAGGTGCTCGGCGATCTGGCGGAACTGCTGGCCGGCGTTGGTGGCCGCCGAGGTGCCGAGCATCACCAGCACAGGCGGGTCGCCGGCGTCGATCCAGGCATCGAGGGCCGGGTCGAGCTCCTGGCCGGCAGGGCCCTCCCAGATCGAGAAGCCGCCCCATGTGACCGGCGGCCAGTCGGCGGCGCCGTCGCCGTAGTAGGCGTGGGGCACGAGGACCACGGTGGTGTCGGCCTCGAGCCAGGACCAGCCGGCCGCACACCGGGTGGGCTCGAGCCCGAGGTCGGCCCGGACGTCGTTGATCACATCATCTCGGAACGAGCGACCGGCCACGCGCCGCAGCACCGCCCAGCTGGCCCGGTTGAGCGGCCCAGGGAGACGGGGTGAGCGGGAGCCGAGCGGCGGGGTCCACTCGGCGGTCGGGATCATCATCGGGAAGAGGTGCCCGACGACCGTCGGGATGCCCATCGACCGGGCGACGGGGATCGACGCCACGCCCATGGTGGGGTGGGTGACCACGGCGTCGGCACCGGCGAAGCCCTCCTGCAGCGACCGCACGGCGGCCGCCGGGTCGTCGGCGAAGGTGCGGTTCATCCAGTAGGTCCCCAGCTTCGCCGAGTTGCGGGTGGGGGCACGCATGAGCCGGATGTGCTCCGGGTCGACGTGCATGGCCGCCGGTGACGAGTCGAGGGCGTAGGGGTGGAAGGCGAAGGGCTCTGGCTCCAGCACGGAGCGGAACCCCTCGGGGGCCACGAACACCACCTCGTGGCCCTGCTCGCTCAGCGCCCGAGCGATCGGGATGTACGGAGCGACGTCACCCAGGTAGACCGCCGACGTCACCGCGATGCGCGCCACG
Source organism: Acidimicrobiales bacterium (assembly GCA_051306055.1). GTDB lineage: Bacteria > Actinomycetota > Acidimicrobiia > Acidimicrobiales > VFJN01 > VFJN01. The sequence continues at coordinate 7,614 of JBPPMN010000333.1, forward strand.
GCCGTCGAGCGTAGGTGCCGACGCGCCGTGTCACCGTCAAATCGACGTCGAATCGACCGAGGCGCACGCCAGTTCGGTTGTGGCGCCTTCTCGATAGCGTTGGCGGGTGGCCGATGTGGACCCGCTCGCTCCGTTCTCACCAGCCGTACGGGCCTGGTTCAGCACGTCGTTCCCCGAGGCCACGCCGCCGCAGGCGAAGGGCTGGCCGGCCATCGCGAAGGGCGACCACACCCTGATCCTGGCGCCCACGGGATCGGGCAAGACCCTCTCCGCCTTCCTGTGGGGCATCGACCAGCTGGTGAGCCGCCCGGCCCCCGAGGGCCGCACCCACCGCACCCGGGTGCTCTACATCTCGCCGCTGCGAGCGCTGGCCGTCGACATCGAGAAGAACCTCCGCAGCCCGCTCCAGGGCATCCGCCTGGCCGCCCAGCGGCTCGGGCTGGGGTACACCGAGCCCACGGTCGGGATCCGCACCGGCGACACCCCGGCCGACGAGCGCCGCCAGCTGGTGCGCAACCCGCCCGACATCCTCATCACCACACCTGAGTCGCTCTACCTCATGCTCACCTCGGCCGCGCGCGAGAGCCTGCGTGGCGTCGAGGTCGTGATCATCGACGAGATCCATGCGCTGGCCGCCACCAAGCGGGGCAGCCACCTGGCCCTCACCCTGGAGCGGCTCGACCACTGGGTCACCTCGGGCGACCGGCCCAGCCCGCAGCGCATCGGGCTCTCCGCCACCCAGCGGCCGCTGGAGGAGATCGCCCACTTCCTCGGGGGCACGGCCGTCGACGCAGCGGGGGCACGGCGCCCGCGCCCCGTCACCATCGTCGATGCGGGGGTGCGCAAGCCCCTCGAGATCGAGGTGGTCATCCCGGTCGACGACATGGCCGAGCTGGGCACGGTGATCGACGAGCCCACCTCTGGCCCGGCCGCCGCCGGCCCCACCCGTCGCTCCATCTGGCCGGCCATGCACCCGAAGCTGCTGGAGCTGGTGCGGGAGCATCGCTCCACGCTCATCTTCGTGAACGCCCGTCGCCTGGCCGA
>JBPPMN010000334.1:0-7655 GCA_051306055.1 Acidimicrobiales bacterium
TGGGTGCAGCAGAAGGTGGTGCACACGATCGGGCCCCGGCGCCTCGTGGGCATCGGCTTCGCGATCCTGGCCGTCGGCATCGGCGGGATGTTCGGCGCCCTCGGTCCGCTCCCGGTTCCGCTGGCCATCGCCGTGTGGTCGGTGGCCGGCCTCGGCATCGGCATGGCCTACTCGCCGCTCTCGGTGACGGTCCTCGGGCTGGCCGAGCCGGGCAAGGAGGGGGCGTCCTCGTCGTCGCTCCAGCTCAGCGACGTGCTCGGCGTCTCCCTCGGCACGGGGCTGGGAGGAGCGTTCGTGGCCTTCGGCGACACCAGCGGCTGGGCCACGCGATCAGCCCTTCAGCTCGCCTTCGCCGCCACGCTGCTGGTGGCCCTGCTCGGCGTGCTGGCCGCCCGCCGCCTCCCCGCCACCCTCCCCGAGTAGCCGGCCGCCCCACGCAGGTCGCGTGCTGCAGCCGCTGTGCGGGCGGCTGGGCAACACGGGCTCGACCGGTACTGTGCTCCCGCTCGGGCTGTGTTCCGCAGCCGCTGTTCGGACGGCTGCAGAACACAGGCTCGACCGGGGCGGTCAGGCGAACTTCTCGTCGACCACGTCGACCAGGCGCCGCCCGGTCTCGATGGGGCCGAGGTCGTGGCGCTCCATGGCCACGCCGGCGCCCAGCAGGGTCGAGCCGCCCAGAGCCAGCCACGTCCAGGTGGGGAGCCCGGCGGTGATGGCGAGCGTCTCGTAGCCGGCCAGCGCCACCAGCAGCCCCGTACCGAGGAAGAGGGGAGCGGCGAGACGGCGCTGCCCACCGACGGCCACCGCCACCACGCCCACGGCTCCGGCGAACAGGGCATGGCCGCCGCCACCACCGGCGATCCGCTCCACCAAGGCCGAGCCGCCGAGGAGGCCCACCACCGGGCCGTAGGCGATCCAGCTGCTGGTGCCCATCGAGCGGGCCCGCAGCCCGGCGACGAGCAGGAGGACGGCCACCGGTGCCAGGTAGGGCTCGGAGGCGCCCACCTCGGCCTCGGTCAGGCGGAGCCAGAGCCCCCCGGTCACGCCGATGCCGGCCAGGTACACGCCGTCGAGGCGACCCCGCTCGATGGCGATGGCCAGGCCGAGGCCGCTGGTGACCATCAGGGCGTCGGCGAACGTGGTGGCCGACGCCGAGGCCAGCAGCAGACCGCTGCCCGCTGTGAGGGTCACCGCGACGGCCACCGGGAGCGTCCACCGCGGGCCGACCAGCGCACCGAGCCCGGCCACCACCACGGCGGCGACCGTGAGGGCCACGCCGGTCGAGGGCAGCGTGAGGCCGGTGGCGTGCACGAGGGCACCCACGGCCACCGGGGCGACGATCGACGCTCCCACGGCCACGCGCGGATCGCCGAGGCGCACCGCGTCGGCCACCGACAGCGCGGCCACGGCGGTGGCCACCAGCCCGAGCTGCGTCGGGGGCAGCTCGAGGGCCGCCAGCACCACCGACGCTCCGCCGATGCGGGCGATGGTGCCGAGCGGGAGGTCGCCGGTCACCCGGCCCCGGTCGGCCACCGCGGCCACCGCGGTGGCCAGCACCGCGGCGCCGATCAGCGTGGCGGCGGTGTGGCCCGTCTCCACGATCAGCTCCGACACGGCCATGAGGCCGGGCACCAGGGCCAGCAGCGCCAGCACCCACGCCTGTCCCTCGGCCGCCTCGAAGCGATCGTCGGCGCCGGTGACGCTCGACCGGCGCACCGCCGCCTCGGTCAGGAGCAGGGAGCCGACCACGCCGGTCGCCACGATGGTGGCCAGGCCGATGGAGGAGCCGTCCGGCAGCGCCGGCGCCCACACGGCGGCGGAGGCCGCCACGACCAGCCCGCCGCGTCGGGGCAGCAGCACTGCCGCAGCCGCGACTGCGGTGAGGGTGAGGGCCAGCACCGATGCGTCAGTGGCCACGGTGCCCGCCGCCACGATGACGCTGGTGGCCAGGCCCACCGTGGTGAGCGCCGAGCTCGAGCCCACCTGGCGGCGGTCGGCCACCAGCCAGCCCAGTGCCAGCACGGCGGCGGCCAGGGCGGCCCTCGGCTCGGTGAGGTCCTCGTCGTGGAAGAGCACGACGACCGCGGCGGCCAGGGCCACGACGGGGCCGGCCACGACGGCGGTCAGGCGGGCCACCACGTCGGCCGGGATCCGCCAGAAGGGGTCGGCGCTCGTGCCCAGGGCGACCAGCTGCACGAGGAGGAAGGCGGTGGCCAGCCCCACGAAGGTGTCGAACCCGTCGGTGGTGGCGCCGCTCCAGGAGGCGGCCAGGCCCACGGCGCCCAGGCCGACACCGATCAGCACGAGCCCGACGTCGTGGCGACGGCGGCCGACGAGCCCGAGCACGACGGCCGCGGTGGCGCCCGTGACGACGGCCAGCAGCCGGGGCTGCTCGCCGGTCAGCCCGAGGCGCTCGAACGTCCCGGCCCCGGTGACGGTGAGCTCGTCGAAGAAGCTCAGCAGCGGGGCGAGGCCGGCCAGTGCCGCCCAGCCCGCACCGATCTGATCGTGGCGAAGGGCCACGGCGGCCGCACCGAAGGCGGTCAGCACCAGGGGGGCGGGGAGGGCGGTGGTGGCACCGATGCCACCGGCCAGGGCCACCACGGCCACGGCGGTGGCCCAGCGCAGCACCACCGAGCGCTCCGTCACGGCGCCCCAACCGAAGGTGACGGTGGCGGCCAGGCCGACCGCCAGGAGCAGACCCGACCAGTCGAGCCCACCTCGCACGCCGAGGGCGGCCACGTCGAGCGGCACGAGGAAGGCGCCGAGGTGGAGCAGCGCGCCGGCGGTGGCGGGGAGGGTGGGCTTCAGCGCCCGGCCGGCCAGCAGGCAGGCCCCGGTGACGAGGCCGAGGGCCCCGAGCTTGGCGGCGTCGGGGATCTGGTCCCACCGCATCGCCGTGAACACGGCGGCGGCGGCCAGCAGGAGGAACGCTCCCGTGCCGGTCACCCAGACGGCGCCGGTGCGGGTGGGATCGGGACGAGGTGGTGAGCTGGTGGCGGTCATGGCCCCACCATCAGGGACGGCGCCGCCACGGGGAATCGGGGCCACCCCCCAGATCCCCCTGGGGGACCCCCAATGACCTGAGCAGCAGGTCCGGGGTGTCCCACCGCATGGCTGGCGGCTCAGGTCACTCGATGCCGTGCTCCAGGGCGTAGCGCACCAGCTCCTGGCGGCGGTTGAGGTGGAGCTTGCCCAGGATGTTGCGCACGTGGTTCTCCACGGTCTTCTCGGCGATGAACAGCTGCTCGCCGATCTCCCGGTAGCTGTGGCCGCGGGCGACGTACTGGAGCACCTCCCGCTCCCGGTCCGACAGCGGCTGCACGGGACCGCTGGCCTTGGCCAGGCGACGGAACTCGCCCAGCACCAGCGACGCCAGCGAGGGGGAGAACACCGGGTCGCCCTGGGCCGCCCGAAGCAGGCCCTGGCGCAGCTCCTCGGGCGGCGTCGACTTCACCAGGTAGCCCACGGCGCCGGCGGCCACGGCGTCGAGCAGGTCGCGCTCCGCCTCCGACACCGTGAGCATCACGATGCGGGTGGTCTCGCCGCAGGTCTTGGCCACCTTGATGCCGCCGCCGTTGGGCATGTGGAGGTCGCACACCACCAGGTCGGGCGAGGTGGCCCCGATCACCTCGATGGCCTCGTCGGCGTCCCCGGCCTCGCCGACCACCTGGAACGCGTCGCCGAGGTCGGTCCGCACGCCGGAGCGCCAGATCGGGTGATCGTCGGCCAGCACGACGCGCACCACCTGCAGGTCAGCCATGCTCCGACCCTACGACGGCACCCACAGGCGCACCTCCGTGCCCCGGCCCGGGTTGCCGTCGACCTCCACCCGACCGCCCACCTCCTCGATGCGACCACGGATGGACCGCCGGAGGCCGACGCCCTCGGTGACCGGCAGCTCGAAGCCGCCACCGTCGTCCTTCACGGAGCAGAACACGTCGTGGTCGCCGGGCTCCGCGTAGACGGTGACCAGGCGGGCCTCGCCGTGCTTGCCGGCGTTGGTGAGGGCCTCGCTCACCGCGCCGGCCACCGCGTCGACGGTGGTCGGCGGCAGGGCGGGGAGGTCGTCGGCCAGCACCACCCGGGCCTGCCCGCCGAAGTGGTCCTCGAAGCGCGCGGCGGCCTGTCGCAGCCTGGGGCCGAGGTCGCCTCCGGCCGGTTCGTCGCCGAACAGGTACTCCCGCAGCTCGCGCTCCTGGTCGCGCGCCAGCCGGGCCAGGTCGGGGTCGGTGGCCCGCCGCTGCACCACCGCGAGGGTCTGGAGGACCCCGTCGTGCAGGGTGCGGGCCACCTCCTCCCGGGCCTGGGCGGTGGAGATCCGCCGCTCGGCCTCGCGCAGCTTCACGGTGGCGTAGCCAGCCACACCTCCGGCCAGCGCGTAGAGGACGAAGGTGGAGCTGGCCGACACCGTGAGATCGCGCACCGGGGCGGTCGACTGGGTGAGCACCACGTCGCCGAACAGGCGGCCCGCCCCCACGACCGCTCCAGCCGCCGCCCCGCCTCGTCCCGCCAGCGCCACGCCGGCGGTGAGCACGCCGGCCAGCGGCCACACCGAACCCAGCGACTGCGAGTGGTCGACGGCGTAGGCCCACCCGTCGCCAGCGCCGAGGGCGAACCCCACGGCCAGCTCCACCGCTAGGGCGGGCAGGGTGATGAGACGGTCCGGGTCGCGCCTCGACAGCAACGTGGCCCCGGCGGTGACAGCCAGGGCCGCCCCGATGAGGAGCACGGCCAGCCACGGGCGGCCGCCCTCGGCCTCGAGCTCCCGCCGGCTCACCAGCGCCACGATGGCCATCCACGACCAGGCCAGCCACCGGAACGCCGCGATGCCGGTCAGCAGCCCCCGGACCAGCGCATCCTCCCGTGCCACGACCACGGGCCTCGACCCTACGGGCCGCGTCGGCTCCGGAGCGCGGTCAGGCGGCGCGGACGGCTTCGACGTCGACGAGGAGGTGGTGAGCGGCGCCGGCCAGGGCGGCGGTGCTCGGGGTGTCGCCGAGGGGGGCCAGCGCCTCGACGGCTGCTTTGATGTGCTCCCGGGCCAGATCGACCGAGCGGTCGACGCCGCTGGAGCCGCGCACGAATCGGAGGGCCGTGTCGAGGTCGGTGCCGCTGACCGGGCCACCGAGCAGCGTCCGGAGGTCGCCACCCACCTCGTCGAGGGCCACGATCACGGGCAGGTTGTAGATGCCCTCGGCGATGTCGTGGCCGGCGGGCTTGCCCAGCTGCTCATCGGTGGCGATCACGTCGAGCACGTCGTCGATGAGCTGGAAGGCCATGCCGTAGCGCAGGCCGAAGGCGGTGAGGTCGTCGATGCGCGGGCGGGGGAGGTCGCCCACGATGCCCCCCACCCGGCAGGCGGTGGCGAACAGCGACGCGGTCTTGCCCTCGATGGCCTGCAGGTAGGAGGCCTCGCTGCGACCGACGTCGTAGGCGTGGCGCAGCTCGTGCACCTCGCCCTCGCACAGGCGGCCGATGGTGGCGGCGAGGAGGCCGGCCACCTCGGTGCCGAGTCCGGCGGCGATCTCGGACGCCTTGGCCAGGAGGAAGTCGCCGGCCAGGATGGCCTTCAGGTTGCCCCAGCGGGCGTTCACGCTCTCGACGCCGCGCCGGGTCTCGGCCTCGTCGATCACGTCGTCGTGGCAGAGGGAGCCCACCTGCACGAGCTCCACCGACACGCCGCCGAGCACGACGTCGTCGGTCACGGCCGCCTCCACACCGGCAGGATCGACGGCCAGGGCCGCCGCTGAGGCCACCGAGAACAGGGGCCGGGCGCGCTTGCCGCCGGCGGTGATGAGGTGGGAGCCCATCTGCGCCATCAGCTCGTCTTCCGCGGCCACCGACGCCCGCAGGGCGTCATCGACCCGCTGGCGGAAGCCCGCCATGCCAGGCAGCTGGAGGAGCGGGCTCTCGGACGCCACCTGGTCACCGTAGGCGAGCCGCCCGTCAGGCGAGAAAACCGCTGCCGATCGCTCACGGTCCGGTCCCGACCCGCCGATGGAGAGGGGGCGAGGGGACATCGCGCCGCTGCCCGCGGTGCGTTGCCGAGGGGTGGGGATACACTCGACCCACGGATCCCCCAGATAGGGGCGGGAGGCTCACCTTGTTCGAACGGTTCACTGACCGAGCCCGACGGGTCGTCGTTCTGGCCCAAGAGGAAGCTCGGCTCCTCAACCACAACTACATCGGCACCGAGCACATCCTGCTCGGGCTGATCCACGAAGGCGAAGGGGTGGCCGCCAAGGCGCTCGAGTCGCTCGGCATCTCGCTCGAGGCCGTGCGCAGCCAGGTGGAGGAGATCATCGGTCAGGGCGGTTCGTCGCCCTCCGGTCACATCCCCTTCACGCCCCGGGCCAAGAAGGTCCTGGAGCTGTCGCTGCGCGAGGCCCTCCAGCTCGGCCACAACTACATCGGCACGGAGCACATCCTCCTCGGCCTCATCCGTGAGGGCGAGGGCGTGGCCGCTCAGGTGCTGGTGAAGCTCGGCGCCGACCTGTCCCGCGTGCGCCAGCAGGTCATCCAGCTCCTCTCGGGCTACCAGGGCCCCGGCGGCAGCCAGGAGAAGGCCGGCCAGGCCGCCGGCCCCGGCGGCACCCAGAGCCAGGAGGGCGCCTCCGGGTCCCTCGTGCTCGACCAGTTCGGCCGCAACCTCACCCAGCAGGCCCGCGAGAAGAAGCTCGACCCCGTCATCGGTCGGGCCAAGGAGATCGAGCGGGTGATGCAGGTGCTGTCGCGCCGGCAGAAGAACAACCCCGTCCTCGTCGGCGAGCCCGGCGTCGGCAAGACCGCCGTGGTGGAGGGCCTGGCCCAGAAGATCGTGGCCAACGACGTGCCCGAGACCCTCAAGGACAAGCAACTCTACACCCTCGACCTCGGCGCCCTGGTGGCCGGCTCGCGCTACCGCGGCGACTTCGAGGAGCGCCTCAAGAAGGTGCTGAAGGAGATCCGCACCCGTGGCGACATCATCCTCTTCATCGACGAGCTCCACACCCTCGTGGGCGCCGGCGCTGCTGAGGGCGCCATCGATGCCGCCTCCATCCGCAAGCCCATGCTGGCCCGCGGCGAGCTGCAGACCATCGGCGCCACCACCCTCGACGAGTACCGCAAGCACCTCGAGAAGGACGCCGCCCTCGAGCGCCGCTTCCAGAAGATCATCGTCGAGGAGCCCTCCGTGGCCCACACGATCGAGATCCTCAAGGGCCTGCGCGACCGCTACGAGACCCACCACCGGGTCACCATCACCGACCAGGCCCTGGTCGCCGCCGCCAACCTCGCCGACCGCTACATCGCCGACCGCCACCTCCCGGACAAGGCCATCGACCTCATCGACGAGGCCGGCTCGCGCCTGCGGATCAAGCGGATGGAGACCCCGGCCGACTTCAAGGAGATCGAGACCGGGCTCTCCGGCGTGGTCGAGGCCAAGAAGTCCGCGGTCGAGCGCCAGGACTTCGAGGAGGCCGGGCGCCTCCGCGACAAGGAGAAGGAGCTCCTCGGCGACAAGGAGGCCAAGGAGCAGGAGATCAAGGACTCCGGCGTCGACCTGTTCGACGAGGTCGACGAGGAGGCCGTGGCCGAGGTCCTCTCGGTCTGGACCGGCATCCCGGTGTACAAGCTCACCGAGGAGGAGACCCAGAAGCTCCTCAACATGGAAG
>JBPPMN010000319.1:0-3960 GCA_051306055.1 Acidimicrobiales bacterium
GCGTAGAGGTTGAGCGCGCTGACGGGACGGTCCGACAGCCGGAAGGCGACAGCACTGCGGATGCCCCGCTGGGTCGCGGCGGCACCGAAGCGGGGCCAGCGAGGATCATCGTCGAGGTCGACGGCATAGTAGGTGCCGCCGTCGCGGATGGCGTCGAGGCAGGGGCCTTCCTCCGTGGCGAACTGGAGCTCGTCGAGCTCGACCACGAACGAATCGCTCGCCGCAGCCGTGGTGACGCGGCCGTCGACGAGGAGGAAGACACCGGCGAAGTCGCACCCATCGACGGTGGCGGCGGCCAGATCGACTGCGAGCTGGAGCGTTCCCTCCACCGTGCCGCTGTCGAACAGCGACCGGGCGACGGTGGCGAGGTTGCGCTCCAGCTCGTCGATCGCCGCGTCGTCGGTTGCCTCATCGCTGGCCATCGGCCCATTTGATCACGGAAGCCCGCCCACACGCCCCCCGGCGCGCGATAGGGTGGGGGTGCCTTCGACAGTGAGGGTTCATGGGTGCTCGGCACCCGATGATCCGGAAGGCGGCCCGCCATGGCCGATGTTCCCCCTGTCGACGACGCGCACGTCGTGGCCGTGATGCCCTCGATGTCGGATCTGCCAACACCCTTCGAGGTGTCGCTGCAGTGGGCTCCCGGCGGCGTCGTGGTCGCCGCAAGTGGCGAGATCGACATGCTCACCGCTCCGGTGCTCGGGGGCATCCTCGGCGCTCTGGGCGAGCGACACGCCGGGACCCTCGTGCTCGACATGGCCGAGGTCTCGTTCATGGACGCCGCCGGCCTCGGGGTCCTCGCGCTCACGTCATCCACCCGTCAGGCCCACGGCAGCCTCACGATCCGTTCCCCGGGTCCGACGATCCGGTGGCTGCTCGACCACTTCGGCCTCAGCGGGGTCGTCGAGCCCACCACCAGCGCGCTGCCGACGTCCACCGTCCGATCGCTGGCGGCGGCCGCTCAGCAGGTGTTGGATCCGGAGCGGAGCCGAGCGGTCGTCGACCCTGCCCGCAACGAGCTGGTCGACGCCGCCCTCAGGCTCGTCACCGCACTGGCCCAGGCGACGATCGGCGGTGCCGACGGCGTGAGCGTGTCGATCGCCCGCGAGGGCCAGCTCACCACCGTCGCGGCCACGAACGAGACCATCGCCGAGATGGACCGGGATCAGTACGCCACCGGCGAGGGGCCATGCCTCTCTGCCGCCGCCGAAGGGCTGGTCTTCCACGTGGACGCCCTCGCCGACGAGCTCCGATGGCCCAAGTTCATCCCGCGCGCGATCAACGACGGCATCGGGAGCATCCTGTCGAACCCGCTGGTCGTCGCCACCCGTCCGGTGGGCGCGCTCAACATCTACTCGAGGCTGCCCCGTGGGTTCGGGCCGCGAGATCAGGAGCTGGCGTCGATGCTGGCCGCCGCGGCGTCGGACATGCTGGCCGAGGGAGGGTTCGACGTCGCCGACGCCGCGGTGGCGGCTCGGCTGCTCCGTGCCCTGCGGACCCGGGCGGTCATCTCCCAGGCGCAGGGCGTCGTCATGGCCCAGCAAGGAGGATCACCTGAGGCAGCCTTCGCCTCCTTGCGGGACTCCTCCAAGCAGACCGGGATCCCCATCCGCGAGTGGGCCAGCGACATCGTCGCCGGCACGCATCGACACGCGCTCGCCGAGGAGGCTCCGACATGACCGCCTCCCCCGGAGTGCTGGAGGCGGCGAGGGTCGAGGTGGGGCTCACCCCTGGCGAGCTGTGGTTCCGCTACTTCGAGCTCGGCGGCATGAGCACCGCGCTGGAGGTCGACGCCTACCTGCACGGCGCCCTCGCCCCCACCACCCACGACCGGAACCTGCTGGCCGCTGCGCTGAACGAGCGCTTCACCGAGCTGGGCGGAGACCATCCGGTCGACTACGTCGACGACCAGTGACCCGCATGGGCACGCTGCCGGCGGCCGGCGCCACCGACGAGATCGAGTACCGCCTGTCGCAGGTGCTGAGCGAGTTCGCCCACACCCTGGTGACCGACTTCCCGATCCAGGCCATCCTCGACCACCTGGTCGGTCGCATCGTGGAGGTGCTGCCCATCAGTGGGGCGGGGGTCACTCTGATCTCCCCGGGGGCCGATCCGCGCTATGTCGCGGCCTCCGACGAGTCGGCGCTGCGGTTCGAGCAGCTCCAGACAGAGCTGGGAGATGGTCCGTGCCTCGCCACCTACACCACCGACGAGCCGGTGGTGATCCCCGACCTGCGCCTCGATGATCGGTTTCCCGCCTTCGCCCCTCGGGCCGTGGACGAAGGGCTCGTGGCCGTGTTCACCTTCCCGTTGCGAGACGGCGAACGACGCCTCGGCGCCTTGGACCTCTACCGCACCACACCGGGTGCCCTCGACCCGCACGCGATGGCCGCCGCCCAGACGCTGGCCGACGTGGCTTCCGCCTACCTGCTCAACGCCCAGGCCCGGGCGGACCTCCGGGAGGCCAGCGAGCGCGCTCGGCGGCGGTCCCTTCACGATCCGCTCACAGGGCTTCCGAACCGGAGCCTGCTGATCGAGCGCCTCGACCACGCCATGGAGCGGACCGTCCGGTCACGCAAGGTCGTGGCGGTCCTGTTCGCCGACCTCGACCACTTCAAGTCGGTGAACGACACCTACGGGCACCACGTCGGAGACGAGCTCCTCGTGGCGGTGGCCGCCCGCATCTCGGCGCTGCTCCGCCCCGGCGACACCCTGGCCCGCCTGGCCGGCGACGAGTTCGTGATCCTCTGCGAAGACCTCGAGGACCGCGACCACATCCAGCCGCTGGCCAACCGCATCGTCGAGGCGCTGGCCGAGACCTACGTGCTGTCCGGGCACCGGACCCAGGTGAGCGCCAGCATCGGGATCGCCTTCGCCGGGCCCGGAGTCGAAGATCCCGACCAGCTCCTGCGCGACGCCGACACCGCGATGTACCAGGCCAAGCGGCAGGGCGGGGACCGCCACGCGACCATGGACCTCGGCGAGCAGCGCGTCATGCTGCAACGGGCCGGCTTGCGACGAGATCTGGCCACCGCCGCGGAGTCGGGCCAGCTGCGCCTCGACTACCAACCGATCGTGCGGACGATCGGCGGGCGCATCACCGGGGCCGAGGCCCTCCTCCGCTGGGACCACCCACACCACGGGCTGGTGGGGCCAGACACGATCATCCCCCTCGCAGAGCAGTCCGGGCTCATGGGCGACGTCGGGCGCTGGGTGCTCGACCGCGCCTGCCAGGACCTGCAGCGGTGGGGGCGCCCAGCGAGCGCACCACCGTTCGCCCTCGCCGTCAACGTGTCTGCGCAGCAGCTCCTCAGCCCCGGGTTCACGAGCACCGTGGTCGAGGTGCTCGACAGCACCCGGACCGATCCCGCCCAGCTCATCCTCGAGATCACCGAGACCACGTTCATCGAGGATGCCGACCGGGCCGCCGTCGTCCTGGCCGACGTCAAGCACCTCGGGCTCCGGCTGGCCCTCGACGACTTCGGCACCGGCTACTCCTCGCTGAGCTTCCTCAAGCGCTTCCCGATCGACATCGTCAAGATCGACCGCCAGTTCGTCGCCCGTGTCGACCAGGACGCCGACGACCGGGCGATCGTGCGCGGGGTGGTCTCGCTGGCCCACGACCTGCGCTTCGGCGTGGTCGCCGAGGGGGTCGAGACGAGCCAGCAGCACCGCACGGTGCAGGAGCTGGGATGCGAATCGGCCCAGGGCTACTACTTCGGGCGCCCGGCGCCCGCAGATGCGCTCACCGCGATGCTGGGGAGCGCCTCGCCGCACCGGCCGGCGCTCCCGGTGCTCGCGCCCAGCCCCTGAGCTCGGCCCTCTCCGGGCGCGTCACGGGCTCCCTCTCGGGAGCCCGTGACCTGCACTTTCTGGAGCGGACGACGGGATTCGAACCCGCGACCCCAACCTTGGCAAGGTTGTGCTCTACCAGCTGAGCCACGTCCGCGTGTGAGCCAG
>JBPPMN010000330.1:0-3245 GCA_051306055.1 Acidimicrobiales bacterium
GCGTAGAGGACCGGGACCTCGTCCGCGTCGATCTCCCGCAGCACGGTGCGCACCGCCTCGATGTTGCCCTCGGTGTCGAGCGCGGAGGCGTCGACCACGTGCACCAGCAGATCGGCGTCGTCGGCCACCGAAAGCGTCGACCGGAAGGCTTCGACGAGCTGGTGGGGCAGCTTGCGGATGAAGCCCACGGTGTCGGTGAGGAGCACCTTCTCGCCGCCGGGCAGGTCGAGGCGGCGGGTGGTGGCATCGAGGGTGGCGAAGAGCCGGTCCTCGACCAGCACGCCCGCGTCGGTGAGGCGGTTGAGCAGCGTCGACTTGCCGGCGTTCGTGTACCCCACGATCGCCACGCGGGCGGTGCGGCTGCGGTGCTGTGCCTTGCGCTGGGTGCCCCGGTGCTTGGCGATCTCGCGCAGCTCGGCCTCGAGCTTGTGGATGCGGCGCTGGATGCGGCGCCGGTCGACCTCGAGCTGGGTCTCGCCGGGGCCGCGGGTACCGATCTGCGCGCCGCCGGCCGAGGTGCCGCCACCCTGCTGGGACAGCGCCGTGCCTCGCCCCCGGATGCGGGGCAGCCGGTAGCGCAGCAGCGCCAGCTCCACCTGGGCCTTGCCCTCCTGGCTGTGGGCGTTCTGGGCGAAGATGTCGAGGATCACCGCGGTGCGGTCGATGGCCGTGCGCCCGAGGAGCTTCTCCAGGTTGCGCTGCTGGGCCGGGGTGAGCTCGTTGTCGAACACCACGGTGTCGCAGTCGGTCGCCAGCGCCAGCTCCCGGAGCTCCTCGGCCTTGCCCTTGCCGATGTAGGTGGGAGGATCGGGCGCGGCGCGGCGCTGCACCAGGCGGCCCACCTCGTCGGCGCCGGCGGTGTCGACCAGCTGCGACAGCTCGTCGAGGCCGGCTTCGGTGTCCTCCGCGGTGGCCGGCGGCAGGGTGACGCCCACCAGCACGATCTTCTCCCGAAAGGACCGTTCGATCAGCGACATGCGGCCCCTCGGTGGCTCATGGCCACGGTGTGTCGAAGATGGCGACGGAGGTGGTGTCGCCGGTGAGCAGCACGGGGTCGCCCACGGTGACCTCCACCGACCCGCCGGGCATGTGCACCGTCGACTCCGGACCGGCCAGCTCCCACGCCTGCGCGGCGGCGGCCACCGCGCAGGCGCCGGTGCCACAGGCCTGGGTGGGACCGACGCCCCGCTCGAACACGACCATGTCGATCTCGCCCGCGGCGGCGGCCGGGCGGATGACCTCAACGTTGACGCCGCCGGGGGTGGCGGCGTCGATCGGTGCCGCCAGGGCCACCAGCGCGTCGGTGGTGGGGAGGTCGGCCCCCGCCCAGTGCAGCACCACGTGCGGGTTGCCCAGGTCGACCCGGGTGGCCCGGAGCACGTCGCCACCCACCCACTCGGGCTCGTCCTCGAGCACCTTGGCCTGGCCCATCTCCACCTGCATGCGGTGGGTGTCGGCCGCCGAGCGTCCGGTGACGGTGACCGTGCGGGGCCCGGCCGCGGTGGCCACCCGCAGCACCGGGGGCATGGCCAACCCGGCCTGGAACACGGCCTGGGCCAGGCAACGGATCCCGTTGCCGCTCATCTCGGCCATCGAGCCGTCGGCGTTGCGCAGCTCCATGGTGACGTGGGCGCCGCCGGTGCCGGCGGTGACCCGCAGCAGGCCGTCGGCCCCGACGCCGGTGCGACGGTGGCACAGCGCGACGGCCAGCTCCGGCGAGATCGGCCGGATGCCCTGGAGGTCGAGCAGGACCAGGAAGTCGTTGCCCAGGCCGTGGTGCTTGGTGAGCCGCATGCGGAGATCAGCCTACGGCCTGTGCCAGAGCGTCCACGAGGTGTTCCGGTGCCTCGTCCGGGCCGGTTTCGAGCCACGTGATGCGCGGGTCGCGCCGGAACCAGGCGCGCTGGCGCCGGGCGAAGCGCACCGTGCGCCGACGGGCCAGGTCGAGGGCCTCCTCGAGGGGCTGGCCGTCGACCAGGTGGTCGAGGAGCTCCTTGTAGCCGAGGGCCTGGGCGGCGGTGCGCGACAGGCCCCGCGGGTGCTGGCGCAGCGCCTCGACCTCGCCGAGGAACCCCGCCTCCATCTGGGCGTCGTAGCGGGCCGCGATGCGCTGGCGCAGGTCGTCGGCCGGGCGCTGGAGCCCCACCATCCGGATGGCGGTGGGTGGGTGGGCGTGGAGGCCGGGGCCGTAGCTGGAGAAGGCGCGGCCGCTGCCGACGGTCACCTCGAGGGCACGGACGACGCGGCGTCGGTTGGCGGGTTCCATGCGGGAGGCGGCCAGTGGGTCGAGCTCGACCAGGCGGCGGTGGAGGCCTTGGGTGTCGGGGTCCTCCTCCAGCCCGGCCCGCACCTCGGGGAAGCGGCCGGGGATGTCGAGGTCGTCGACCACCGCCTGCAGGTAGAGCCCGGTGCCGCCCACGAGGAGGGCCCGCCGGCCCCGGGCCTCGATGTCGGCGAGCGCCCGCCGAGCCTCCCGCTGGAACCACGCCACGGTGCCGTCGTCCCACGGGTCGAGGAGGTCGATGAGGTGGTGGGGCACCTCCGCCTGCTCGGCGGACGTGGGCTTGGCCGTCCCGATGTCCATCCCGCGGTACACCTGCATGGAGTCGATCGACACCAGCTCCCAGGCGGGGTGGCGCCGCGCCAGGGCGAGGGCCAGGGCCGACTTGCCCGACGCGGTGGCGCCGACCAGCGCGGCATGGGGGGCGTCCACGAGCCCGAGGGTACCGGCCCTGCCTGGGCGGGCCGGGCGGTCGCTCAGCCGACCAGGAGAGGCAGGCGGGTCTTGTGCGCGGCGGGGCGCACGACCTCCACCAGCCGGCCGCGCAGGTGGTGGGGCGCCGCGCCCGTGACCTCCACCGTGGCGTAGCTGCCGGCGCGGATGGCCGGGGCGGCGAAGTGCACCAGCTTGTTCTGGCGGGTGCGGCCAGTGAGCACGGCCGGGTCCTTGCGCGACGGCCCCTCCACCACCACCTCCTCGATGCGGCCGACGCGGGCCTCGTGGCGGGCCAGGGCAGAGCGCTCCACCACGATGCGGAGGCGTTCGAAGCGCTCGGCCACCACCTCGGGCGCCACGAACAGGTCGGCCCGCTCGGCGGCCTCCGTGCCCGGTCGGGAGCTGTAGATGAAGGTGTAGGCGCTGTCGTAGGCGGCTTCGGCGGCCACCTCGAGGGTGCGCTCGAAGTCGTCGTCGGTCTCCCCAGGGAAGCCCACGATGATGTCGGTGGTGACGGCGAGGTCGTCGA
>JBPPMN010000338.1:0-23132 GCA_051306055.1 Acidimicrobiales bacterium
GCACCCACCAGCACCGCCGCCACCAGTCCGGCCCGCCACCCGGGCGCCGTCGGATCGAGCCGGGCGCGCCGGGGGGAGGCGGCCAGGTCGGGGGCACCTCGCCTCCGGGTGCGCCACAGGATCCACCCGCAGGCCAGCACCGCGACGCCGGTGGCGGCCGCGCCGGTCCACACGAGGCGCTGCGGCTCCCAGGCGAGCCCCACCGAGAGCACGCCGCCGGCCTCCGGGGTGATGAGCCACCCGTTGGCATAGCCGTCGACCAACGTGCGCTCCCCCGCTGCTCCTCCCGTGACGTCGATGGCCCAGCCCTCACTGCTGCTCTGGGCCAGCACCAGCCAGAAGGGCTCACCGTCCGTCTGGATGTCGAGGTCGAAGGAGGTCGCCGCCTCCGACCGGACCGTCACGGACGCGCCTGCGAGGTCGGCGGAGGCACCCCGGGGCTCGAGAGCGGCAGGAGCGTCGTCGGCGCCGCTGGCCAGCACCAGCCGGTCGACGTCGAGGCCCGTGTGGCGCCCCTCGGTGGCGGTGACGCGGTGGCTGCCGGCGGCCAGGGAGGTGGGACCGCAGCCGCGGACCTCCCAGGTGCCGTCGAGGGCGGGCGCCAAGGTCACCTCGACCGGCGTGCCGTCGACCGTCACCAGATCGTCGCGGCACGCACCGGCGACCGGCCGCTCCGCACCGCTGCGGAGCCGCACGGTGCCGTGGAGCGCGAAGGTGCGCGGCACCGGCAGCTCGAAGCGGCGATCGAGGTGCGCCTCGTCGTCGCGGAGATCGGTGTCAGGCAGCGCGACTCGAAGTCGCGTCATCACCACATCGAGAGATCGGCCCTCGAGCGCCGACCCGGTGCGCTCGAGGAGATCGACGGGCATCCGCACCACCTCGTCGATGCGGACGTCGCCGAGCACCACCTCCGCCAGGCCCACCGGCGTCTCGATCCCCCCGGCGAAGGGTGCCGGGTCGGTGGCGAGGAGCTCGACCTCGACCCGGGACACGAGGCGCTCCGGGAACGGCACGGCCTGTCCCTCGGGCTCGTCGGCGGCCGCCGTGAGGTCGACGTCGATGGGGTCGAGCCCGTCGATGCGGACCCGCGCTCGGGTCAGGGTCCGCTCGCCCGGCTCGACCGGCGCCCGCACCAGCCGCACCTCCCCCGCGCGCACCGGCTCCGGGGCCACCAGCTCGAGGCGCTCCCCGGTCGGATCGGCACCGCCCACCCGCCAGGCGGTGGCGGGATCGCCGTCGACGGCCGCCGCGGCTCGGTCGGCAGGGCGCTCGGGGCCGCCCTCCATCGTGGCCGACACCTGCCCCCCCACCTGCTCGACGACCGTACGGCTGGCGTCACCCGTGCCCGGGAAGGGGTCGAGCCGGAAGTCGTAGCCCGTGGGGTCGGGAGCCCGCCGGCCTGCCTGCTCGGTGGGCCCCCTGGTGTCCCTCAGGGAGTAGAACCACGTCTGGATGCGCCGACGGTTGGAGTCGGTGAGGATCAGGTCGGCCTCGTTGGCCAGCGCATCCCCGAGCGTCGCTTCGTCGAGCGCGGCCACCGGGAGGACGAGCGCCTGGCCGTCGAGGAGCCCGCTGGCCGCGGCGTCGACGATCCCATCGCCGTCGCCAGCCATGACCACGGGCCCCTCGGCGGGCGCCACCCGCACGATCGACCTGGGTGCAGGCACCGCGAAGAGGGCCACCGACGGCACGTCGGGCTCGGTGCCCACCCCACGCGGCCCGAACGTGTCGGCGAGCTCCAGCCCGGCGGCCGGGTCGGTGAGGGCCTCCCAGATGGGTCCCGGGGCGGGGGCGTCGAAGCGCCCGCTCTGATCGAGGTCGCCCCGCAGCGCGACCGTGCCCACGGCGAAGAGGCGGGCCACCGGGGCCACCGAGCTCGGCTCGAAGGTGCCCTGCTGCAGGCGACGATCGAAGGCGTCCAGCAGGTTGGCCGACGGCGGCGTCCCGTAGGGCAGCACCTCCCGGGCCAGGTAGGGCCGGTCGGTGAGGCCAGGGGTGAGCGGCTCGACGAGGTTTCCCCAGCGGTAGGCGGCAAAGCTGGCGCCGGGCACCTCCAGCACCCGGGTGGAGTGGTCGCCGCCGTCGATGGCCGCCACGGCGTCGAGCCAGTAGGCCGGCAGCTCCTCTGGGCGATCGACGCCATCGGAGAGGAACCCGTGTCGGGCGACCGGGAGCAGCGCCAGGAGCGCAAGGGCCACCATCCCGCCACCAGCGACCTGCTGCAGGCGCACGCGGGGAAGCGCGCCCACGGCGGCCGCCACGAAGCCTGCCAGCCCGAGCACGACGAGGGGCACGGCTCTGGGGCTGTTGCGGAAGGCCAACCCCACCGACGTGTCGGAGGTGAAGGTCTCCCAGGCCCGACCGTAGGGGCTGGGGTCGTCGATCGGCCACGCCCCCACCGCCACGACCGTGCCGACGATCACCAGCGCCCCGAAGTAGGCGCGGTGGCGCCACCGCAGCGCGATCCCCGCGGCCAGGGCGAGGGCGGGGACGGCGAAGCTGGCCGCCACCACCAGGTCGTCCCCGACGTAGGCCGACGCCTGCTCGAGGGCGTAGCCGGTGCGGTCGCGGCCGTAGAAGAACCAGTTGCCCAGCCCCCGCAGCACGTCGCCCGGGGTGGAGGCCTCCGCCACCGTGCGCACGTTCTCGGTGAGCTGGAGCACCGGCAGCCCGTAGGCCCCCTGCAGGCGCAGGCCCACCAGCCACCACATCGACACACCTCCGGCCAGCACGACGATGCGGCCGGTGGCGGCCAGGGCCCGCTTCGCGGCCACTCGGCCCGAGGCCACCTCCAGCAGCACCCACAGCGCGGGCCCGATGGCCACCAGCAGGAGCGAGGAGGCGTTGATGCCACCCGCGCAGAGGAGGACGACGGCGATCAGCGAGGGCTGTCGCCAGCCGTCGGAGCGCGTCGCCCGCATGGTGAGGCCCACCAGCCAGGGCAGGGCCGCCCACGGCAGGAGCAGCACTGACAGCCGGGCCGTGAAGGCCAGCTGGTAGGGCGTGAGGAGGTACACCAGCGCACCGACCAGGGCGCCCGTGGCGCCGACGCCCAGCTGCCGGAACAGCCAGCGGGCGCCGAGCACCGCCACCAGCGACAGGGTGCCCAGCCAGAGGCGTTGGGCCACCCAGTCGGGCACCCCGAGGCGGTCGAGCGTCCAGAACCACGGGCCCACCGGGAAGAGGTAGCCCAGGTGCTGGTGGGGCACCGTTCCCGCCGCGATCTGCGGATCCCACAGGTCGCCGGCCCGGCCAAGGAACCGCCCGGGATCCAGGTAGAGGTACTGCTTGCTGTCGGCGCTGACCCGCCCGGGCGACGACAGCAGGAAGGGCAGGTAGGCCAGCAGCGCCAGGCCCACGAGCTCCGGTTTGCTCTGTGAGCGCACGACGGACCACCGTAGCGGGAGCGCGACGCAGGCCTGCCGATCCGTCGGCGACCGCTCCGCCCTCCGTAGACTTCGCACTCCGCCGCCAACCCAGAGAGCGCCCTCCGCATGACGTCCACCTCGTCCGACCCCGCCCGCGCCACCAACGATCCGGGTGCCGTCGTCGTCATCGGCGCCGGCCCCGCCGGGCTCACCGCCGCCTACGAGCTCGGCAAGCGCGGCGGCACCGCCACCATCCTCGAAGCCGACGACGTGGTGGGCGGGATCAGCCGCACGGTGGTGGCCGACGGCTACCGCTTCGACATCGGCGGCCACCGGTTCTTCACCAAGGTGCCGGAGGTCGAGGCGCTGTGGCACGAGATCCTCGACGACGACGACTTCATGCTCCGCCCCCGGTCGAGCCGGATGTACTACCAGGGCAAGTTCTACGACTACCCCATCAAGATCGGCAACGCCCTCAAGAACCTCGGTCCCATCGAGGCGGTGCGGTGCGGGCTGTCCTTCATCTACGTGCGGGTGCGTCCGCCCCGCAACATGGCCACCCTCGAGGGCTACATCGCCAAGAACTACGGCTGGCGCCTCTACCGCCACTTCTTCAAGACCTACAGCGAGAAGGTGTGGGGCGTGCCGCCGGCAGAGATGTCGGCCGACTGGGGGGCGCAGCGCATCAAGGGCATGACCCTCTGGAGCGCCGTGTGGGAGCCGCTGCGGGCCAAGCTGGCCGGGAGCCGCAAGGACCGCTCGAAGCAGGTCACCAGCCTCATCGAGGAGTTCCAGTACCCGAAGTACGGCCCCGGGATGATGTGGGAGCGCTGCCATGAGCTGGTGGAGGCGCAGGGCTCCAAGGTCACCTTCCAGGCCAAGGTCACGCGCGTCGCCCACGAGGGGGGCCGGGCCACGTCGGTCACAGCCACCGATGCGTCGGGCGCCGAGACCACCCACACGGTCGACCACCTGATCTCCTCCATGCCCTTCCCGGCGCTGCTGCGGGCCATGGACCCACCTCCGCCGGCCGAGGTGCTGGCGGCGGCCGACGACCTCACCTTCCGCGACTTCCTCTCCGTGGCCCTGGTGGTCCCGGAGGACAAGGTGGCCTGGAGCGACAACTGGATCTACATCCACGATCCGGGCGTGAAGACCATGCGCGTGCAGAACTTCGGCTCCTGGTCACCCCACCTGGTGAAGGACGGCCGCAACGTCCTCGGCCTCGAGTACACCGTGCTGGAGGGCGACGAGTGGTGGAACGCCTCCGACGACGAGCTCATCGAGAAGGGCAAGGCCGAGCTCGAGTCGCTCAGCCTGATGGACAGCGCCGACGTGGAGGCCGGCTACGTCGTCCGGATGCCCAAGGCGTACCCCACCTACGACGAGGACTACAAGGCCAACGTCGAGGTGCTGCGCCGCTGGTTGGAGGAGCACACGCCCAACGTGCACCCCATCGGTCGCAACGGGATGCACCGCTACAACAACCAGGACCACTCGATGTTCACGGCCATGCTCACCGTCGACAACCTCTACGGCGCCGCCCACGACATCTGGGAGGTCAACGTGGAGGAGGAGTACCACGAGGAGTCAGCCGGCTCCGGTGGCACCTCGGGCACGGGCCGCGACGCTCCCATCCTGCCGAAGCGCGCCGGCGCCTGAGCGGTCAGCGAGCCCGTCGCCGGCGCAGCAGGCGGTCGCGCACCGCCCACCAGGTCACCAGCGCCATGGCCTCCACCACGATCCGCCCGGACATCTTCGAGGTGCCCCGCTCCCGGTCGCTGAACACCACGGGCAGCTCCACCACGCGGCCACCGCTCTGCGCCACGCGATAGGCCATCTCCACCTGGAAGGCGTAGCCGTCGGCGCTGGTGGTGGCGTAGTCGATGGCCACCAGCACGTCGGCACGGTAGGCCCGAAACCCTGCGGTGGCGTCGCGCAGCGGCAGCCCGAGCGCCAGGTTCACGTAGCGGTTGCCCCCTCGCGACAGGAGGCGCCGGTGCAGCGGCCAGTGCGGCGTGGATCCGCCCGGGACGTAGCGGGACCCCACCGCCAGCGCGGCGCCCTCGTCGATGGCATGGAGCAGGCGCGGCACGTCGGCCGGGTCGTGGGAGAGGTCGGCGTCCATCTCGAGCAGCACCGTGTGCCCGGCGGCCAGGCCCACCTCGAACCCGGCGCGGTAGGCGCTGCCCAGGCCGGACTTCTCCGAGCGGCGGAGCACGGCCACCTGGCCCAGCTCCCGACCCGTGGCCTCGGCGAGGTCGGCGGTGCCATCGGGGCTGCCGTCGTCGACCACCAGCACGGTGACCGAGGGGGCGGCGGCCCGCAGCCTGCGCAGCACCGTGTCGATGTTGGCGGCCTCCTCGTAGGTGGGGATCACCACGAGCGGACCGGAGGACGGCGGGAGCACGTCGGCCACCCTAGGCAACGCTCAGTACGGCCAGACGGACCCGCGATGCCCGAGCAGCCTTGCGACGGGTGCCAGGTGAGCCACGATCAGCGCCTTGATCACCACGTTGCGGGCGAACCACGGCAGCTGCGCCATCTGGCGGACCAGGTTCCCGGCGCGCTGACCCGCCGTGAGCGGCTCGCAGCGCAGCTCCACCATCGAGCGGCTGCGGCCCACGTAGCGAAGCCCAGACCCCACGAAGGAGGTCGTGAGCAGCGCCAGGGTCACCCCGATCGAGCTGAAGGCGTCGTGGATGAGCACCGTGCCGCCTCGTCGGACCTTGGGCGTCCAGGAGCGGATGTCGTCGCGAGCGGCCCGGAACCCGTGGGCGCCGTCGATGTACAGCAGGTCGATGCCGTCGGGCACGGCGTCGACGGCATCGAAGCTGAAGCGCCGGAGGTGACGGACCCGCTCGCTCACCCCGGCGGCCGCCAGGTTGTCGAGGAAGGCCTGGTGGTCGGCCTCCCCCTCCTCCACCGTGCCGTGCACCACGATGGGTGCCCGGTCGTTGCCGCCGTGGGGATCGATCGCCACCACGGTGGCCTCGGGCGGGGCGGCCGTCGCCAGCACGATGGTGGAACGGCCACGGTACGACCCGATCTCGACCACGCTGGCCTCCGCCCGCAGCTCGCGGGCCCGGTCCCAGAGCCGACGAGCCTGGTCGTCGCTCAACCAGCCCTCCACGCCCTCCAGGCGGCGGAGCACGGCATCGAAGTCGGGAGCGACGGAGGGGGTGGCCATGCGCCGTGCATCGTCGTCCCGACGGGTCGAGCCGGTCAAGCGGGGCTCCCGTCGGCGCCGCGCTGCGGTGCCGGGCCGCCGGAGGGCCCGGCGCTAGCCTGACCGGTCCGATGCCCGACTTCCGCGACGACGTCCAGGCCAAGCTCGGAGACGTGGCTCACGCCGCGGGCATCCGCCGGATCCACGTGCTCGCCTGGCGCGACGTCGACGACCTCGAGGCGGGGGGGTCGGAGATCCACGCCGACGAGATCGCACGTCGCTGGGCCGCCGCCGGCCTCGACGTGCTGCTGCGCACGTCGGCCGCGCCGGGCCACCTCTCGCGGGTGCGGCGCCACGGCTACGAGGTGGTGCGCCGCCGCGGTCGTCGAGGGGTGTTCCTCGACGCTCCCCTGCAGGAGCTGCTCGACCGGTCCCACCGGCGCGACGCCCTGCTCGAGGTGTGGAACGGGATGCCGTTCTTCTCACCGCTCTGGGCCCGAGGCCCGCGTGCCACGTTCGTGCACCACGTGCACGCCGACATGTGGGGCCAGGTCCTCTCGCCCCTGCAGGCGAAGGTGGGGCGCCTCCTCGAGGTGAAGGTGGCGCCGCTGGCGTATCGCCGCACCCGCATCCTCACGCCGTCGCCGTCGTCGCGGGCCGAGATCATCCGCCGGCTGCGGCTTCCGCCGGCGCTGGTCACCGCCATCCCCAACGGCATCGACGATCGCTTCACCCCTGGCGGGGAGCGGGCACCTCACCCCACCGTGCTCAGCGTGGGGCGCCTCGTGCCCCACAAGCACGTCGACGTCCTCATCCGCACGCTGGCCGCCCTCCGGGCCGACATCCCTGATCTCGAGCTGGTGGTGGTCGGTGAGGGGTTCGAGCGGGACCACCTCGAGCGCCTCGTCCACGACCTCGACGCCGAGAGCTGGGTGCGCTTCGAAGGGCGCCTCCGCGACGACGAGGTGGTGGCGCGCTACCGGGAGGCGTGGGTGGTGGCCAGCGCCTCATCCGACGAGGGCTGGGGCATGACGCTCACCGAGGCCGCCGCCTGCGCCACCCCTGCGGTGGCCACGCGGATCGCCGGCCACGTCGACAGCGTGCACCACGATCGCTCCGGCCTGCTCGCCGACTCCCCCGCCGACCTGGCCGCCGCGCTCCGGGCCGTGCTCACCGACACCGCCCTGCGACACCGCCTCGAGCAGGGCGCTCTCGAGCGCGCCGCCGAGCTCACCTGGGATCGCACCGCCCTGGAGGTCCTGCAGGGCATCACCGGGCCCGGACGCCCATGAGGCTCTCCCGTCCGTCCTGGACCACCGGCGACGTCGGGCGCTTCGCTCTGGCCAGCGCGGCCGGGGCGGTGGCGGCCCTGCTCCTCTTCGTGGGCGTGGGCGCCCGCTTCGAGCCCAACCTCCTCGAGTGGCAGCGCTCCGGCGACTTCTACGATGCGCAGGCCCGAGCCTGGCTCGACGGCCGATGGGACATCCCCGGCGGGGTGCTCAGCATCGAGCGCTTCGACGCCCGGGGCGTCAGCTACATGTACCAGGGCCCCTGGCCGGCCATCCTCCGGGTACCGGTGGTGGCGGTGGCCGACCGCTACGACGGGCGCCTCACCCTCCTCTCGATGACCGGCGGCCTGGTGGTGGCCCTGGCGGCCACGGCGCGCCTCCACTGGCGGGTGCGCCGCCTCCTGCGCCCCGACGCTCCGATGCGACGGATCGACCTGGTCACCGCCGGCGCCATCACCTTCGCGGTGGGAGGCGGCTCAGCCATGCTCTACGAGGCGAGTCGGCCGTGGGTGTACCACGAAGCCGCGGTGTGGGGCGCCGCGTGGTCGATCGTGGCCATCGATGCGGTGGTGACCTGCATGGTCGACCCCACCCGGCGTCGGCTGCTGTGGGCCGCCGTCGCCACCACGCTGGCCATGTGGTCGCGCAGCTCGGTCGGCCTGGCCGGGGTGGCTGCGCTGGGCCTGCTCTTCGGGGGGAACATCCTGGCCCGGCTGCGGGTCCTGCCCCGCCTCTCCACGGGCACCGTGCGCCGGCTGCTCGAACGGGTCGCCTGGCTGGGGAGCGCCCCGCGAGCCGACGGCCGAGTGCCCGTCCTGGCCCCGGGCGTGGCCGCCTTCGCTCCGCTGGCCGCCTACGCCGCCGTCAACTGGATCAAGTTCCGCACGTTCTTCTCGGTGCCGTTCTACAGCCAGGGCTTCACCATCGGCGATCCGCAGCGCCAGGCCTTCCTCGATGCCAACAACGGCACCCTGTTCGGCCTGAAGTTCGCGCCCACCACCTTCGTGCAGTACCTGCGTCCCGACGCCCTCAGCTTCAGTCGGGCGTTCCCCTTCGTCGACGTCCCCGACAAGGCCACGCCCATCGGAGAGGTCGAGTTCGACCTCATCGACTACTCCAGCAGCGCACCCTCGTCGATGCCGGTCTTCGCCCTCCTGGCCGTGGTGGCCACCGTGGCCCTCGTGCGGCGCGGCGGGCGGCCGGGCGAGGGCATGGCCGCGCTGCGGGTCCCCACGCTGGGGGCGCTGGCGGGCGCGGTCACCATCCTGCCGTTCGGCTACATCGCCAACCGCTACCTCGCCGACACCGTCCCCGTGCTCGCGATCACCGCGGTGATCGGGGTGCAGGTGCTGCTCACCCTCTGGGCGAGGGCCGACCAGCCCCGACCGCTGTGGGCACGGCTGGCCCCCGCCGGCCTGGCCGTGCTCCTGGTCGCCGGCGTGTGGGTGAACCTCTCCCACGCCCTGATCTTCCAGCGGCTCTACAGCCCCAACGTGAAGGACGACCTCGTGGCGGGGTTCCTCGACACGCGGTTCGACATCGGGCAGTCGCTCGGGCTCGACCCCCACATACCGCTCGAAGAGGTCGACGAGCTGCCGACCGACGCGGCGCGGGGCCAGATCGTGGTGGTGGGCGACTGCGAGGGCATGTACCTGGCCGACGGCCTGGCCCTGAACTCGGTGAAGTTCACCCCCTGGAACGCGGCCGAGCGCACAGAGGCCGGCGGCCGCTACCTGCGCCGCGTCACGTTCCCCACCCAGCCTCCCGGCACCCAGCTGCCGCTGTTCACGGTGCGCAGCAGCGCGGGCGACGGCAAGCTCTTCGTCCGGTGGCCCGAGGGTGGCGGTGTGATCTTCCAGTACCTCGGGCCAGGGCAGGGCTTCCCCACCGAGACCCTCTACATCGACCCCGACCGCACCTGGACCCTCGACCTCGTCGCCGATCGCCACATCAAGTTCGCCCAGGTGTGGCTGGATGATCGCATGGTGTTCGAGACCCAGTACCGGGTGTCGCCCGACGCCGAGGTGTTCGTGGGCATCGACGCCCTCGACGACCCCGAGCTCGAAGACACGTTCTCCGGGCTCTTCGAGCCGCTCCCCCAGCGCGACAGCGTGTGCCCCGAGCTGCGTCGAGAGGCGCTGGGCCCCTGATCCCGATGGTGGCCCGCACGGTGGGCCGCGGGTGAGGCGGGGCTACGCGGGGCCGAGCTCGTAGAGGAACTGATAGGCGAACAGCTGCGGCCGCACGCTGATGGCGGCGCGGTCGAGACGGGTCACCATCCCACGGGCCCCACCTTCGTCGGGGACCCCGCCCTCGTGGGCGCCGTCGGAGCCGCCTCGGTCGACGACCTCCAGCGGGAGGCCGATGGCCTCCGTGCGGCGCACCTCCCAGCCGGCTTCGTCGACCAGTGCCGCGAAGCTCCGCTTCGTGAAGAACCGGAGGTGGCCCCGATCGAGGATGCCGCGGGCGTCATAGTCGAATCGGCCGAGCGCGACGCGCGTGCGGGGGTACCAGTGGCCGAAGTTCGGGATGCTGGTGATGAGGCTCCCGCCGGGCCGGAGCCGACCGCGGATGTCGTCGAGGAGGCGCTCCGGCGAGCGGAGGTGCTCCAGCACGTCGGCCGCCAGCACGAGGTCGTAGTCGCCGCCGACGGCGTCGGGGATCCCCTGGTCGAGGTCGGCCTGGTGGAAGTCGACCAGTCGCTCCCGCACCCCCTTGTGCTCCTCGAAGTCGACGCCGACCACCTCGTGGCCCATCTCCATGAGCAGGGCGCCGAGCTCGCCGTCGGAGCAGCCGAGGTCGAGCACCCGGGACGGCGGCCGCATGCGCATCCAGCGCAGGATGCGGCCGTGCGACGTGTCGCTGCCCTCCTTGAGGTCGTAGCCCTCGGTGGCGAACGCCTTGGTGCCCCGCCCGAAGCCCATCTTGTGGGCGCGGTAGCGCAGCACGTCCTTGGTGACGTCCTTGGCGTAGCCGATGCCGTCGACGTAGCAGATCTCGTCGCCGTAGTAGGTGGGGATGGGGATCTCCGCGATGCGGAGGCCCGCCTCGTGCAGCTGGATGATGATCTCGGTGTCGAAGTTGAAGCCGTCGGCGTTGTCGTCCAGTGGCAGCTTCCCCAGCGCATGCACGTCGTAGGCCCGGTAGCCGGAGTGCCACTCGCTCAGCTCGGTGCCCACCACGGTGTTCTGGAAGGTGGTGAGCACGCGGTTGCCCAGGTACTTGTAGGCCGGCATGCCGCCTCGCCGGGCCTCACCACGGTTCATGATCCGCGACCCGAAGACGGCCTCGGCCTTGCCCTCCACGATGGGCTCGATCATGGCCGGCAGCAGCTCGGGGGCGTACTGGCCGTCGCCGTGCAGCAGCACCACCACGTCCCAGCCGTGCTCGAGGGCGTATTGGTAGCCCCACTTCTGGTTGCCGCCGTAGCCGAGGTTCTGCGGGTGGCGGACGATCGTGAGCGGCAGGTCGGTGGCCGTCTGCTGGTACCCCAACCCCACGAGGTAGGTGCTGTCCTGGCTGTGGTCGTCGCCGATCAGCACCTCATGGATCTGCGACCGGAAGTCGACCGGTATGCGGTCGAGCACCTGGGCGAGGGTGGAGGCGGCGTTGTAGGCGACGACGAGGATCCCGATCTTCTTCATGCAGGGGTCAGGCTACCGTCCGCGACTTCCCCGACCGGGATCCGCACGACGCTACGGTGCCGGCCACCCTCGACGATCGCGACCCGATGGCCCCGTCCTCACTGCTCTCCAGCCTCCAACGAACCCTCGTGCGAGCCCTGCCCGACCGGGTCGTGTTCCCGCTCGTGCAGTGGCGCCACGGCCACCAGGAGCCGGAGCTCCGGCACCTGGCCGACTTCGTGCCCGTCGGCGGCACGGCGGTCGACGTGGGGGCGTGGATGGGCCCGTGGACCCGAGCGCTCGCGTCTCGCAGCGATGCCGTGCACGCCATCGAGCCGCAGCCGGCGCTGGCGGCGTTCCTCCGACGGGTGGCGCCGTCGAACGTGACCGTGCACGAAGCGGCCGCCGGTGACGAACCCGGCGAGGCGACGCTCGTGGTCGATGCCCGACCGGGGCGCGACCAGCTCGCCCGACTGGGCCAGGAGACCGTGGAGGGCGTCGATCCGCAGCATCGGGTGGAGCACCGTGTCCGGGTGGTGACCCTCGACGAGCTCGAGCTGCAGGACGTGCGCTTCGTGAAGATCGACGTCGAGGGCCACGAGCTGGCCGCCCTCGAGGGTGCCGCTGGCCTGCTGGCCGCGGCCCGACCCGTGGTGCTGCTCGAGGCGGAGCAGCGCCACCTCACCGGTCCGCTGGCCGACGTCTTCGAGGTCGTCAGCCGCCACGGGCTCGACGGCTGGTTCCTGCTCGACGGCTCCTGGCGCCCGCTCGACGACTTTGACGTCGAGGCCCACCAGGTGGCGCTGGCCGCCACCCCGAAGGCTCGGGCCTACGTCAACAACTTCGTGTTCACCCCCGGTCATCGGCCGGGCCGCTGATCGCGCCTGCCCCGTCCTCGTAGGATCGGGCCCGTGCCCTCGTCGACCGTCGCCCTCATCCACGGCTTCGCCACCTCCAGCTCCCGCACCTGGGGCGACAACGGCTGGCTCGACCTCCTGGCCGACGTGGGCCGCACCCCCCTCGCCATCGACCTGCTGGGCCACGGCACGGCGGCCAAGCCCCACGACCCCGAGGCCTACCAGCAGATGGAGGCGCTGGTCCTCGACGCGCTGCCTCCGGAGCCGGTCGACGGCATCGGCTTCTCGCTGGGCGCCCGGGTGCTCCTCACCCTGGCCGCCGAGCATCCCGAGCGGTTCAGCCGGTTGGTCCTCACCGGGGTGGGCGCCAACCTCCTGCGCACCGAGGGCAGCGACCTGATCCTGCGGGCCATCGAAGGCGAGGGCGATCCCACCAACCCCGTGGTGCAGTACTTCGCCGGGCTGGCCCAGCACCCCGAGGTCGACCGCCAGGCCCTCGCCGCCTGCCTCCGCTCCCCCCGTCCGGCCCTCACGCCGGAGCGGCTCGCCGCCGTCGATCTGCCGGTGCTGGTGGTCCTGGGCGACAAGGACTTCGCGGGCCCCGGTGAGCCGCTGGTGGAGGCGTTGCCCAACGCCGAGCTGGTGACGCTACGGGGGGTCGACCACTTCGCCACGCCGAAGGACTTCGGCTGCATCGACGCCGCCCTCGACTTCCTGGGCGCCGCCCTGTGAGCAGCTCGTTCATCCTCGGGGTCGACCTCGACGGCGTCTGCGGCGACTACACGAGCGCCTTCCGAGGGGTGGTGGCCGAAGACCGCGGCGTCGACCCCTCCACGCTGGGCGACTCCCGCTCGTGGGACTTCGCCGAGTGGGGCATCGACGGACCCGACGAGTTCGATCGCCTGCACCGGCTGGCCGTGCTGGAGCACCGGATGTTCCGCCACATGCCGGCCATCTCCGGGGTGGCCGACAGCCTCTGGCGGCTCTCCGACGCCGGTGTGTGGATCCGCATCATCACCCACCGGCTCTGCGTGAACTGGGGCCATGCGGTGGCGGTGGCCGACACCGTCGCCTGGCTCGACGACACCGGCATCCCCTACCGCGACATCTGCTTCCTCGGCGCCAAGCCGGAGGTGGAGGCCCACGCCTACATCGACGACGCCGCCCACAACGTGCTGGCGCTCCGCCAGGCCGGCAACCACGTGATCGTCTTCGACGCGCCCTACAACCGCGAGGTGGAGGGCCCCCGCGCCGGGTCGTGGGCCGAGGCCGAGACCCTCGTCCTCGATCGGGTGGCCGAGCTCGGCGTGCCGCTGCAGCCCCAGCTGCCCGGGCTCGACGCCGGGGCCGACCGGCTCACTCGCCGCATCACGCACCCCTGGGGCTGAGGCCCCGGTCCGTCAGGGGGCCGGGAGCACGACCGAGTCGCCACCGGCGGCGGCCGAGCGGTACACGGCGTCGACCACCACGTGGGCCCGCAGCGCAGTCCGCAGGTCGGGGTCGGGGCCCGGCCGGCTCGCGGCCACGGCCTCCACGAACCCACGGTCTTGGTTGGGTAGCCGGCCGTCGTGGCGCTCGGCCACGGCCGCGAACAGCGCCTCGCCCTCCAGCGAACCCGAGCGGTCGCCGGGGCGGGTCCACGTGACGGGGCCCACCACGTCGTGCTCCACCGTGAGGAAGGCGTGCTCGCAGATCACCTCCAGGCGCCGCAGGCTCGGACGCTCGAGGAGCTGGTGCCACACGCTGGTGAGGCTGCCCTGCGCGTGGTCGGCGAAGTCGAAGACCACGGTCACGGTGTCCTCGATGCCCGGGTGGCCGTGGAAGCTGTGCGAGCGGGCGCTGAGCGATGCCATCGACCCGAACAGCCACTCGAGGGCGTCGACGTCGTGGATGGAGTGCTCCAGCATCGTCCCCGCCCCCGCCTTGTCGACGTCGCCTCGCCAGGTCGAGCCGTACATGCCCTGCACCGGCAGGAACTGGTCGTCGCGCAGGACCACCGCCTGCACCCGCCCGGTCGACGGATCGGCCAGCTGGTGCTCGAGCTCGAGGAAGGCGGGGCTGCTGCGCAGCACGAGGCCCACCTGGTTGACGACGCCGGCGGTCGCCACCTGGGCCGCCATGGCCTCGGCCCCCGCCAGGCTGGTGGCCAGCGGCTTCTCGCAGAACACCGGCAGCTGCCGCTCCAGCGCGGCGGCCAGGAGCCGCGGGTGCTCGCTCGTCCAGGTGCAGATGTAGACCGCGTCGACGGCGTCGAGCACGTCGTCCTCGGTGGCCATGGGCGTGGCGCCCGAGGCCGCGGCGAAGGCGTCGGTGCGCTCCGGATCCCGGTCGTGCACGGCGGCGATCACGTGGTCGGCCCCCGACCGGCGGAGGCTCTTGCCGTGATAGGTGGCGATCAGCCCGCCGCCCAGGAACCCGATGCGCACCGTCATAGGGCGGGACGCTAACCGGGCAGGGTGACAGCCTCAGGTGTTCTGCACGGTGAGGCCGCCGTCGACGGGGATCACGGCACCGGTGATGAACGACGCCGACGGCAGCAGCAAGGCAACGGTGATGTGGGCCACCTCCTCCGGGTCGCCGTAGCGGCGCATCGGCACCCGACGGCGGGCGAACTTGGCCTTCGCCTCGTCGGGGATGCCGGCCGTCATGCCGGTGCGGATCGGCCCGGGGCAGATGCAGTTGACCGTGACCCCCGCGGGCCCCAGCTCCACCGCCAGCGAGCGGGTGAGGCCCACGACGGCGTGCTTCGACGCGGTGTACGGCGCGATGAAGGCGGTGGCCCCCAGCCCCTCCGTCGACGCCACGTTGACCACGCGCCCGGCACCGTCGCGCGTCAGGTCGTCGAGAGCGGCCCGCACCATGGCGGCGTAGGCGGTCACGTTGACGGCGAGGGTCAGGGCCCACACGGCCTCGAAGTCGGGGTGGTCGATGGGTGCGGGAAGGCTGATCCCGGCGTTGTTCACGAGGAGGTCGATGGGGCCCAGCGCTGCTCGTGCCGCCTCGACCGCGGTCGCCGCGGCGGCCGGATCGGCCAGGTCCGCGGTGATGGCCAGCGAGGTGGCGCCGGCGTCGGAGATCTCCCGGGCCGTCGACGCGACGCCGTCGCCGTCTCGATCCACGCACGCCACCCGGGCGCCGAGGTGGGCCAGCAGGTGCGCGGTGGCGCGGCCCATGCCGCTCGCGGCGCCGGTCACCACCGCCACCCTCCCATCGATCGAGCGGTCGAGCTGGCTGAGGCGCGGCATGGCCGGTGACCGTAGCGGGCGTCTCGGCGATAGACCGTTGGGATGGACCTGTCGGAGCTGGCTCGCGCGCTGGCCCTGGCCATCGTCGCCTCCATCCCGCTGGGGCTCTCCCTGTGGTCGCTGCTCGATGCCGCCCGCCGACCGCAGTGGGCGTGGGCGCTGGCCGGCCGGCGTCAGGTCGTGTGGATGGCGGTGATCATGTTCTCGGTGCTCACCGTCATCGGCGGCCTGGCCACGTCGTGGTGGTACCTCACCAAGGTGCGGCCCGTGATCGCGGCGGCCGAGGAGGGTCGCTTCTGACGGGCGGCGATCAGCGGCGCGAGACCGACAGCGGCGGCGCGCCGTAGCGGCCCCGGGCATGGTCGACCAGCGCCCGCACCCGGGAGCGCGGGTCCCAGTAGGGGCCGCGCCGCGCCGGGGACACGAGGCCGGCGACCAGCTGCCCCACGGCCAGGAGCCCCCGGATGGTGGCGTGGTAGCGGCCAGAGTGCTCCCGCACCAGCAGCAGCGTGTTGCGCAGCTGGAGGTAGTCGATCACGGCCACCCGGGTGCCGAGGTCGGGGTTCACCACCAGAGCGCCCCGCACCAGACCGGTCTCCCACCCCTTCGCCTTGGCCCGCAGGGCCAGGTCGGCCTCCTCGCAGTAGGCGAAGTAGCGCTCGTCGAACAGGCCTACCTCCTCGAGCAGCTGTCGACGAGCCAGCATGAGGGTGCC
This sequence comes from Acidimicrobiales bacterium, assembly GCA_051306055.1. Taxonomy (GTDB): domain Bacteria; phylum Actinomycetota; class Acidimicrobiia; order Acidimicrobiales; family VFJN01; genus VFJN01. The sequence continues at coordinate 16,267 of JBPPMN010000338.1, forward strand.
GTGGGGGTGACCGGCCGGCTCCCACCCCTCATCCACCGTGGCCGGGGCGAGGATGCCGCCGAAGTACGGGTCGACCACCGGGGTGGCCCCGTCGCCGAAGTCGGCGCAGGCCAGCCCCGCCCGGGGTCGCTCGGCCACCGCGGCCAGGATGCGGCTCAGGCACCCGTCGGCCGGCTCGGCATCGTGAGGGGCGAGGGCCACCCAATCGGCGTCACCATCGTGAGGGTGGGCGAGCACGTGACGGAAGCCTGCGTTGGCGCCTGGGCCGAACCCGCGGTTGCGGGGCAGCTCCACCAGCTCCACCCCCTCGGGCAGACCGGCCCGCACGGCGGCCAGGGCCTCCGGGTCGGAGCCGTTGTCGACCACCACAACCCGCACCCCGCCGGGCGGGTCCTGGGCGAGGAACCGGGCGACGGTGCCCACGCAGCGATCCGGGCGGTTCCAGTGGAGGATCACGATGGGCAGCACTGGCCCATCCTGACGTGGGGCGGCGGTCGACTACGAGCTGGAGCGCAGCGCGTGGAGCACGAGCGAGATGAGGGTGCCCTTGGCGTCGGCACGGGAGCGGGCGTCGACGCCCAGCACGGGCACGTCCGCCGCCAGCACCAGCGCCTCGCGAACGTCGTCGAGGGAGTGATCGAGCTCGCCGTCGAAGCGGTTGACGGCCACCACGAACGGGATGCCGCGCGCCTCGCAGAAGTCCAGGGACGGGAAGGCCTCGTCGATGCGCCGGCAGTCGACCAGGATCACCGCACCGATGGCGCCGCGGGCCACCTCGTCCCAGGCGAACTTGAACCGGCTCTGCCCGGGGGTGCCGAACAGGTAGAGCACCAGGCCCGTGTCGAGGGAGATGCGCCCGAAGTCGAGCGCCACCGTGGTGGCCACCTTCGTTGCCACCCCGCCGCGGTCGACCTCAGCGGCCACCTCGGTCATGGGCGCTTCGGTGGTGATGGGCACGATCTCGGAGATGGCGCCCACGAACGTGGTCTTGCCGGCCCCCCAACCGCCGCACACCACCAGCTTCACCGGCAGGGCTTCGGTGCGGTCGTCGAGGTCGAGCCGCACGGGGTCGACCTCACCGGCGGAGGTCACAGCGCTTCCAGCCCGGCCAGCACCCGCTCCAGGAGGGCCCGATCGGTGGTGCCGTCGGCGCCCTGCTCGAGGGGCAGGTTCACCTGCACGATGCCTTCGGCCCGAAGATCGGACACCAGCACCCGCACCACGCCCACCGGCAGGTGCAGGTGCGCAGACACCTCGGCGATGCTGTGCGGGGTGGCGCACAGCGTGACGATGGCGCCCCGCTCGAGGCCCAGGCGCTCGGCCCGCCCGTCGAGCGTGACCACGATGGCCTCCACCGGCAGCGTCTCCGACTGCGCCGACCCGGTGCGGGTCCGGCCGCGCACGAGCGCGTAGGGGCGCACCAGGGCCGGGGCGTCGTCGTCGGGCTCGAGGTCGCGCGGGCTCACCGCAGCAGCGCCCCCTGCAGCTCGGCGCGCAGCGCCGGCGTGAGCACGGCTCCCGCCCGCTCCACGAACACGGCCATCTCGTAGCCGACCATGCCGATGTCGCAGCCAGCGTCGGCCACCGCGGCCAGGGCCGAGCCGTCGCTGATGCCGGTGACGAAGAGGAAGGCGTGCTCCATCTCCACGATCACCTCGTTCACGCGACCACCGCCGAAGCGTCCGGCCGCCCCGTAGGCCAGGCCGATCAGACCCGACGCCACCGCGGCGCACCGCTCGGCCGACTCACGGTCGAGGTCCTCGGAGATCGCCATCGGGAGCCCGTCCGCCGAGAGGACGACCGCCTCGTTGACGCCGGGCACCTTGCGCACGAACCCGTTGAGCAGCCAGCTGAGGTTGCGGGCTTCGTGGCTCAGCTCGGTGGACTCGGTCATCCTTCATCCTCCTGGGACGGGCCTTCGTTCGATCGCCCGGCGCTGAGACCAGCCCGGTAGCGGGAGAGCATGGCGCGGACCTCGTCCGGCGACCGGCGCTGGCGCGGCTCGGACGCAGAGGCGCCGACGTCGTCGCTCGCGGTTGCTCCCGGGACCCGCCGCGGCAGCAGCCCGCCCGGACCCGGTGCCTCCTGTGGCGCCGTCTGGTCGTCGGTCACGGGCGGCTCGACCCGAGCCGGTGGGGCCTCGCCGTCGAGCAGGGCCTGCAGGCTGGCATCGAAGGCCTGCTGCGCGGGCAGCGCGTCGCGCAGCCGCTCCGCCATGGGTGCCGGCTCGAAGGGGGTGTGCGGGACAGCGGGCGGGGGTTCGATCGGCGCCGCCGTCTCCACCACGACCGGGGCCTCCCACTCGGCCTCCCATGGCTCCTGCGGCTCCAGCTCGGGCACCGAGGGGCGGGGCCGAAGCGCCTCGATCACGGGCTGGCTGATCGGCTCGGCCGCCTCCTCCTCGAGCAGGTGCCGGGGGAGGACCACGTAGGCCACCACGCCTTCGCTCTCACCTCGGCGGAGCCGCACGGTGATCCCGTGGCGGGCGGCCAGGCGGGCCGCCACCAGGCAGCCCAGGGCCTTGCCCAGCGCAAGGCCGGTCACCGGCGGATCACGCAGGACAGCGTTGAGCTCCTCGAGCTGGTCCTCGCTCATCCCCACGCCGTGGTCGGTGATCACCAGCTGGTAGCTGCCGCCGGTGCGGATGCCGTCGACGCGCACCATCGTGTCGGGCGGTGAGAACTGGGTGGCGTTCTCGAGCAGCTCGGCGATCAGGTGAGCGACGTCGCTCACGGCAGGACCGTGGAGCGTGGCGTCGGCCAGCGAGCCGAGGTCGACCCGCTCGTACTCCTCGACCTCGCTCATGGCCGCCCGCACCACGTCGACGGTGGCCACGGGGCGCGAGCGCCGCGGACCGGACTCGGCGCCCGCCAGGATCAGCAGGCTCTCCGCGTTGCGCCGCATGCGGGTGGCCAGGTGGTCGAGGAGGAAGAGGTGCTCGAGCACCTCGGGGTCCTGCTCGCCGCCCTCGAGGCGGTCGAGGAGCTGGATCTGCCGATCGATGAGCGACTGGTTGCGGCGGGCCAGGTTCACGTAGAGATCGCTGATCCCCTTGCGCAGCAGGTCGGCCTGCTGGGCGGCCACCTCCACGGCCACGGCCTGCACGGCGTTGAAGGACCGACCGAGGTGGGCCAGCTCGTCACCGGAGTCGACGGGGATGGCTTCCATGGTGGCGGCCAGGTACCGCTCGTCGTCGTCGCCGGGGTTGCGGAGAGCGTCGACCAGCTTCGGGAGGCGCTCCTCGGCGAGGTGGTCGGCCGCCTCGGTGAGCCGGCGCAGCGGGCCGGTGATCGACCGCGCCGCCAGCAGGGCCAGGGCCAGGGCCAGGAGCAGTCCCAGGCCGGCGAACAGCACGTAGACCGTGCTCTCCTGCCGGGAGTCACTGCCGAGAGCGTCCGCCTGGGCCCGGGCCGTCTGGGCGGTCGATGCCTCGAGCTCGCGCAGCATGTCCTGCCGCTCGTCGCTCAACGACAGCCAGGCGTCGAGGTCGGTGGTGCCGCTCGGGGCCCCGTCGGTGATGGCCAGGTCGACGGCGCGAGCGGCGGTGGTGCCGGCACCGGCGGCCAGCTCGGTCCGTCGCTCCACACGGGTGGCGGTGTCGGAGGCGGAGAGGTACGCCGTGCGGAAGGCCGCCTCGTCGGCCCGCAGGTCGGTCAGGATGCCGGCCTGGTCGCCTCGGAGCTCACCCCAGGTGGCCGCCGCGGCCATCTGCGCCGCCTGGGCGGCCGTCGCCTCCTTCAGGCGCCCGAGGAGGCCGGCGAGGCGCAGGTCGTCACCGATGCCGGCCTGGCCAGCGCTGACACCGAGCGACTCCTGCAGGTCGAGCAGCGGAGCGATCACCGGCGCCAAGGGGTCGGTCCACGGGACGATCGACTGGGCCAGGTCCATGTCGTCGCGCGCCTGCTCCAGCAGCTGCAGACCGCTGCGAGCGGCCTCGAGGTCGGTGGCCAGCTCAGCGCTGCCCTCCAGGCGGTCCACGGCGGCGACGGCTCGGGCCACCGCACTGTCCGCAGCATCTCGCTGGGCTCGCAGCGCGCCCGCCACCTCGTCGACGGCGCCGGCCCGGGAGGCCGCCGCCACCGTCCGCTCCTGCTGAATGGCGTCGATGGCGCCCATCACGGCCACCGCGTCGGCCGTGGTGGCGGCCGCCTCGTCAGCCGAGCCGGCCCGGTCCCAGCGGCGTTGCGCCTCTGGGACGGCCACCGCCAAGAGGAGGACGAGGGGCACGGCGATGACCGCCATGAGCCGGGTTCGCACCTTCAGCCTGCGTAGCATGTCGTCCCTTCTCGCCCGCCCAGACCCTCGAGGCGCGCCCGTACCTGCTTCGCATCGGCGTGTGACGTCGATCACTTGAGGCCCGACCTGGCACGCTGGTCGGCATGGATGTCCGCCGGATGCTCGACTTCATCGACGCCTCGCCGTCGCCGTTCCACGCCTGCGCCAGCGCCGCCGCCCGCCTCGAGGCCGCCGGGTTCCAGCGGGTCGACGAGGTCGACCCCTGGCCCGACGGCCCGGGCCGTCGCTTCCTCGTGCGCGGCGGGAGCCTCGTGGCCTGGGCCACCCACGACGAGCAGCAGGCCGCTGACGGCTTCCGGATCATCGGTGCCCACACCGACAGCCCCAACCTTCGCATCAAGCCCCATGCCGACACCGGCCGGGCCGGCGCCCAGCAGCTGGCCGTGGAGGTCTACGGCGGCGCCCTGCTCAACTCGTGGCTCGACCGCGACCTCGGTCTCTCCGGGAGAGTGGTGGTGCGGGGGGCCACGGGGCCCGAGGAGCGCCTGCTGCGGGTCGACCGGCCGCTGGCCCGGGTGCCGCAGCTGGCCATCCACCTCGATCGGGAGATCGGCTCGAAGGGCCTCCTGCTCAACGCGCAGTCCCACCTCAGCCCGCTGTGGGCCCTGGGCGACCCATCGCCCGGGGCCTTCAGCGCCTTCGTGGCCGAGGAGCTCGGCATCTCCCCCGGCGACATCCTCGCCTGGGACCTCATGCTCCACGACCTCACGCCCAGCACGCTGCTCGGCCGATCAGAGGAGCTGGTGAGCGCCCCGCGCCTCGACAACCTGTGCTCGTCGTGGGCCGGCCTCGAGGCGCTCCTGGCCGCCGTCGACGCCGGCGGTCATCCGCTGCCCCAGGTGCCGCTGCTGGTGCTCTTCGACCACGAGGAGATCGGTTCCACGTCGGACCGCGGCGCGGCGTCGGCGCTGTTGGCCACCGTCACCGAGCGGGTGGCCCTCGGCCTCGGGGGCGATCGAGAAGACCACCTGCGGGCGCTGGCCGCATCCTGGTGCTGCTCGGCCGACATGGCGCACGCCACCCACCCGAACTACGCAGACCGGCACGAACCGGGGCACACCATCACCCTCGACGGCGGCCCGGTGCTCAAGGTCAACAGCAACCTGCGCTACGCCAGCGACGCAGCCAGCGCGGCGCCGTTCGTGGCCGCCTGCGAGCAGGCCGGGGTGCCCTTCCAGCGCTACGCCCACCGCAGCGACCTCCCCTGCGGCTCCACCATCGGACCGATCACCGCCGCCCAGCTCGGCATCCGCACGTTCGACGTCGGCGCCCCCCAGCTGGCCATGCACTCGGCCCGTGAGCTGTGCGGCGCCCTCGACCCCGTGCGCTACGCCCAGGCCATGGCCGCCTTCCTGGCCCCCGGCTGAGATGGACCCGGCCGCGGCCCGGGCCGTGCTCGGCCTGGGCGACGAGCCCACCTGGGCCGAGGTGCGGGTGGCGTACCGCGCCCAGATCGCCGTGGCCCATCCCGACCGCTCCGGGGGGAGCACCCAGCGCGCCGCGCGGGTGAACGATGCCTACGCGGCACTGGAGCAGGCCCACCGCCAGGGCCACCTCCACGCCCGACCGCCGGCTCCACCGGCGCCATCAGCGTCGCCGGCGCCGTGGCCGACCGGCCCCGCCGCCGCGCCGGAGCCGATGGCCGAGCCGCCCGAGGTGCTCGAGGGCGACACGGTGCACCTCGCCCTACCACCCGACGAGGCCTTCGTGCGCCTCGTGGAGGCCTGCCACCACATCGGCGACGTCACCTACCTCGACCGCTCCTGCGCCATCCTCGAGGCACTCGTGCGGGTGGAGGGCGAGGGCGTCTGCAGCCTGCTCATCACGCTCCAGGGCCGGGCCGACGGCACCGACGCCTTCTGCACCCTCGAGGCCATCGAGCGGGTGGCGTCGCCGCCCGTGCGCCACGTGGTGGAGGCCCTGGTGGCCGCCCTCCGGCACCCCCAGGCTGACGATCGCGCCGGGTGAGGCGCGCAGTGGGGTCGGTCGGCGGCAGACTGGGGCCATGTCCGACGCCGCTGTCCCCACCCCCGACGAGCTGCGGGCCCGCCTCACGCCCGAGCAGTACCAGGTCACGCAGGAGGGAGGCACCGAGCGCGCCTTCTCCGGCGCCTACTGGGACACGAAAGACCCCGGCCTCTACCGCTGCATCGTGTGCGGGGCCGAGCTGTTCCGGTCCGACACCAAGTACGACTCCGGGAGCGGGTGGCCCAGCTTCACCGAGCCGATGGCCCGTGACGCCGTGGTCCTCCTCGACGACACCAGCCACGGCATGGTGCGCACCGAGGTGCGCTGCGCCCGCTGCGACGCCCACCTCGGCCATGTCTTCCCCGACGGCCCGGGTCCGTCGGGCGAGCGCTTCTGCATGAACTCGGCCTCCTTGCAGCTCGAGCCCGACCCCACCTGACACCCCACCGGTTCGGAACCGATCGGCCTCCGCTGACGTCGAAGGCCCTGTGCTGCACCACCATCTCGCGCCTCTGCCCCTGCGCGCCCTAGCGTGAAGCGCTCTGTGAGCGATCGTCCTATGCGCGACCCCCCCAAGATCCCCGTGCCGGCCCCCGCGGCCG
>JBPPMN010000047.1:0-2985 GCA_051306055.1 Acidimicrobiales bacterium
GGGGAACAGCACCGGGTCGACCATCGTGTGGAGGTCGTGCAGCACGAGCCCGGCGGGCACGAACACCACCCAGCGGCGCGACATGCCGTGGAGGGCTCGCACGGCCACCACCGCGGCCGCTCCGCCGCCGGCGAGCACGAGGGTGCCGGGCACCCACTGCTCGGCGGCCAGCAGCAGCGCCCCGGCCACCGGGGCCCCCACGCCGACGACGCCGGCCAGGGGGATGGGGCCCAGCAGCAGCGGCGCCGGCACCCGAAGTGGGAGGCGACGCTCGTCGCCGTAGGAGGAGCCGTTGGCGAAGGTCTCTCCGGTGAAGGGGGAGAAGGCGGCCACCACCACGACCGCGGCCCAGGCCACGGCCAGCACGTCGGCGACCTCGGCCGACCCCTGGGTGGCGGCCCACACCGCGGTGGCCAGCGCCGCCGGCGCGAGGAGCCGGAGCGCCGTGAGGCTCGCCGTCGACGGCAGGGCCACGGCCACCAGCCCGCCGGCCCAGGCGCCCCAGGCCAGGGCGGCGCCGGTGAGGGCCACGGCTCGCGAGCGCGGGTCGAGGGCGTCGCCGAGCGCGGGTCCCACGAGGAGAGGGAGCAGCGCCCAGGTGAAGCGGGCGGGCCAGGAGCCGGTGAGGAGGTGCATCGCTGTCTGGGAGATTTGCCCACGGACGGTGCCGGTGGCCATTCTCAGTAGGTCGAATCCAGGGGGAGACGTGGTGGGAACAGCGATGCAACGGCGGAGTGGGCAGGTCAGCCTGCTCGCGGCCGCGCCCACCACGGTGGCGCCGTGAAGGCCGTCGAGCTCCCTCGCGGGCTGAGCACCTCGATCGGCAGCCTGCCCCACACCGACCCGCGCGCCGCCGCCACCTTCGTGCTGGAGCGCCAGTCGCGCCTGCCGGCCGCCCCGTCGCTGCCCAACCGCTCGGGCGTCGAGCGCATGATCGCTCAGGCCGCCTGGGGCATCGCCGGCGTGCGGGTGCTGCCCGACGGCTCGCTCGAGCTCGACGACCCGGCCCTCGACCCCCGGGCGCCGCTCACCAGCGCCGGCATCGACGGCGAGCCGTTCGTCGCCCTGCGGGCCTTCCTCGGTGCCGTGGCCGGTCGCCGCACCCCGATCAAGCTGCAGCTCACGGGTCCCGTCACCCTCGGCCTCGCCCTGCTCAACGCCGGCGTCCCCGCCCGCCGGGCCTTCGCGGTGGCCGGCAGCGCGGTGCGCTCCCGGGCCCGCACGCTGGTGGCCGCCGCGCAGGAGACGGCCCCGATGGCGCCGCTGGTGGTGTTCATCGACGAGCCCGGCCTGGTGGCGGCCATGCACCCCGGCTTCCCGCTCGACCCCAACCGCACCATCGACCTCGTATCGAGCGCCCTGGCCACCCTCGAGCCCCACGCCGTCACCGGCCTGCACTGCTGCGGCCCGGCCGACTGGCGGGTGGTCCTGCAGGCCGGCCCGCAGATCCTCTCCCTGCCCGTCGAGGCCGGCGCCGTCGAGCACGCCGGCGCCCTCGGAGCCTTCCTCGAGAACGGCGGCTGGGTGGCGTGGGGCTCCGTCCCCACCACCGGTCCGCTGGGGTCCACGGTGGAGCGGCTGTGGCAGCACCTGTCGGCCGAGTGGTGCGGCCTCACCCAGGCCGGCTGCGACCCGGTGCTGCTGCGCGACCAGGCCATGGTCACCCCCGCCTGCGGTCTGGCCGGTCACGGCGAGGAGCAGGCCGACCTCGTGCTCACCCTCAGCAACCAGGTGGCGCGGCGCCTCGAGACGCAGACCCACGGCATGCGCCTCACCGTCGGCGCCTGACCCTGCCCCCGCCGCGGACCGACTGTCGCACCCGCATCGGTACGATGCGCGGCGATGGCTGACCAGGCGGTTGAGGACCGGGCCCGTGCGCTCCGCGAGGAGATCCACGAGCACAACCGGCGCTACCACGAGCTCGACGACCCCACGATCTCCGACGCCGACTACGACGACCTCGTGCGCGAGCTGCGGGCCATCGAGGAGGAGCACCCCGAGCTGATCACGCCGGAGTCGCCCACCCAGCAGGTGGGCAGCCGGGCCAGCGCCACCTTCTCGCCCGTGGTGCACCGGGTGCCGATGATGAGCCTCGACAACGCCTTCGACGAGGGCGAGCTGCGGGCCTGGGGCGAGCGGCTCCAGCGGCGGCTCGACGACGGCGACGGCCCCGTCGACGTGGCCTACGTGTGCGAGCCGAAGATCGACGGCGTCGCCATCTCCGTGCGCTACGAAGGCGGTCGCCTGGTGCAGGCCGCCACCCGAGGCGACGGCCGCGTGGGCGAAGACGTCACCGCCAACATCGCCACCCTCGCCGAGGTGCCCGACCGCCTGCCGGCCGGCGCGCCCGACGTGCTCGAGATCCGTGGCGAGGTGTACATGTCGGCGGCGGCCTTCGCCGCCCTCAACGAGGGCCAGGTGGCCCGCGGCCTGCGGCCGTTCGTGAACCCCCGCAACGCGGCGGCCGGCGCCCTGCGCCAGAAGGACGCCAGCGTCACCGCCAGCCGCGAGCTCTCGTGGTGGTGCTACCAGCTCGGTGAGATCGAGGGCGGGCCGGCGTTCAGCACCCACCACGAGACCTTCGAGCTGCTCGCTTCGCTCGGCTTCCCCGTGAACCCCGAGGTGGAGGTGGTGCCCGGCCTCGACGACGTCTACGCCTTCTGCGGCCGCCTGCAGCAGCGGCGCCACGACCTGCCCTATGAGATCGATGGCGTGGTGGTGAAGGTCGACGACCTGGCCCGCCGGGCCGACCTCGGCTCAACCTCCAAGGCGCCCCGCTGGGCCATCGCCTACAAGTTCCCGCCCGAGGAGCGCACCACCAAGCTGCTCGACATCATGGTGTCGGTGGGCCGCACCGGCCGGGCCACGCCCTACGCCGTGCTGGAGCCCGTCTTCGTGGGTGGCGTCACGGTGAGCCAGGCCACCCTCCACAACCAGGACCAGGTGGAGGCCAAGGACGTGCGCCCCGGCGACACCGTGATCGTG
>JBPPMN010000106.1:0-3556 GCA_051306055.1 Acidimicrobiales bacterium
CGTCGAGGCGAACAACGGGGCGGGCACACCCGGGTGGCTGGGCCCCTGCCCGGCCGCCGGCAGCGGCACCCACACCTACGAGCTGGTCCTCCACGCCCTGCCCGAGTCCGCGGGGATCGCTCCGGGCACACCGGCCGACGACGCCGCCGCCCGCATCGAGTCGCTCTCCACCAGCCAGGCCGTGCTGGTGGCCACCGTCACCGCCGGTGGCACGGAGACGTCGATCGACGGGGCGGCGTCGATCAACGAACCCAGCGTCGAGGACTGACGCCGCCGTCGATCGTGGAGCTGTCGCCCTTCGACGAGGCCAGCGAGGCGCTCCGCGCCCTGGTTCCTGCTGACCTCGGTGCGCTGCGCACCAAGCACCACCGCTACGGGCTCAAGGTGTGGTTCGGGCCCGCCCGCCCCACGCGCGAGCACTACGAGGCGCAGGTGCTCGGGGCCCGGCACGTGCCCGAGGCCACCGTCCTGGCCCTCGAGGTGGGCTTCCACGCCGAGCACCGCGACCCGGCCGACAACGAGCAGGCGGTGGCCCACATCCTGGCCGGAGCCAAGCGGTGGCGGCGGCGGCTGGGCGACCAGGCGGTGGCCGGGGAGTTCATCGACGACCGCCACGGCTGGCAACGGGTGTCAGAGCTGTGGCTCGACCCCGACCTCGGCGATCCCGACCTGCCCCTCGAGGTGGCCACCCGCCTGGCGGACTACATCACCGCCTTCGAGCCCCTGCGACTGGTTCGCCCGACGCTCAAGAAGGGCTGATCAGCACGGCGAGCTGGCGGCTCTCGGCCAGCAGCCGGCCATCGGCCGACCACACCTCGCCATCCTCGTCGAGGTAGCCGTCGGAGGCCTCGTTGGTGCGGAAGCGCACCAGGCACCAGCCCGGCTCTTGTGAGGGGGCACCACGGAAGTGGACCGTGAGCTCCACCGTGGGCACGCCGATGGGCACGTCGAGCCGGCTGAACACGGCCGGCGGCCAGGCGTCGGTGAGGGCCGCCACCAGCACGTCGTCGACCGGGTCGTGGTCGACGGTGCGGATCCACCCGCCGGTGAGCGCGGCAGGACCGCTGGTGAAGGGCGGGGAGCCGAGGGCGGGGCGCAGGTCGTAGCGCTGGCGGAACGGGATGTCGGGCCCACCGGTGCCGTCGGTGGGCCTCGGCTCGACCTCGTCGGGGCCGGGCACCTCCGGAGCCAGGTGATCGTGGAGCTCCGGGCCAGGCCGGTCGTGGCCGAGGGCCACCAGGCCGATGATGCAGTCGCGCCCGGCCTGCGAGAGGCGGGCACTGACCGTGCTGAGGCCACGACCCACCCGCTCGACCGTCACCAGCACCTCGCAGGGCCCCTCGACGGGCGGTCGGAGGTAGTGGAGGGTCATCGAGCGCGGTCGGCGGGCCGGCTCGTCGACCTCGGCCAGCACGGCCCGCAGCACGATGGCGGCGAGGTAGCCGCCGTTGGGGCCTCGCTCGATCCACCACCCGGGATCGATGGTGGCGGCGTAGTGCCCCGCTGTGATCCGGGTGACCGCGGTGTCGTCGGCGAAGCGCGTCACGGCCGGCAACCTATCCTCCGTCCCCGTGCATCCGAGCGAGCGGGTCCGCATCGTCACCGAGACCGCGCGAGCGGTCCTCGACGGCCGTCTCGAGGCGGCTGCCGGGGCCCAGACCCTTCTGCTGCAGCAGGAGCAGATCGGCAGCCGGCTGCGGAGCGACCGCATCGACGTCACCCAGGCCGAAGCCGACACCGTGGCCCTCACGCTGCGCCGCCTGGCCGAGCAGGTGTCGGACCGGGCGCCGATGGCGGCCGACCCGGAGCCCAGCCTCGAGATGGCTCGGATCCTGGGCGAGCTGGCCCAGAGCCTGCGCTAGTCCGCTACTTGGGCGGGTGCTCGCCCTCGGCCCACTCCGCCTCGCCCGCCGGGGGGGTGCTCGAATCGAGGTCGGTGTCGAACCCCTCTTCGGGGTCGACGATGAGCACGTCGTCGTCACCCGTGAGCCGCCCGGCAGCAGGGTCGGGGACCTCGTCCTCGAGGTCGTCGTCGTAGGCGTCGTCGTCGAGCACCTCGCCCTCGACCGCCTCGGCCTCGATCACGCCGGCCGCCGTGGCGCCGTCGGCCATGGCCTCGCGTGCCTCGGCCAGCTCCCGCTTGCGGATCTGGAAGGCGGCCACGGCCAGCGAGATCACCGCGGGCAGGAACAGCAGGAAGAGGCCCTGGGTGAGGAGGGCACCGAAGAGCGTGGCGAAGACCGCCCGGTTGACGCTGCGGGCGCTGGCCCGCTTGCTCACGGCCCGCAGGCCGATGGCCGCACCGATCACCGGCAGGATGAAGGTGAGCGAGAAGGGCCAGTAGGCCACTGCCGCCGTCTTGCTGGAGGCGTTGGGGCTCCACTCGTCGATGGCCGCCACCACGTCGGCCGGCGAGGCCTCGGGATCCTCGGCCAGCTGCGCCGACACGGTGCCGGTCCACTCCGCCACCCGCGACAGCGGCGTGTAGATCTGATCGTCGCCGTCGACGGGGATGCGAAGGAGGAAGCCCACCGCGAAGAGCGCGGCCAGGGCGGCCAGCAGGCCGGAGAGCGCAGCCCGGTGGCCCACGGGCAGGTCGGCGGCCGCGCTGCGACGGCCGCGAGCGCCGGTGGCGCTGGGGCGCGGGGCCGAGCCTCCGCCCCGGAGGCGGGCGAAGAGCCCACCGCCGGACCGTCCGGATCCGGTCGAGCCGCCCGACGACCCCGAGCTGTGGGCGGCCGCCCGGCGGGCCTCGAGGGCGGCCCGCTGCGCCCGGTTCTGGGCCTGGCGCTTCTGCTTCGACGGTTGCCGCTTGGTCGACATGGGTGCCGAGGCTACGGCCCCGCGCGACGGCGGCGGAAGTCAGCGGAAGTCAGCGGAAGTCGCGGCTCCTGGTGGTGGCGGCCAGCGGGAGCGGCTCCAAGCGGTCGGCGATCACGTTGGTGACGCCCTCCGAGCGCTCGAGGCGGCCCCGCACGAGCATGGCCGGGGCGCTGCGGGCCACCCGTCGGTGGGCCGTCCAACAGCCCTTCGACACCACCACGTTGATGAGCCCGGTCTCGTCCTCCAGGTTCACGAACATCGTCCCGCCGGCGGTGGCCGGCCGCTGGCGGTGGGTGACCACCCCGCCCACCTGCACCCGGGTGCCGGCCTCCACGCCCGCCAGGCCCGCCGCGGTGACCACGCCGAGCGAGTCGAGGTGGTCGCGCACGAACCGGGTGGGGTGGCCGTCGGGGCTCACCCCGGTGGCCCACAGGTCGGCCCGGCCCTCCTCGGCTCCCGTCATGGCCGGCAGGGCCGGCGAGTCGACCCCGGTGAGGATGCCCGGGAGCCGCTGGGCCCCGTGCGGCCCGGCGGCCACCTGGGCCACCGCCCCCGCGGTCCAGATGGCCTCTCGGCGGTCCATCCCGAAGCAGCCGAACGCCCCGGCGGTGGCCAGCGCCTCGAGCTGCGGGAGGCTGAGGGGCACCCGGCGGGCCAGGTCTTCCGCATCCGCGTAGGGCCGCCCCGCCGCGATCTGCTCGGCCACCTCCGCCCCGATGCCCCGCACGTACGA
>JBPPMN010000121.1:0-3841 GCA_051306055.1 Acidimicrobiales bacterium
GCCCACGCCCACGGCATGGTCGTGCACCTCGACGGCGCTCGCATCGCCAACGCGCTGGTGGCCGCCGACACCGACCTGCCCACGATGGTGCGCGACACGGGCGTCGACCTCATGACCTTCGGGCTCACCAAGGACGGTGCCATGTACGGCGAGACCGTGGTGTTCCTGCGTCCGGAGCTGGCGCAGCGGGCCGCCTTCGTGCGAAAGCAGGCGGGACAGCTGTCGTCGAAGACCCGGTTCATCGCCGCCCAGCTGCTGGCCCTGCTGGCCGACGACCTCTGGCTGCGCAACGCCCGCCACGCCAACGCCATGGCGGCCGACCTGGCCGCGGCGGTGTCGGCCATCGACGGCGTCGAGCTGCTCGGCCCGCCCGAGGTCAACTCGGTGTTCGCTCGGGTCCCGGCCGCCGCTGTCGAGCCGCTGCAGCGCTGGAGCTTCTTCTGGGAGTGGGACCCGGCGGCCGCCCTCGTGCGCTGGATGACCAGCTTCGCCACCACGGCCGAGGACATCGAGCGGTTCGCGGCTGGCGTCGCCGCCATCGTGGGGGAGCATCACCCGTCCGCCAGCCGGTAGACAGGGCGGCATGGCTCTCGACGGCACCTACGAACCCAGTCCCTGGCCCCCTGTGGCCGACCAGGTCCGCCTCTACGAGGAGTCCGGTGGCACCGAGGGCGTGGAGATGGAGGGCGTGCCGTGCGTGATCCTCTGGACCCGCGGCCGCCGCTCCGGCACCGTCCGCAAGTCGCCCCTCATCCGAGTGCGCCACGGCGACGAGTACGCCGTGGTGGCCTCGATGGGCGGTGCTCCCGACCACCCCGTGTGGTTCCTCAACCTCGAGGCCGACCAGTTGGTGAGCCTGCAGGACGGGCCAGAGCTGCGCGACTACACGGCTCGGGTGGCCGACGCCGACGCGAAGGCGCAGTGGTGGCCCCGCTGCACTGCGGTGTGGCCCGCCTACGACGACTACCAGGCCAGCACCGAGCGCGACATCCCCGTCGTGCTCCTCACGCCCCGCTGACGTCGGGGCGGGCGCCGAAGCGGGCCAGCGCGGCGGCGGCCGTCTCGCTGGCGGCTCGCAGCGCTTCGGTCGGGTCACCGCCCTGGAGCAGTGCGTCGATGTAGCCGGCGTCGAAGGCGTCGCCGGCCCCCACCGTGTCGACCACCCGATCGGCCACGCTCGGCGCGTGGTGCCGGCCGGCGGGGCTGATCCACGACGCCCCGTCCGGGCCGTGCTTCACCACCACGGTGCCCACCCGGGACGCCGCCGCGTCGAGCCCGCCGAGGGCGGCCAGCTCGTCGTCGTTGGCGAAGAGCACGTCGATTCCCTCGACCCAGTCGAGGAAGCGGTCGGCCCCGACAGCGGCGAGGGGCGCGGCGCTGGATGCGTCGACGGAGGTCGGGATGCCCGCGGCGCGGGCCGCCTCGAGCGCTCTCCGTCCGGCCGCTCGGGACCCGTCGCCCAGCAGCGTGTAGCCCGAGAGGTGCAGCCACGCGGGTCGGTCGGCCAGTGTCGGCACCGCGGCGTCGGCGGGCAATCGGTCGTTGGCGCCGCGGTCGGGCAGCATCGTGCGCTGGCCGTCCTCGTCGACCAGGACCACGCAGGTGCCGGTGGCCGCCTCGGGCACGACGGGGCCCGCGAAGCGCACGCCCGCCGAGCGGAGGTCGTCGAGGGCGGCCTGGGCCAGCCCGTCATCGCCCACCGCGGCCACGAGGCGCACGGCCCGCCCCCGCCAGGCCAGCCAGCAGGCCGTGTTGGCGGCCGAGCCGCCGCCGGTCGAGCGCACGGTGGCCGGGGTGTCGCTGCCGTGGGCCAGCGGGCCTGCCGGCACCACGACCACGTCGACCATCAGGTCGCCCACCACCACCACCATCACCACGTCGCCGGACATCGCTCAGCGAGCGGCGGCGGCGGCCACCGCGATCCGGGCGGCCAGGGCAGCGTTGGCCAGGATGATGGCGATGTTGGCCCGGAGGCTCTCGCCGCCGGTCTCCCGGTGGAAGCGCTCGAGCAGGAAGGGCGTGACGGCCTTGCCCGTGATCCCGGCCGCCTCCGCCGCGGCCAGGCTCTCGGCCAGCACGCGGTCGTGCAGGGCCTGGTCGACCTGCTCGGCCTCGGGCAGGGGGTGGGCGACCACCAGCGCGCTCCGGTCGGTGCCCAGTGCGGCGCGAGCAGCCATGACCGCCGCCACCTCCTCGGGGGAGTCGACCCGCCAGTCGACGCCGAAGCCGGAGTCGCTCCGGTAGAACCCGGGGAACCGGTCGGTGCCGTAGCCGACGACGCCGATCCCGAGCGTCTCCAGCCGCTCGAGCGTGGCCCCCACGTCGAGGATCGACTTCACCCCGGCGCACACCACGGTGATGGGGCAGCGAGCCAGGCTCACGAGGTCGGCCGACTCGTCGAAGCTGGTGGCCGCCCCTCGGTGCACCCCGCCCAGGCCGCCGGTGGCGAACACCGAGATGCCGGCCCGAGCCGCGAGGTGTGAGGTGGCCGCCACCGTGGTGGCGGCGTGGGCTCCCTTGGCCGCGACCACGGCGAGGTCGCGCCCGCTGGCCTTCACCACGTCGTCGCTGGTGGCAATGGTGCGCAGCGCGCCGTCGTCGAGGCCCACGTGCACCTGGCCGTCGACCACGGCGATGGTGGCGGGCACCGCGCCCTCGTCGCGCACGGCCTGCTCGATCCGAGCCGCCACCGCGAGGTTGTCGGGCCGGGGCAGGCCGTGGCTGATGATGGTGGACTCCAGCGCCACCACCGGCCCGCCGACGGCCAGCGCCTGCTCGACCTCGGGGTGGACGACGAGGACGGGGTGGCTGGGCACGGGATGACGCTAGGCGAGCGGCAAACCCAAGTGCCGCGCCGTGGCTGGCTAGTGTCTCCGGGGAATTTCTCCCTCTCAGATCGGAAGTGCTCACATGGCGGACACCACCCTCCTCCGGCGCCTGGCCCTGCTCGGCGCCGGCGCCTTGGCGCTCGGGGCCTGCGACTACGGCCTCAGCCTCAGCCCCGACCCGGTCGCCCCCGGTGGGATGGTCACGGTGACCAACGCCGACGAGGGCCCGGCCTGCCTCGTGGAAGACGAAGAGGGCACCGACGAGGTCGTCGCCGTGGGTGCGGCCGACACCCCGCTCCCGGTCGACATCTACGTGATCACCGAGGAGCCCACCGCAGAGCCCGACCCGGTCGCGTCGGTGATGGCCGACGACGAGGGCGTGTTCGAAGCGACCTTCCCGGCCCCCACCCGTCCCGGCCAGCACATGGTGGTGGCCTCGTGCTTCCCCGGCCTGGGCGAGGAGGATCCGGTGATCATCCGCAGCGCCGACCACCTGGAGCCCGTCGACGACGACGGCATCATCATCGACATGCTCCGCGTGGCGCAGCCGCCGCTGACGCTCTCGCTGTCCGACGACGAGGTGGAGGTCGGCGACGAGGTGGTGGCCACCTTCTCCCTCTGCCAGGCCGAGAACGACTTCGGATTCCTGGAGGAGCTGGGCGGCGAGGAGCCCGACCCGCTGCTCGACGAGCTGGCCGCCGACCACCCTGACCTGGCCGTGTTCGTCGACGGCGTGCTGGTCGACACCATCGAGACCACCGAGCGCTACCCCACCGGGACGGTCGACGTCGTGCTGCCGCTCGACACGGTCGGCACCCACGAGGTCCTCGGCGTCTGCACGTACCAGACCTTCGACTTCGACCTCGAGACGATCCTCGAGGAGGAGGGTGACCCGATCCTGGTGCCGATCGAGCCCCTCTCGGTGGGCGCCGCCGCTGTCGACTACCCCATCGAGGAGTTCCCGTTCACCTTCGACGAGGCCACCGTGCAGGCCCAGGGCACCGTCAACGTGG
>JBPPMN010000184.1:0-11967 GCA_051306055.1 Acidimicrobiales bacterium
TTCGGCGGCGACGAGCCGCACGGCGGCATGCAGACTCGGGTGGTGTCGTTCGGGTACAAGCACGGCTTGCCCGTCGACGTCGACCTCGTGCTCGATTGCCGCTTCCTCCCCAACCCGCACTGGGTGGAGGACCTGCGGCCCCAGACCGGTCTCGACGAGCCCGTGCGCCGCTACGTGCTCGAGCAGGAGGAGGCGGGCGAGTTCCTCGGCCACCTCGAGGGCCTCCTCGGGCTGCTGCTGCCGGCCTACGTGGCCGAGGGCAAGTCGTACCTCACCGTCGCCTTCGGCTGCACCGGCGGGCGGCACCGCTCGGTGGCCATCGCCGAGGCGGTGGCCGCCATCCTCCGTGGCCAGGGGGTGGAGCCCACGGTGGTGCACCGGGACGTCACCAAGTGAGGCCGCCGTCGCAGGTGGTCGCACTCGGTGGTGGCCACGGGCTCGCGGTGTCGTTGCAGGCCATCGCCCCCTGGGCCGACCACGTCACCGCCGTGGTGTCGACGGCCGACGACGGCGGCTCCACCGGCCGCCTGCGCGAGTCATGGGATGTGCCCGCCCTGGGCGACGTGCGCCGCTGCCTGGCCGCCTTGGCCGACCCCGACCGTCTCTGGCCTCGGGTGCTGGAGCGGCGCTTCGACGCCGGTGAGCTCAGCGGCCACGCCGTGGGCAACCTGCTGCTGCTGGCCCTCACCGAGGAGCTGGGCAACCTGCAGTCGGCCTGCGACGAGGTGGCCCACACCTGCGGCATCGACCTGCGCCAGGCCCGGGTGGTGCCGGTGACCGACGACGCCGTGGTGCTCGTCGGCCGCACCGAGGACGGCACCCGGATCGAAGGGCAGGTGGCCGTGGCCAGCACACCGGGGGTGCACGAGGTGTGGGTGGCGCCCAGCGCCACCGCCGCCTCCAACCTCGCCATCGAGGCCATCCGCAGCGCTGATCTCGTCGTGCTGGGCCCCGGCTCGCTGTTCACCAGCGTGCTGGCCACGGCCGTGGTGGGCGACGTGCGCAAGGCGCTGGCCGACACCGCGGCCAGGGTCGTCTACGTGAGCAACCTGCAGCCCGAGGACTGCGAGGCCCAGGGCTACGACCTGGCCGCCCACCTGCAGGCCCTGGCCCACCACGACGTGCCCGTCGACGTGGTGCTGGCGCCAACCGGCACCGAGCTCGACCCCCGGCCCGGCGTGGAGCTGGTGCGGGCGCAGCTGGCCGACGCCACCGGGCTCACCCACGACACCACCGCCCTGGGCAGCGCCATCGCGGCGCTCGGCCGGTGAGCGCCCTGGCAGACTGGCTGCCTCGGCCGCCGATCTGCTCGGATGGCCTCGATCTCGATCACCCAACCATGAGGAGCACCACACGATGAGCATCCGTGTCGGCATCAACGGATTCGGCCGGATCGGCCGCAACTTCCTTCGCGCAGCCAAGCAGCGCGGAGCCGACATCGAGTTCGTGGCCGCCAACGACCTCGGCTCCAAGGAGCTGATGGCTCACCTCCTCAAGTACGACTCCATCCTCGGCACCTGGGACGCAGAGATCGCCCAGACCGACGACGGCATCAGCATCGATGGCCAGGAGCTCAAGATCCTCGCCGAGCGCGATCCGAAGGCGCTGCCGTGGGGCGACCTCGGCGTCGACATGGTGATCGAGGCCACGGGCATCTTCTCCGCCAAGGAGAAGGCGTCGATGCACCTCGAGGCCGGCGCCCCGTTCGTGATCGTCTCGGCCCCCTCGGCCGGTGCCGACGCCACCTTCGTGGTGGGTGTCAACGACGACACCTTCGACCCTGCCAACCACAAGGTGGTCTCCAACGCCTCGTGCACCACCAACTGCTTCGTGCCCATGGTGAAGGTCCTCGACGACGCCTTCGGCGTGCAGAAGGGCCTGATGACGACCATCCACGCCTACACCGGCACCCAGGCTGTGGTCGACGGCCCCAGCAAGGACCTCCGAGAGGCGCGCGCTGCGGCCATCAACATCATCCCGTCCTCCACCGGCGCCGCCCGGGCCACCAGCCTCGTGCTGGAGGCCATGAAGGGTCGCCTCGACGGCACCTCGCTGCGGGTGCCCGTGCCCGACGGCTCCATCACCGACTTCACCGCCGTCCTGGACAAGGACGTCACGGTCGACGAGGTCAACGACGCCTTCCGCTCCGCCGCCTCCGACGGCCCGATGTCGAAGGTGCTCGTCTACAACGAGGCGCCGATCGTGAGCAGCGACATCGTCGGCTCACCCGCCTCCTGCACCTTCGATGCCCCGATCACCATGGCCATGGGCAACCTCGTGAAGGTGATGGGCTGGTACGACAACGAGTGGGGCTACTCGAACCGCCTGGTCGACCTCATCGAGATCACCGGCAACAAGCTCAAGGCCTAGGTCCGCGGTGCCCAGCGTCCCGGTCCTGGAGGACCTGCTGCCGCTCGACGGCAAGCGGGTGCTCCTGCGGGCCGACTTCAACGTGCCCGTCCACGATGGCGAGATCACCGACGACCTGCGCATCAAGGCCGCCCTGCCCACCATCGCCTGGCTCCAGGACCACGGCGCGACGGTGGTGGCCTGCACGCACTTCGGTCGCCCCAAGGGCACGCCCAACCCGAAGTACGGGGTCGAGCCCATCCGGGCCCGCCTGGCCGAGCTGGCCCCGGGCGTGGAGCTGCTCGACAACCTCCGCTTCGACCCGGGCGAGGAGGGCAACGACCCTGCGTTCGTGGCGAAGCTGATCGAGGGCTTCGACGTCTACGTCAACGACGCCTTCGGTGCCTCCCATCGGGCCCATGGCTCCATCGTGGGCCCGCCCCAGCACCTGCCCAGCGCCGCGGGTCGCCTCCTGGCCAAGGAGGTGGAGGTGCTCGGCGGGTTGCGCTCCCACCCCAACCGCCCGTTCGTGGCGGTCCTGGGCGGGTCCAAGGTGAGCGACAAGCTCAAGGTGATCGAGGCCCTGCTCGAGGTGGCCGACGAGGTCCTCATCGGCGGCGGCATGTGCTTCACGTTCCTCAAGGCGCAGGGTCACGCTGTCGGGTCGTCGCTGTGCGAGGACGACATGGTCGCCACCTGCAAGGGCCTGCTCGACGCCGGGGCTGCCATCCGGCTGCCGTCCGACGTCACCGCGCTCGGCCCCGGCGGCGAGATCGGCAACCCTGCCGCCGGCGGCGACGTGCGCCAGCTGGGTGTCAACGTGCCCGACGGCTGGATGGGCCTCGACATCGGTCCCGGCACCTCGGCCGAGTTCGCCGACGCCGTGCTCGACGCCCGCACCGTGTTCTGGAACGGCCCGATGGGGGTCTTCGAAGACCCGCGCTTCGAGGCGGGCACCCGCACGCTGGCTGAGGCGGTGGCCGAGAGCCACGCCTTCACCGTCGTGGGTGGGGGAGACTCCGCTGCCGCGGTGGCCCAGTTCGGCCTGGCCGACCGCATCGACCACATCAGCACCGGCGGTGGCGCCAGCCTCGAGCTCCTCGAGCAGGGCGACCTCCCCGGCCTGGCTGCCCTACGAGGAGAGTGGACCCCAACGTGAGCAAGGTCACCCGCAAGCCGCTGATCAGCGGCAACTGGAAGATGCACCACAACCACTTCGAGGCGCTGCAGCTCGTGCAGAAGCTGAGCTACCTCATCACCGCGGAGGACCACGACGCCGTGGAGGTGTCGGTCCACCCGCCCTTCACCGACCTGCGCACGGTGCAGACCTACTTCATCAGCGAGAAGGAGCCCATCCCGATCGCGCTGGGGGCCCAGCACTGCCACTTCGAGGAGAAGGGCGCCTTCACCGGTGAGGTGTCGCCGGCCATGCTGGCCAAGCTCGACGTTCGCTACGTGATCGCCGGCCACTCCGAGCGCCGTGAGGTGTTCGGCGAGACCGACGAGATGGTGAACCAGAAGGTGGCGGCCATCCTCAAGTGGGGGATGACCCCGATCCTGTGCTGTGGCGAGACGCTCGAGGAGCGGGAGGCCGACAGCACCGAGGCCAAGGTGACGGCGCAGGTGCAGGCCGGCCTGGCCGGGCTCACGAAGGACCAGGTGGCCGGCCTGGTCATCGCCTACGAGCCCATCTGGGCCATCGGCACCGGTCGCACCGCCAGCAGCGACGACGCCCAGGCGGTGTGCGCGCTGGTCCGCCAAGTGGTGTCGGCCGGCTTCGGAGCGGCGGCGGCCGAGGCCGTGCGCATCCAGTACGGCGGCTCGGTGAAGCCCACCAACGCCGCCGAGCTCATGGCCCAGCCCGACATCGACGGGGCCCTCGTCGGCGGGGCCAGTCTCGATGCCGACGACTTCGCCCGCATCGTGCAGTTTCGCCTCTGAGCCACCCCCGGCGCCCCGGACTGATCGCTGGCACAGCCAGTTCTGCTGGGCGATCCGTCCAACTGGCGGGTGCGATTGGGCGATCTGTGCACTAAGAAGTGAAGGAACCCGGCCATTCCGCCTAACGGTTGCGTTACACGGTAGACCATTCGCTCATGGTGGTGGCCTTTGGTTGGTCACCTTCACCTGCAATGGTTCCGATGCCGTGATCGATGGTGGTACGGTTTGCCCGCTCGTCACGGCTCGGTCATCACGTCTTTGCCGGGGCGAGCAATGTCGTAGGGGGAGGGGCGTCGGAGCGATCCGTCGTCACTGCCTCGGCCCACGAAGCCAGCCCAGGTCCCCATGGCCTGGTCCCCTGCAGCAGTCCTGACCACGCCATAGGGAGGTCCACCACGTGAGACTCAAGCGCAGGGGCATCAAGCTCCTTGCCCTCTTCCTCGGGCTCTCGCTCGTAGCAGCCGCTTGCGGCGACGACGGCGACGAGGGCTCCGAGGGCACCGACGACGCCACCGAGGAGACGACCGACGAAGGCGACGCTGCAGGCGTCGGCGGCGGCGAGTTCATCGACCTCGGCACGATCGTGGGTGATCCGCTGGAGTACATCGACCCGGCGCTGAACACGACGCTCGACGCCTTCCAGATCATCACCGCCCTCTACGACGGCCTCACCGACATCTCCCTCGCCAGCGGCGACCCCGAGATCGTCCCGGATGTGGCCGAGTCGTACGAGGCCAGCGAGGACGCCATCACCTGGACCTTCCAGATCCGTGAGGGCGTCACCTTCTCCAACGGCGAGGACGTGCTCCCGAGCTCGTTCGCCAACGCCTGGGAGCGGGCCTCCGATCCGGAGTTCGCCGGTGACTACAGCTACCTGTTCAACTTCATCGACGGTGGCGCCGAGAAGCTGGCCGGCGAGGCCGACACCCTCGCTGGTGTGGAGGCCGACGACGAGGCCATGACCCTCACGGTCACCCTCGCCGAGCCCTACGCCAACTTCGACGCGGTGGCCGGCTTCCAGCTGTTCATGCCGATGCCGCTCGAGGCCACCGAGGCCGAGGACTTCTCCGAGTGGGAGAACGGCCTCATGATCGGCAACGGCCCGTACATGATGGAGTCGGCTCGCAACTCGACCGAGATCGTCCTCGTCAAGAACGAGGACTGGGCTGGCACCGCCGAGGGTGAGACCTTCGACGATCGCCTCGACCGGATCGAGTTCCGAGTGAGCGCCGACCCCGACACGGCGTACAACGCCTTCGAGGCCGGTGAAGGCCACAACGCCAACATCCCGCCCGCGCTCGTGACGCAGGCCCAAGAGGACTACGCGACGACGCTCGACAGCCTGTACCTGGGCACCTACCACTGGGTCTTCAACGACCGGGACCCGCTGGTCGGTGGTGAGGAGAACCTGGCGCTGCGCCAGGCGATCTCGCTGTCGATCGACCGGGAGGACATCAACGAGTCCGTCTACAACGGCTCCCGCACCACGTCCACGGGCATCGTGCCCGAGGGCATCCCGGGCTGGCAGGAAGGCATCTGCGAGTACTGCGGGTTCGACCTGGAGGCCGCCACGGCCAAGTACCAGGAGTGGCTCGACGCTGGCAACACCCAGAGCGAACCCATCCCGGTGCAGTTCAACGCCGACGCCGGGCACGAGCCCGTCGTCGCCATCATGGTCGACAACATGAAGGCGGCCGGGATCGATGCCGTCGCCGAGCCCATGGTCGGTGAGACCTACTTCAGCGACCTGGCCGATGGCGCGTGCGTCTTCTGCCGCTCGGGTTGGATCGCCGACTACCCGACGTACGACAACTTCATGTACGACCTGTTCCACGGCGATGCCCTCGACGGCAACAACTACGGCTTCGTCAACGAGGAGTTCGATGCACTCGTCGACGAGGGCAAGCAGACCGTCGACAAGGATGAGCAGGCGGACCTGTTCAACCAGGCCGAGCAGATCCTCCTGAACGAGGCCACGATGGCCGTCCCGATCAACTGGTACCGGGGCGACTACGTGTACGACCCCGAGCGGGTCGCCGAGTTCCCGCAGGAGTTCGGCATCATCAAGTGGGAGCGGGTGAGGCTGGCGGAGTAGTCCGCTGACCTGACCCTGTGGTCCGGGCGGGGGCGCATCACGCGCCCCCGCCCGTTCCGTCCCCGCTTGAGCGCACCGATCGGAGGTTCCGATGATCAGCTACACCATCCGCCGCATCCTGTTGATCATCCCGACGGTGTTCTTCGCGCTCTCGTTCCTGTTCTTCCTGCTGTTCGCCCTCCCCGGCGACATCACGAACCTCATCGTGGGCGGCGCCGACCGCAACGTGCCCCAAGAGGTGATCGACCGTGCCGCGGCGCGGTACGGGCTCGACGAGCCGCTTTACGTGCAGTTCGGCAACTACTGGGAGCGCACGATCCAGTGGGACCTGGGCGATTCCTACCTGAGCGGGCGGTCCGTCAACGACCTGCTCGGCGAGAAGGCCGTCAACAGCCTTCGCCTCGGCATCTGGGCCATCATCATCGAGATCATCGCCGGCATCTCGGTCGGCATCTACTCGGCGCTGAGGCGGTACTCGTTCGGCGACAAGGTCACGACTGTCGTCACGGCGGGAGCGTCCGCCATCCCAGTCTTCGTGCTGGGCTTCCTGCTCCAGTACGCGTTCGCGGTGTACCCGAACAAGCACGACTGGCCGGAGTGGATGCGATTGCGCACGTCGCGCATGGGTCCCGACGAGTGGGACTTCTTCTTCATCCCCGGCAGCGTCGAGCAGCTCCGGTACCTCCTGCTCCCGGCGATCGCGCTGGCCAGCGTGTCGACCGCGCTCACGGCGCGCATGACCCGCGGCTCCATGCTCGAGGTGATGCGGGCCGACTACATGCGCACCGCCCGCGCCAAGGGCCTCCCCGAGCGCCAGATCGTGATGCGCCACGGCCTGCGCAACGCCATGCTCCCCGTCATCACACTCATTGGCATCGACCTGGGCACCGTCATCGGCGTGGCCGTCCTCACGGAGACCACCTTCTCGTGGCCGGGGCTCGGCTCCGAGATCGCCAACTCGGTTCAGACCCGGGACCTCCCGGTCGTCCTGGGGCTGACGCTGGCTGTGGTGCTCGTGTACACCGTGGTCAACCTGCTGGTCGACCTGTCCTATGCGTTCTTCGATCCCAGGATCCGCCTGGGTGGGGGAGAGTCCAAGTGACCATCCTGGATCCGGCCGCGTCAGCAGGCGAGCAGGAAGTCATCGAGCAAGAGCCCGGCGACGACCTCGGTGAGGCCCGCCCGCTGCGCGTCGACGTGTGGCGCCGCTTCAAGCGCAACAAGCTGGCGATGTTCGGGCTGTTCCTGATCGTGGCGCTCGTACTGATCGCCATCTTCGCCCCGCTGATCGCCCCTTACGACTTCGACCAGCGCTCGCCGGGTTCGTCGAGGCTCCCGCCGGACCTCCTCGGCGATCACCGCTTCGGCACCGACATCGCCGGGTTCGACGTGTTCTCGCGGGTCGTCTACGGCGCCCGGGTGTCGCTCAAGATCGGCTTCTCGGCGACCGCCATCGCGCTGGCCATCGGGCTCACCGTCGGGGCCACGGCAGGGTTCTTCGGTGGCGTCCTCGAGACGTTCATCATGCGCTTCATCGACATCTTCCTCGCCATCCCCTACATCGTCCTGGCCATCGCGGTGGCCACGGTGTTCGGGCGCAGCGAGAACTCGATCATCTTCGTGCTCGGGTTCACCGGATGGCTCGGCATCGCGCGGATCGTGCGGGCGAGCTTCCTGTCGCTCAAGCAGCTGGAGTACGTCGAGGCCGCACAGGCCCTCGGCTACTCGCGTCGGCGGATCATGTTCCGCCACATCCTCCCCAACGCCCTTCAGCCGATCATCGTCTACGGCACGATCGCCGTCGGCACGGTGATCCTCTCGGAGGCGGCGCTGTCGTTCCTCGGGGTCGGCCCGCAGTTCCCCACTCCCGCCTGGGGCCTGATGGTGGCCGAGGGCAGCGGTCAGATCACCAGCGCTCCGCACCTGCTGTTCTTCCCCGGTGCCGCCATCTTCCTCACCGTCCTGGCGTTCGTCTTCGTGGGCGACGGCCTGCGCGATGCCCTCGACCCCAAGCTGAAGTGACCGTTTCCATGACGACCCCCCCGAGCCCCGACCGGTCGGTCGGCTCCCGAGAGATGCTCCTGTCGGTCCGCGACCTGCAGGCCTACTTCCACACCGAGGACGGTGTGGTGAAGGCCGTCGACGGGATCAGCTTCGACGTCCACCGCGGCGAGGTGTTCGCGATCGTGGGCGAGTCGGGCTCTGGCAAGTCGGTCACGGCCATGACCATCATGGGCCTCATCCCCGACGTGAAGGTCGAGTCGGGTGAGATCATCTGGCGCGACCGCGACATCCTGACCCTCTCCGAGGAGGAGCGGCGGCGCATCCGGGGCGGCGAGATCGCCATGATCTTCCAGGACCCGCTCACCGCCCTGAACCCCGTGCACACCGTGGGCCGCCAGATCGGGGAGATGGCGCGGGTGCACGAGGGCCTGAACAAGAAGCAGGCCCTCGAGCGGGCGGCGGAGATGCTCGACCTCGTGGGGATCCCCGAGGCCCGCAAGCGGGCCGGGATGTACCCCCACGAGTTCTCCGGCGGCATGCGCCAGCGGGCCATGATCGCCATGGCCATCACCTGCAAGCCCGACCTGCTCATCGCCGACGAGCCCACCACCGCCCTCGACGTCACCGTCCAGGCTCAGGTGCTCGAGGTGCTGATGGCCATCAAGGACGAGATCGACTCCGGGATCATCCTGATCACCCACGATCTCGGCGTGGTGGCCGGCCTGGCCGACGAGGTGATGGTGATGTACGCCGGCCGCCAGGTGGAGATGGGGACCACCGAGGAGATCTTCTACGAGTCGAGGCACCCGTACACGCTCGGCCTCCTGGCCAGCCTGCCTCGCCTCGACGACGTGGGCGACGAGGCCCTGGTCCCCATCAAGGGGTCGCCTCCCTCGCTCATCCGCCGCCCCGAGGGCTGCGCCTTCCACCCTCGCTGCCGGTTCGCCCGGGTGCCCGGGCTCTGCGACACCGAGGTCCCGCGGTTGCGGCTGCTCACCGGCGACGCCCACCGTGCGGCCTGCCACTATGCCGAGGAGCTCGAGGGCATCACGGTCGAGTCGCTGCGGGCGTCGGTCGACGAATCGGAGCTCGTGGTCGCCGACCTGGGCAGCGACGACGTCGTCCCGGCCGCGCTGAAGCCCGCCCCCACCGAGCCCGACGGAGGGGCAAAGACGTGACCGCCGTGGCCTCCACCCCCGCAACCGACGGCACGTCGTCGTCGCTGCTCGTTGCCACCAACCTGGTGAAGGACTTCCCGATCCGGGGCGGTCTCCTGGGCCGAGCCGTGGGCGCAGTGTCGGCCGTGGCCGGCGTGTCGCTCGAGGTGCAGCAGGGGCAGACGCTCGGCCTGGTCGGGGAGTCCGGGTGCGGCAAGTCCACCACCGGCCGCCTGCTCCTCGACCTCATCCCGCCCACGGCCGGCGAGGTGCTCTTCGATGGGCGGTCGCTCACCAAGATGCGCGGGAAGGACCTGGCCCGGGAGCGCCGGCGCTTCCAGATCGTGTTCCAGGATCCGTATGCCTCCCTCAACCCCCGAATGACCGTCGGCGCCACCCTGGCGGAGCCGCTCAAGGTGCACTTCGGCTGGGACGACAAGCGGATCGTCGAGCGCATCCAGGAGCTGCTCACCATCGTGGGCCTCTCGCCGGAGCACACCAACCGCTTTCCGCACGAGTTCTCAGGAGGCCAGCGCCAGCGCGTCGGGATCGCCCGGGCCCTCGCGCTGGAGCCAGAGCTGATCGTCCTCGACGAGCCCGTCTCCGCCCTCGACGTGTCGATCCAGGCGGGGGTCATGAACCTCCTCGAGAAGCTGCAGGACGAGCTCGGTTTGGCCTACGTCTTCATCGCCCACGACCTCTCCGTGGTGCGCCACATCGCCGACCGCGTGGCCGTCATGTACCTCGGGAAGATCCTGGAGGAGGGCACCCGCGACGAGATCTACGGCGAAGCCGGCCATCCCTACACCCAGGCGCTCCTGTCGGCCGTCCCGCTGCCCGACCCGCGCCTCGAGCAGGCCCGCGCCCGGATCATCCTGCAGGGCGACCCGCCCAGCCCCGCCGACCCGCCGTCCGGGTGCCGGTTCCGCACCCGGTGCTGGAAGAAGCTCGAGCTCGACGCCGCCGGCCGCGACACCTCGGCGTGCGTCGACCGGGAACCGCTGCTCGACTCCTCGGCGGCCGGGCACCCCGTCGCCTGCCACTTCACCGTCGCTCGCGACGCATCCTGAACTCGCCCGTGGGCTGCCGGCCTTCGGGGGCCTGCTGCTAGCGTGGTCGAGCGCCCTCACAGGAGATCTCGTGCTCGAACCCATCATCATCTTCCTCCACCTCGCCGTCTCGATCCTGCTGATCGGCCTCGTGCTCCTGCACAGCGGCAAGGGCGGCGGTCTGTCCGACATGTTCGGTGGCGGGGTCGGTGCCACAGCGCTCGGCTCGGCGGCCGCCGAGCGCAACCTCGACCGCATCACCGTGGTCGTGGCCCTCACCTTCATCTTCACCACCACCGGCCTGGCGTTCCTCCTCGATTGACGCCATGAGCGCCGCTGGCGGGCGAGTCCGGCGTGCTCTGGCCCTGCTGGCCGCCCTCGGGGTGCTGGCCGCCTGCACCGGCGGCGACGACGGTGACGACGCCACCAGCACGACCGCGGCACCAGAGGTGCAGCCGGCTGATGAGGGCACGGTCCGCCTCGGCCTCGGGGGTCCCCTGGTGCTCGACCCCCTCGAGGCCTCGCTGGCCTCGCCGAGCGACCTGCTCGTGCTCGATCTGCTCCACGAGGGGCTCACCACCCTCGATGACGAGGGCCGGGCCCAGCCGGCGCTGGCCACCGAGTGGGAGGTCGACTCCAGCGGCCGGATCTGGGCCTTCAGCCTCGACCCCGAGGCGACCTTCAGCAGCGGGCGGCAGGTGATGGCGGCCGATGTGGTGGCCTCGCTCACCCGCGTCGCGGCCGCCGGCGACACGTCGCTGGCCGCCCTGGCCCTCGAACCGGTGAGCGGCTTCCGGGCCCTGGCCGACGGCGACGCCGAAACGCTGGCCGGCGTCACCGCCCTCGACGAGACCACGGTGGTGATCGCGCTCGCGGAGCCGCTCAGCGTGCTGCCTGAGCTGCTGGCGGGACCCACCTTCGGCATCACCGACGTCGAGGCGCTCGAGGATGAGGTGCCGAGCGAGATCACCGGCCCGTGGACGCTCGAGGCCGACGACGACGGTGCGGTGGTGGCCACCCGCCGGGGCGGCCAGGGAGCGGTCGACGAGGTCGTGCTCCAGCCCTTCGGCTCCCCGGAGGACGCCTACGACGCCTTCGACCGCGGCGACCTCGACTGGGCCCTCGTGCCGGCCAGCCGCTACGGCGATGCGGTGGAGGCCCACGGCGACGACCACTTCGCCCCGTTCCACGCGGAGCTGTTCTTCGGAATGCACGTGGCCAGTCCGGCCCTCGGCAACGCCGACCTCCGTGCTGCCATCGTGGCCGCCATCGATCGCGACGCCATCGTGCAGGCCGTCTACGCCGACCTGGCCGACCCCCTCGAGGGGGTGGTGCCGGATGGTGTTCCCGGCCACGAGCCCGGCGAGTGCGC
>JBPPMN010000212.1:0-8037 GCA_051306055.1 Acidimicrobiales bacterium
GCGGGGCGGCGACGGTCGCTGGGTGGAGGGCGATGTGGCGGCGCGCCTGGGGGTGGTGGTCGACGACGACCTGGGTGACGACGCTGAGGTGCTGGACGCCTCCGGGTTGCTGGTGGCGCCGGGCGCCATCGACCTGCAGTGCAACGGCGGGCTGGGCATCGACCTGAGCGCCACGCCCGAGCGCCTGTGGGACCTGGCCGCCGAGCTGCCCCGCTTCGGCGTGACCGCCTGGCTCCCCACGATCGTCACCTCACCTGAGGGCACGGTGGATCGCGCCCTCGCCGCGCTGGCGGCCGGCCCGCCCGAGGGCTGGCGGGGTGCCATCCCCGTGGGCCTGCACCTCGAGGGCCCGTTCCTGTCGGAGGCCAAGAAGGGGGCGCACCGAGCCGAGCACCTGCAACCGCCCACGCTCGACGCCGTCGACGGGTGGTCCCGAGAGGCGGGCGTGGCCCTGGTGACCCTCGCGCCCGACTTGCCCGGTGCGCACGAGGTGATCGCGGCGCTCGTCGAGCGCGGCATCGTCGTGTCGGCCGGCCACACGCCGGCCACCGCGGCGGAGGCCACCGAGGCCGTCGACGCGGGGGTGCGCTGGGTCACCCACCTGTTCAACGCCATGGCGCCGGTGCACCACCGCGAGCCGGGACTGGCCGGCGTGGCTCTCAGCGACCCGCGCCTCCACGTGGGCCTCATCCCCGACGGCGTGCACGTGCACCCGGCGGCCGTGGCCCTGGCCCAGGCCGCCCTGCGTGACCGTCTCACGATCGTGACCGACGCCGTGGCCGCCCTCGGCCAGCCGCCGGGCACCTACGGACCCGTCACCGTCGATGCCACCAGCGTGCGGCTGGCCGACGGCACCCTCGCCGGCAGCAACCTGGCCATGGACCAGGCCATCCGCAACCTCGTGGCCTTCTCCGGCTGCTCGGCGGCGGAGGCGTTGGCGGCCGCCTCGGCCAACCCGGCCCGGCTGCTGCACGACGGGTTGCGTGGCGTGGTAGCGCCCGGCGCCCGTGCCGACCTGGTGCTGCTCACGCCCGACCTGCACCTGGTGGCCACGATCGTCGGCGGGCGTGTGGGGCACGACGCCCGGTAGCCCCGGCGAGCCCGCTGATCGCGGTTGCGTGGCGGGGATAGGGTCACGCTCGTGAGCGATCTCGATCGCTCGTCTGAGGCCGGGCGCAGCGAGCGAGCCACCACGGAAATCCTGACCTCCGTGGCCACCGGTGACGGAGGCTGCTTCGTCGTGCACGGTCGCCTTCCCGACGGGGCGGTGCCCGACGTCCCGGGCACGCAGGCGCTGGCCCTGCGGGCCACGCCCGATGAGCGCCTGCTCGCCTACGTCGGGTTGTCCGAGCTGTGCCGCCCGCTCACCGCGCTGCTCGACCTGCTGCCTCCGGTGCAGGCGGCTGCGCTGGCGGGTGCGCTGGCCCTCGGACCGCCGAAGGGCGACTCGCTGGCCGTCGCCATCGGCTTCCGCAGCCTCCTCTCGGTGGCGGCCGAGCGAGGCCCGCTGGTGATCGTGGTGGAGGACGCTCACCTGCTCGATCGGGGGAGCGCCTCCGCCCTGGCCTACGTGGCCAGGCGACTGGACGGCATCAAGACCACGGTGCTGATCAGCCAGGACCCGACCCATCACGGCGCCCTCGAGCTCCCGTCGGCCACCGTGCTGACCGGCCTCGGTGCTGCGAGCAGCGACGCCGATCGCCGTGTCGTCGACGACGTGGAGCGCGCCGTGCGCCGCGCCCGATCGCGGGCCAGCGACGCCGACCTGGCGGCGGCGCTCGAGCTGGGCGCCGGCGCGGGGCCGGGTCCGGAGCGCTGGGCCGCCCTGCTCGAGGCCGGCCGGGCCTGGCTCGACGCCGGCCGGACCGAGCGCGCCCGGGAGGTGGTCGGGCGCCTCCAGGACGAGGTCGACGGGGCCTGGTCGGCACCGGTGGCCATGCTCTCGGGACGGGTGGCCCTGGCCGGTGGCGACATGCGGCTCGCTCGGGACCAGCTCCGGGAGGCCACGCGCCAGGCCACTCCCGACGATCCGGCCACGGCCGTGGCGGCGCTCCTCCTCCTGGTGCCCGACGCGCTCTTCGGTGGCCACCCAGCCGTCGCCGAGGAGACGCTGGCCGAAGCCGAGTTCCTCCTCGGCGAGCTCGACCATGCAGACCCGGCGCTGCGGCACCAGCTGGTGGCGGCGCAGACGGCGGTCGCGCTGGCCACCGGTCGCAGCACGGACATCGCCCCCATCGTCCATCTGCTGGCCGACGCTGACGCGGCTCCGGCGGCGGGTGACGTGTCGCTGCTGGTCTCCACCGTCGCGTTGCCGCTGATCTGGCGGGAGCGCCACGACCTTGCGGTGCCGCTCCTGGTGCGGGCCATCGACGAGCTGCGGGCTCGCGGCGCAGTGGGGGCCCTGGCCATGCCCCTGTGCGCGCTGTCGGTGGCCGAGCGCCGCCGAGGGCGGATCTCCCGGGCGCTGGTGCTGGCGACCGAGGCTCGCGACCTCGCCGCCGAGACCAGCCAGCGGGTGCCGTGGCTGTTCGCCCACGTGGAGCTGGCCAACGCCTACAGCCTCCTCGGTGACCCCCAGCGGTGTCGGGCGGCGGCCGCGGTCGTGATCGACGGCACCGGGGATCGCCCCGGGCTCTTCCGTTCCGGAGCGGTGAGCGCCCTCGCCACGGCTGAGGTCTGGGCCGGGGATCCGGCTCGAGCCGTCACGCTGTTGGAGCCCCTGGTGCAGACGGGCCCGCTCGACCCCTCCGTGCTCCTCTTCCAGCACACGCTCGCCGTGGCCTACGCGTTGGTCGGGCGCCCCGACGACGCGCAGCCACTTGTCGATGAGCTCGCCCGCACCGCGCCGCCCGACGATGGTCGGCTCCGCGCCGTGCTGGCGCGTTGCGAGGCGTTAGTGGCACCCGGTGCAGAACGCCTCGACCGGCTGGAGCAGGCCGCCGATCGCAGTGGCGCCGACCCGTTGGCGCAGGCCTTCACCCGCCTGCTCCACGCCCGCTGCCTCCTCGCCGATGGCGCAACGGCGCGCGCCGTCGAGGTGCTGCACGAGCTGGCCGACGAGGCCTCCGAAGACCTCGTCGGGCCGGCCCGGTGCGCCCGTGTCCTGCTCGTTGGCCTCGGGCGGGCGCCGAGCGATCCGGCCTGGGCGCTCCTCGATCCGGCGGAGCTGGCGGTGGCGAGGGCGTCGGCCGAGGGTGCACCGGCGCTGGTGCTGGCCGACCAGCTCCGACTGAGCCCACCCGAGGTCGACCGGCTTCGCGACGGTGTGGCGGCCGCCCTCGGCGTGCGAACGGGCCCCGGCCTGGAGGCTGCGCTCGCTCGACCGGCGTCACGCGGCGGCGCGGAGGCCCCGATCGAGATCCGGCTCGTCGGTGGGCTCGCCGTGGAGGTGGGTGGCCGGTGCCGACCGGTGCCGAGCGGTGCTGCGGCCACCACCGTGGCGGTGGTGGCGCTGCGTCGGGCGATCCACGTCGAGGAGC
Source organism: Acidimicrobiales bacterium (assembly GCA_051306055.1). GTDB lineage: Bacteria > Actinomycetota > Acidimicrobiia > Acidimicrobiales > VFJN01 > VFJN01. The sequence goes on from JBPPMN010000212.1 coordinate 3,480, forward strand.
TGACGACGATCCTCTGGCCCGATGCCGACGCAGAGGTGGCGCGGCGCCGACTCCGCAACGTCCTGGCGCGGGTGCGCAAGGCCGTGGACGTGCCGCTCGTCGTCCGCGAGGGCAACCGCCTCGAGCTGGCCCCAGAGGCGGTGGTCGACCACCACCTCCTCGAGCGGCAGGCCAGCCGGGTGCTGGCCATGGAGCCCGGCCCCGCCCGCCGGGCGGCGCTGGTCGAGGCGGTGGCCAACGATCAGGGCCCTCTCCTCCCGGAGGCCCGCTACGACGAGTGGGCGCTCCCAGCGCAGCGGCGCACGGAGGTCCGCCGGGCTGATCTGGCCGACGCTCTGGCACGAGACCCGACACCGGGCGCTCCGGCAGGGGCTGATCAGACGTGCCGCAGCGCCCGTCGGAGTCGGTCGTAGGCGGCGTTGGCGGCGACCATGCGCAGCTGCGCCTCCTCTGTGTCGTCGCCCTCACGGAGGCGGTCGGGGTGGCAGGCCTGGGCGATCCGCCGGCGTGCGGCCGCGGCATCCTCCAGCGGCACGCCCGGCAGCAGGCCGAGCACCGCGTAGGGGTCCGCCTCGGGATGGGCCCACCAGTCGAGGTCGACGCGGCCCTCCTCGATCACCCGCTCGCCGCTCCAGTGTCGAGCCCGCAGCCGCTCCAGGTCGCGCTGGGCTTCACGCCGGGCGGCCCGCTCCCGGTGCCCCTCGCGCAGCTGGGCCACGTGCGCCGGATCACCGAGCCGAGCCACCCACCCCAGCCCCTCGGTGAGGTCGATGACCGTGGGCGCGCCTCCGGCCGCCGTCGCCGTCCTCGTCGCTCGACCCTGCTCGCCGGGCCCGGTCGTCGATCCACCCTCGCGCCGCGCCGCCCGCTGCTGCCTTCGCCAGCCGATCCCCATGGTGCCCTCCCGCCTCGGACGGTAGGAGGGAGACGTACCGCCGCCGTACCATCACCGCTCGGTTCGGACATCTCGGGCAGGTGCCGGCGGCCGGTTCGCCGAACCAGCCTCTGATGGAAAGGATGGTCGCATGACCGATGCTCCCTGGCAGGGCGATGCCTGCTCCCTCGTCGATGCCTTCCGGGCGGGTGAGCGATCACCGGTGGAGGAGCTGGAGGCCACCCTGGCCGCCATCGAGAGGTCCGACCTGAACTGCATCACCTACGTCGACGCCGACCGGGCTCGCGAGCGGGCCGCCACGGCCGACCTGTCGCTGCCCTTCGGCGGCGTGCCGACGGCGATCAAGGAGCTCGACCCGGTGGAGGGCTGGCCCTACACCGAGGGCTCGCTCGTGTTCGCGGGTCGACGGGCCGACCGCACCTCGCACTTCTTCGAGCGGCTGCGCGACCGAGGCGGCATCGTGCCCGCCGCCCAGACCACGGCCAGCGAGTTCGGCGGGCTCAACGTGAGCGTCACGAAGGTCAACGGCGTCACCCACAACCCGTGGCAGCACGGCAAGACGGTGGGCGGCTCGTCGGGCGGCGCGGCGGCTGCGGTGGCCGGTGGCTTGGTCGGCCTGGCCACCGGTGGCGACGGCGGCGGCTCCATCCGCATCCCGGCCGGCTACACCGGCCTGCTCGGCATGAAGGGCACCTTCGGTCGCACGCCGCGAGGTCCGCACGCCTTCATGCGGCCGCACACCGTCGTGCTGGGCAACCTGAGCCGCTCGGTCCGCGACGCGGCGCGCGTCTTCGACGTGTGCGCCGGCACCCACGCCTACGACCCCTCCAGCATCCCCAGCCACGGGCACTGGGAGGCTGACCTCGGCACCCACGACCTCACCGGCCTGCGGGTGGCGGTGATCCCCGACCTCGGTGGCGTCGAGCTCGAGGCCGGCGTGGAGGACCGCATCCGCGAGGGGGCCAAGGCGCTCATCGCTGAGCACCGGATGGTGGAGGTCGACCTCGACCTGCGGCTGCCCAACCTCGCGGCCCAGTGGGCGATGGGGAACCTGGCCACGCTCCTGGCCGACCTCGGCCCGGCCTGGCCGAAGTGCTCCGACCAGCTCACCGACGAGGTGGCGGTGGGCCTCCACCTGGCCGAGGCCATGTACAACCTCCGCACCGCGGCCGACGCCGAGCTGCTGCGGATCGAGGCCAATGAGACCATGGCCCGGGCCTTCGACGAGGTCGACATCATCATCGCCGCCACCAACCCGGGCCCGGCCTTCGCCGCCGACGCCGTCACCAGCCAGCCCCAGGCGCCGATCATCGAACGGCTCTTCGGCAACGGTCCGGCCCGCTACGCGGTGCGAGCCCTGCTCGGCGGCATCCGGCTCACCGCCAGCGCCCTCCCCAAGCTCCCGTCGGCCGTCCTCACCCAGGCGGCCCAGCGGTTCCCCGACCTCGTGAACATGGGGGCCCTCACCATCATCTCCAACCTCTACGGCAACCCCGCCGTCTCGATCCCGGCCGGAACGGTCGACGGCCTCCCGGTAGGCATGCAGGTGCTGGCCGCCCACCACCGCGACGGCCTCCTGTTCGACGTCGCCCTGGCCGTCGAGCGCGAGCGGCCCTGGCCGATGGTGGCGCCGTCGGTGACCGCCGGCTGAGCCTCGGGTCACCTCGCTCGTCGCGCTCCAGCCTGCCCGTCGGGCCCCCGGGTGGTGGCCCGTTCGCGCTGTGCCAGCCGGGGATAGGGTCCCGCCCATGGAGCTGCAGGTGGTGGGGGCTGGCGTGGGCCGGACGGGGACGCACTCGCTCAAGGTCGCCCTCGAGCGGCTGCTCGGCGGACCCTGCCACCACATGAGCGAGGTGTTCCCCTCCGAGGCGCAGCGGGCCGGTTGGTCCCGGGTGATGCACGGCGAGCCCGTCGACTGGGACGATCTCCTCGAGGGGTTCCTGGCCATCGTCGACTGGCCCGGTGCCGCGGTGTGGCGGGAGCTCAGCGAGGCCAACCCTGACGCCCTCGTGCTCCTGTCGACCCGCCCGGCCGACGAGTGGTTCCGCAGCGCCTCGAACACGATCTTCGTCGGCATCGAGGACTGGGCCGAGCGTGGCGACCCGTGGATGCAGGCCTTCATCCACGGCCTGGGAGAGCGGTTCACCGACCGCTTCCACGACGAGGCGGCCATGACGGCGGCCTTCGAGCGCCACAACGCCGAGGTGCGGGCTGCGGTGCCTTCCGCCCGCCTGCTCGAGTGGACGCCGGCCGACGGCTGGGAGCCGATCTGCCAGCGCCTCGGCCTCGCCGTGCCCGACGAGCCCTTCCCGCTCACCAACACCACGAGTGAGTTCCGCGCCGGCATCGGGCTCCCGCCCCTCGACGGCTGACCCCTTCCGCTCGCCGTAGGCGACCCGAGCGCGGCCACGGCGGGCTCCCTACGATCCGGCCATGGAGCTCACCGCCGTCGGTCCCGACGTCTACGCCCTGCTGCAGCCCGACAACGGGCTCGGCTGGAGCAACAGCGGCCTGATCGCCCGCGACGGCGGGATGGTCGTCGACACCTTCTGGGACCTGCCCCGGACCCAGCGGGCCATCGACCTCTTCGCCGAGCACCTGCCCGACGGCCCGGCCCGCCGGCTGGTGAACACCCACCACAACGGCGATCACTGCTGGGGCAACAAGCTCTACGCCGAGGCGGGCAGCGAGATCATCGGGCACCGCCGCTGCGCCGAACACATGGCTCGGGAGGATCCGGCCCTGCTGCATCGGCTGTCGCGAGCCGAGGCCGACACGCTGCCCCCGCACCTGCGGGCCTTCTCCCGGGCGCTGTCGGTCTACGACTTCGAGGGCGTCGAGATCTGCCCGCCCACCACCCTCATCGACGACGACGGCGCCGTCCTCGACGCGGGGGGGATCGAGGTGCGCCTGCTGTCGCTGGGCCCGGCCCACACCGCCGGCGACGTCGCCGTGCACCTGCCCGAGGTGAGTGTGGTCTTCACGGGCGATCTGCTGTTCAACCAGTGCACGCCGATCGGCTGGGAGGGCACCGCGCACCAGTGGATGGCGGCCCTCGACGAGCTCGCGGCCCTCGACTGCACCACCGTCGTGCCCGGCCACGGTCCGCTTGCCACCACCGCCGACCTCTTGGCCATGCGCGACTACCTCGGCTATGTGTTCGAGGAGGCGAGGGCCCACTTCGAGGCCGGTCGCCCGCCGCTCGAGGCGGCACAGCGCATCGAGCTCGGCCCCTACGCCGGGTGGAACGAGCCCGAACGCCTGGCCTTCAACGTGCACCGGGCCTACCGGGAGCTGCGGGGCGGCGCGTGGGACGAGCCGGTCGACCTGGCCGCCGTCTGGTCCGACATGGCCGCCTTGGCCGAGGAGCTGCCGCAGGGGTGACCCGGAGACCACCCGATCAAGGCGTGAGGCAGCTGACGAGGAAGGCCTGGAGGGGCGGGGTCAGGACCTCGTCGGTGGGATCGCCGATCCGGCGGTTCACGTCGCCGTGGGAGTAGCCGCTCACGTCGGCCACCGTCACCTCGCCGCCAGCCTGCTCCGCCGCCGTGGCGAAGGCCCCCACCTGGGCGCGTCGCTCCGGCCCGCCGCGCTCCACCAGGAAGAGCACGGGCAGCGCGGCCTCGCCCACGTGGGTGAGCGGCGACAGCTCCTCCCAGCGGG
>JBPPMN010000229.1:0-2408 GCA_051306055.1 Acidimicrobiales bacterium
GCGAGCGGCAGAGCGGGCGGCCCGCCAGGCACGAGAGGGCGACCGCGACGGCGACCGTGATCGGGAGGGGCGCCCGGGTCGCCCGCCGGGCGGCGGCGGCACCGTGCCCCCACCTCCGCCTCCTGCGACGCTCTCGCTGTCGGCCGGTCCGTCACCGCTCCCGGCCTTCGCGAAGGTCACCGTCACCCCCAGCGCGCCGTGCCCATCGGGGACGGCGACCGTGCAGCTCTCCGTAGTGGCGATCGGCGGCAGCCTCGACGGACGGACGCTGGTGTCGCGTGAGGTCGCGGCCGGCACGGGCGGCGACTGGTCGGTGCCTCCGTTCGCCGTGGCTGCGGTGCGCTCGGTGCCCGAGGTCGCGTGGTCGGCCACGGCCGACCAGGTGGAGGTGCGGGCGTCGTGCGGTGCGGCCGGTGCCGCCTATGCGGCGGCCCAGGTGACGCTGTCTGCGATCGGTGAGCCGCCCGCCCTCGCCGCCACCCTCGACGCCGACGTGGTGGAGGCGACCCTCGACGGGTGTCCCACGGCCGCCCGCCTGCACCTCGTGGCCGGCCCCGCACCGCCACCGCCAGGCGAGGACCTCGACGCCATCACCACCGTCGACATGGTGCGCGCCACCAGCGCCGACCCGTGGACCGCCGAGGCCGCCGCCCCCGACCTCGGCAGCGGAGACGGGCTGTGGGCGACGGCCAGCTGCCTTCACCAGGCCTCGGGCACGGTGGTGTGGCGGACGCCGCCCATCGAGCTCGTGGCTCCCTGAGCGCCGGGCTCAGGGCACCGTCCCCGGCGGGACCACCCACTCGGTGGGCTGGCCGGTGACCGCCGCGATGAGATCGAACTCGCGGTCGTAGTGCATCACGGTCAGGCCGGCGAGCTCGGCGGCCGCCGCGACGACCAGGCACTCGATGCCGACCGCTCGGTGCCGCCCCTGGTGGGCCAGCTCACCCTGCACCTCGATGGCGCGGTCGAGCGCCTGGTCGCCACACGTCACACGGGGGAGCAGGCGCCGATCGAGCAGCAGCTCGTGGTGGTCGGGGCCACCCCGGGCGCTGTAGAGCAGGTCCAGGTCGATGAGCCCGCAGGTGGCGATCTGACCGGTCAGGTACAGCGAGGTGACGCGGTGCAGCACGTCATCGTGGTGCACCCGTGCGAGGGCGCTCTTGTCCCCGAGGTACTGGGCCATCCTGCTCCCCTAGGTCGTCGCGCTTGTGCCGCCAAGCGTCCTGTGCGGTGCCCTCGTCGAAGTCGAGGCCCTCTCGTCGGCGCAGCCGCTCGAGGCCCCGGGCTCGCCCGCGCATGCGGATGACCTCCCGCAGCGACTCGTGGATCGTCTCCGTCGTGGTCGTGGCGCCCAGGATCTGCTTCACCTGCTCGACGAGCTCCGTGTCGATGAGCAGCGCGGTCTTCTTCACCACCATGTGGATCTACCTCCTGAGCGGGTCCCGGTAGATCCTACTCTCAGATCATCTACCGTCGGGCAAGAAATCCTTGACCGGCCTGTGGCCGTGTCGTACGGTGCCACCCAGCCAAGGGCTACCTCGGCCAGCACCGCTGTGCTCTGGGTTGCTCTCAACCGCTCTCCGCCCTAGGATCGAGCGAGCCGTGCGTCTGCCCCCCTGCTTTGCCGACCCTTTCCGGCGTTGCAGCGCGCCTTCGCACGGCCGGCCGACCAACTTGAGCTAGGGAGACGCGTTGCCCGCTCGCATGCCCATCCGCGACCGCTATTCGTTCGCGAACATCGACGAAGCCCTCTCGCTGCCCGATCTGATCTCGGTGCAGCGCGACAGCTTCGAATGGTTCCTGCAGGAGGGTCTCAAGGAGACCTTCCGCGACATCTCGCCGATCAAGGACTTCACCGAGACCCTCCAGCTGGAGCTCGAGTTCGATCCTGACGACGAGGACCTGCGCCCGCCGCCGAAGTTCTCGGTGGAGGAGTGCAAGGAGAAGGACATGACCTACTCCGCTCCGATCTTCGTGCGGGCCCGCTTCATCAACGCGGCCACCGGCGAGATCAAGGAGCAGACGGTCTTCATGGGGGACTTCCCGATGATGACCGACACGGGCCCCTTCGTGATCAACGGCACCGAGCGCGTGGTCGGCTCGCAGCTCGTGCGGTCCCCGGGTGTCATCTTCGAGCCCGGCGAGCGGTACCGCCTCCGCAACCTCACCAAGCACCAGCTGGTGAAGGGCACAGTGCACCCCTACCGCGGCGAGTGGATCGAGTTCGACGTCGAGCAGAAGCCCGGCAAGGACGTCACCGCCGGCACCCGCGTCGCCCGCAAGCGCCGCCTGTCGATCTTCATCCTCCTCCGGGCCCTCGGCTACGGCGAGGACCGCTGCCCCGGGTTCATGGACGCCTTCGTCCGGCACTTCGACTTCCTCGAGGGCCAGTGGGAGAAGGACCGCGA
>JBPPMN010000277.1:0-10478 GCA_051306055.1 Acidimicrobiales bacterium
AGCCGTTGGGGGGCGCGGCGGCCGCCCCCGCCGCACCCGGCCGCTGCGCGCCACCTGACGGTGGCCGACCCGCGGACCGTCCCCACCACCGACGCGCTCCGCGAAGCGGGCCGCCAGGCGGGCCTCGATGCGCTCGAGGTGGCCAGTGCCGAGCGCTTCGTGGAGGTGGCGGCCACCTTGGAGCTCCGCAAGGAGGCCGGGCTCCACGCCGGCATGGGCTTCACCTACCGCCAACCCGAGGTGTCGAGCGAGCCCGGCCGGGCGCTCCCGCAGGCGCACTCCCTCGTGGTGGGCGCGCGGTCGTACCTCGCCGACGCGCCGGAGGGGGCCCCGCCCGATGGTCCCCTGGGCTGGGTGGCCCGCTATGCCTGGGACGACCACTACGCCGCCCTGCGGGCCTCGCTCACCGAGGTGGGCCGGCTGCTGCGCAGCCATGGCTGGCGCACCCGGGTGCTGGCCGACGACAACGCGCTGGTCGATCGCGCCGCCGCCCACCGGGCTGGCATCGGCTGGTGGGGCAAGAACGCCAACCTGCTGCTGCCCGGCCTCGGCAGCTGGTACATCCTCGGATCGCTCGTCACCGATGCACCGCTCACCGTCAGCTCGGCGCCCCTGGCCGATCGCTGCGGGAGCTGCACCCGCTGCCTCGACGGCTGTCCCACCGGTGCCATCCCGGAGCCAGGCGTGGTCGACGCCCGCCGCTGCCTGTCGTGGCTGCTGCAGGCCGAGGGCCCGTTCCCCCGGGAGCACCGCGTGGCGCTCGGAGGTCGCATCTACGGGTGCGACGAGTGCCAGGAGGTGTGCCCGCCGAACCGACGAGCCCCGCGGCGACCGGCGGGCGGCGCCCGGCCCTGGGCGCCCCTGCTCGACCTCCTCCACGTCGATGACGAGGTCGTGCTGGGGTGGGCCGACCGGTGGTACATCCCGCAGCGCGACGTCCGCTACGTGCGTCGCAACGCTCTGGTGGTGCTGGGCAACGTCGCCGACGGCCACGATCCGACGGTGGCCGCCGCCCTGCACCGCCACCTCCGGCACCCCGATGGGCTGCTGCGGGCCCACGCCGTGTGGGCGGCGCGCCGGCTCGGGCGCGAGGATCTCTTGCCCGACCCGCTGATCGACGACGACCCGCTCGTGCTCGAGGAGCTGGCCTCGGTCACCGCGCCCCGGACCTCGCCATGACCCACCTCTTCGTCACCAACGACTTCCCGCCCAAGGTGGGCGGCATCCAGACGATGCTCTGGGAGCTCTGGCGCCGGCTCGACCCCACCACCTTCGCGGTGCTCACCACGGCGCACCCCGAGGCTGCGGCATGGGATGAGCAGCAGCCCTACCGGGTGGAGCGGACCGGCCAGCGGGTGCTGCTTCCCACCCCTGGGCTGGTGCGGCGCATCGACGCGCTGGCCGAGGAGATCGGCGCCGGCCTCGTGGTGCTCGACCCTGCGCTGCCCCTCGGCCTGGTCGGCCCGCGGCTGGCCCGGCCCTACGCCGTGGTGCTCCATGGAGCGGAGGTCACGGTCCCCGGTCGGCTGCCCGGCTCCTCGGCGCTGCTGCGGCAGGTGCTGCGCGGCGCCTCGCTGGTGGTGGCAGGGGGCGGCTACCCGCTGGCCGAGGGCGAGCGGGCGGCCCGCCGGTCCCTGCCGCACGTGGTGATCCCGCCGGGGGTCGACACCGAGCGGTTCACCCCCCTCGATCCAGCGACCCGGACGACGACCCGCGTCCGGTTCGGGCTCCCGGTCGAGGGCCCGGTGGTGGTGAGCCTCAGCCGCCTGGTGCCCCGCAAGGGGATGGACGTGCTGATCCGGGCGGCCGGCCTCCTCGCCCCCAGCCACCCAGACCTGCTGGTGGCCATCGGCGGCGGGGGGCGCGACCAGGGCCGCCTCGAGCGCCTCATCGAGAGCACCGGTGCGCCGGCCCGCCTCCTCGGCCGCATCGACCACGACGACCTCCCGCTCCTCTACGGCTGCGCCGACGTCTACGCCATGCTCTGCCGGAACCGCTGGGCGGGGCTCGAACAGGAGGGGTTCGGCATCGTGTTCCTCGAGGCGGCCGCGGCCGGCATCCCACAGGTGGCCGGGGCCAGCGGAGGGGCGGCCGAGGCGGTGGTCGACGGCGAGACCGGCTACGTGGTCGACCCTCCCGACGACGTCGACGCCGTGGCGGCGGCCCTGGCCCGCCTACTCGACGACCCGGAGCGACGGGCCGAGATGGGCGCCGCGGGCCGCCAGCGCGCCATCGACCACTTCGAGTACGACGGGCTCGCAGCGCGGCTCGGCGCAGCCCTGAGGGCGTGCGAGGCTGACGAGCGTGGCTGACCACGACGACGACGATCCCGGCGCCGGGCTGCTGAACCTCACGTTCCTCGGCACGGGCGCGGTGGTCGTCACCAGCGCGGTGGCCGCGCTCAGCCCCGATGGCTTCGGCCTGGTCCACGCCGTGGTGTCGTGTGCGCTGTTCGCGGTGGGCACCGGCGCGCTGCTGTGGGCCTACGCCCTCGGCGTGGCCCGGAGCCGCACCGAGCTGATCAGCATCGGCGGCCTGTTCTTCCTGGCCGGCGAGACGGCGCCGGCGCCGGTGCAGCGAGCCTTCCGGGTGGCGCTGGCCGTGGAGATCGTGGCCGTCGTGGCAGCAGCGTCGATCCGCCCCTACACCGTCGTGGCCTTCGGGATCCTGGCGCCCGTGTTCGCCCTCGGCCTCATGGGGATGTGGGCGGGACGCCACGGCACCTTCCCGCCCCGGCCGCCGAAGCGAAGCGCCGCGCCATGACCCCGCCGTGGCCGCTCGTGCTCCTCCTGCTCGAGTTCCCCGTGCTCATGGCGGTGCTCGACTGCTGGCAGCGACCGGCCGAGCACTTCGCCGGGGGAGCCGACGATCGCCGAGCCTGGCTGCGCTGGCTGGCGGTCGCCGTGGTGACGGCGCCGATCCTGCTCGGGTTCGGCATCGTGCTGGGCTACTACCACTCGGTGGTTCGTCGGAACTCGCCCGCTTCGCGGTCATAAGCCAGACTGCGCCGATGGCTGATCAGGCGACCGAGACGATGGAGATCCGGGCTCCCGCCGAGGAGATCCTGGCCGTGCTGCTCGACTTCGATGCCTATCCCACCTGGGCGCGCGACCTGAAGGGCGTCGCCGTGGGGGCGACCGACGACGAGGGCCGGGGCACGGAGGTGACCTTCCGGGCGGCCGCCATGGGCCGCAGCACCGGGTACACCCTGCGCTACGAGCACGGCGTCGACCCCGCCACCCTGACCTGGACGCTCGTCGAGGGCGACATCATGCGCCGGCTCGACGGGTCCTACACCCTGGAGCCGGGCTCGGCGCCCGACCGCACTCGGGTCACCTACCACCTGGCCGTCGACCTCGTCGTGCCCCTCCCGGGCTTCGTGAAGCGTCGGGCCGAGCAGAAGATCATCCACACGGCCCTGCGCGAGCTGCGGGCCCACGTGGAGCGCTGACCGCGGCCATGACCCGCGTCCTCCTGTTCACCGGCAAGGGCGGGGTGGGCAAGACCACCACCGCAGCGGCCACTGCCGTGGCCTGCGCGGATGCCGGGCTGCGCACGGTCGTGCTCTCCACCGACCCCGCCCACTCGCTGGCCGACGCCTTCGATGTGCCCCTGGGCCCTCTGGCGGCCCCCATCACCGACCTCCTCTGGGGCCAGCAGCTCGACGCCCAGGAGCGCATGGAGGAGTCCTGGCACGAGATCCAGGGCTACCTGCGCGAGGTGTTCTCGTGGGCCGGCGTCGACGGCCTCGAGGCCGAAGAGCTGTCGGTGATCCCGGGACTCGACGAGATCTTCGCCCTGGCCGACATCAAGGCCTACGCCGAGTCGGGCGAGTGGGACGTGGTGGTGGTCGATTGCGCCCCCACCGCGGAGACGATCCGCTTCCTGTCGCTCCCCGACATCCTGTCCCGCTACATGGAGCGCCTGTTCCCGGTGGGGCGGCGGGTGAACAAGGTGGTGGCGCCGGTGCTCTCGCGGGTCACCAGCCTGCCGATGGCCGACGACGGCGTGTTCGCGGCCACCGCCGCCTTCTACGACCGCCTCGACGGTGTGCGCGAGATCCTCACCGACCCGGCGCGCACGAGCGTGCGCCTGGTGGTCAACCCGGAGCGCATCGTGATCGCCGAGGCGCGACGCACCTACACCTACCTCTCGCTCTTCGGCTACCGGGTCGACGCGGTGGTGGCCAACCGCCTCTTGCCCGAGGCGGTGTCCGATCCCTGGTTCGAGCGCTGGAAGGAGCTCCACCTCGAGCACCTCCAGACCATCGAAGACAGCTTCGCCCCGCTGCCCGTCCTCCGGGTCGAGCTGGCCCAACAAGAGCTGGTGGGGGTCGACGCCCTCCGGGGCTTCGCAGCCGAGGTCTACGGCGAGCTCGACCCGGCCGCGCGCCTGCACGAGGGCCAGCCGCTGAAGATCACCCGGCGCGGCGGGCGCACCACCATGTCGCTGGAGCTTCCCTTCGCCGACCGCGACGATCTGGAGCTGGGCCGGCGGGGCGATGAGATCCTGCTGCGGGTCGGGCCCTACCGGCGGGCCATCACGCTGCCCGACTCCCTCCGCAGCCGGCCCGTGGTCGACGCCACGCTCAAGCAGGGCAGACTCAGGGTGATCTTCGAGGAGCGCGACCATGACCGCTGACGAGCACGACCACGACCCGGTCCACCAGGGCCTTGAGCACCTGCAGACCGCTGCTCGGGAGGTGATCCAGGCCAGCCGCAGCCTCCTCGACGCCGCCGAGCACCTGGTCGACGACCCCAAGGCCGTGCAGGACCTCGTGTCCACGTTCACCGCGGTGGCCGCCGCCGCAGCAGGGCGGCTTCGGTCCGACGCCCCCCGCCGTGGCGACGACGATGACGACGGCGACGACGACGGCCGGGTGCACAGCATCCGGATCTCCTGAGCGATGCGGCTCCTTTCGCTCAGCGTGGCCGGCGAGGAGGTGGCCCTGCACCCGCTGGTGAGCGTGGTGCCGCCCTCGGGCCGGTCGGCTGAGGCCATCCGGAGCGCGGTGGCCGGCCTGGCCCGTGCCGAGGCACTGGGCGACGGCGGGCTGCTCGAGGCCCACGGTGTGCGCTTCGACCTGCGGAGCGATCTGCTGGCCATGCTCGACATCGACGGCTCCATCCTCCCGATCGTCGAGCGTGGCGACGTGCCCTCCCGGCCCGACAGCCCCGAGCAGGAGGCGCTGCGGGAGGCCGAGCAGGCGCTGCGCAGCGCGGCCGACGCCGACGCCGGCCTCGGCCAGCAGCTGGCGCAGGCCGAGGAGGCGGTGCGGGTGGCCACCATGGCCCTCGACGACGCCCGCCGCACGGCGGCTGAGGCGCAGGCCAGCGCCACCCGCCGGATCGAGGCGCTCGACGAGCTGGCTGGTGCGGTCGACCGGATCACCGAGCGGCGCCGCCAGGTGGGGGAGGAGCTCGAGTCGGCCCGTGCCGAGCTCCGCTCAGCGGAGCACCGACGGCAGGCGCTCGAGGGCTCGCACGCCGACGTGCGCGACCGGCGGGCCGAGGCCACCCGGCGGCGCGAGGAGCTGGCGGCCGAGCTGGCCGAGGTCGAGGAGCAGCTCGTGGGCGACGCCGAGGCCGCGGTCGAGGAGGCCACCGAAGCGGTCCGGGCGGTCGAAGCAGAGGTGGCCGCGGAGCGGGCCGCGGAGGCCGAGCGGGCGGAGCGGTCGGCCGCCGATCCGCCCGAGGAGCGCCTGGCCGCCGTCGATGCCCGCCTCGAGGACCTCGACCGGGAGATGGCGGCCCTCACCGAGATCGACAGGGCGGCGGTCCACCGCGCCCTCGGTCGTCTCACCGGCGACGAGAGCGTGGCGATGGTGCCCGATCCCCGGGCGGAGGCGCTGGCCCAGGAGCTGGCCGCGCTCCAGGCCGTCGTCGAGGTGGAGGTGGGCTCGGTCCGGCCGCTGGTCGACCCGGTGCGCGCCCGTGCCCATCTCGACGAAGCCCGCCAAGCGCTCCTCGAGGCCGAGCAGGCGCTGCGCAACCCCGATCTCGACCCGGTGCAGGTGGCCCAGCTGGAGGAGGTCCACGCCGACCTGCTGGATGCCCTCGACAAGGCCGACAGCCGCTTCGGCGGTGCCCGAGCCCAGCGCCGGGTGGCCGAGCTGCGGGCCAGGGAGTCCGAGCTGCTCGACGAGCTGGGGTTCGCGACCTATTCCGATCACATGATGGGCGCGTCGTCCCGTCCGGTCGATCCTGCGCTCCGGGATGCCCTCACCGCGGCCCGAGCCGACCTCGCTGATGCGGAGGCCACCTGGCGGAGGGTCAGCGACCAGACCGACCAGGAGCTCGCTCGCGCCGAGGCGCTCGATCGGCGCCGCACGCTCCTCGACCGAGCGGAGGGGCTGCTCGGCTCGGCCGTGGGGGCGCAGGACGCCGTGGCCGCCCTGCGCAGCCACCGCGTGCCCTCGCTCGCCCCGGAGACCGCCAGGGCCGACCTGGCCGAGGCGCTGGAGGGGTCGGGGGTGTCACTGGAGGGCGCGGTGCCCCACGAGGACGACCTGGTGGTGCTGGCGGAAGGCCTGCTCGAGGAGGCGGCGCTCGCCGACGAGCGGCGCTCCGCCCTCGAGGCCGAGCAGCGGGCGCTCGTCGACGAGCGGCGCGAGCTGCAGGCCCTGCTGGCCCGGGCCGAGGGCCAGGGCGACGAGGACTCGCGCCACCAGCGCGACTGGACGGCGCGCCTGGAGCTGGCGCAGGCGGCACTGGCCGATGCCCGGGGGCAGGCCCAAGCCCAGGCCGAGGCGCAGGCTCGCCGACCGGCGCTCCTCCACGACCTCGACGACGCCACCGAAGTCGAGGTGGACGCGGTGGCCGCGGCCGCCGAGGCCGACGGCGACGTCGCTGCCGCAGCAGCCGCCGAGGAGCTGCTGCGCTCCCGGGTCGTCCGCCTCGACGAAGAGCAGGGCGACCTCGAGGTGGAGGAGCGGGAGGCCAACGAGCGGATGCGGGCGCTGTCGGCCGACGGCGACGCCGCGATCGCCCAGCTCGCCGCGGCGGTCGACGAGTGCTCCCGAGCGTTGGCCGAGGCCACGGCCGCCCGCGACACCTGCCAAGAGGAGCGCGATGCGGGCAGCGAGGTGCTGGCGGCTGCGACCAGCGAGCTCGACCGTCGGCGCGAGGCCGTGGCCGCCGAGGGCGACGCCACCACAGGGGCCGACGAGGTCGAGTGGTACCTGCTGGCCCGGCTGGCCGGCCAGCGGGCGGTCTCGCTGGCCGGTGGGCTCCCCCTCGTGATCGACGGGGCCCTGCGCGGCCTCGACCGGGGAGCCGTCCGCCACATCCTCGATCGGTTGGCCAGGATGGCCGAGACCGTGCAGATCATCGTGGTCTCCGACGACCCGGCTGTGGAGGAGTGGGCGGCCGAGGTCGGGGTCGAGCGGGCCGCGGTGGTGGCGCCAGCCGCCTGATCCCGGGGATCTGCGGGGTCGGCCAGCATCGGCGGATCCAGCGACCTAGCATCCCTGGACCCGTCGCGACATGGAGGTGCAGTGGCCGTCATCACCGAAGCCGCCATCCGGGAGCTGGCAGGGATCAGGGGGAACGGAGCGCCGATCACGTCGTGCTACCTCGACGTCGACGGCCGCCGCCTGGTCCGCCACCAGGACGTGGAGCACGAGCTCGACGCCGTGCTCCGAGACGGGCGACGACGAGCCAACGGCCACCGGTCGGTCCACGACGACCTGGAGCGCATCGAGTCGTTCGTGAAGGCTGGCCTCGATCGCCACTCCACCCGCGGCCTGGCCATCTTCGCCTGCTCGGCCAGCGACCTCTGGGAGGTCATCGAGCTGCCGAAGCCGGTGCACTCCTGCCTCATGATCAACAACGCCCCCGCCGTGGGCCAGCTCGAGTCGCTGGTGCAGGAGCACGAGGCCATCGGGGTGCTGCTGGCCGACAAGCAGCGGGCGCAGCTGTTCGTGTTCGAGATGGGTGAGCTCACCGACCGCTCCGAGCTGCTCGACGAGCTCCCGCGCGACTACGACACCCGCGGCGACCGTGAGCGCGGCACGCCGGCAGCCCACCGGGCGGAGCTGGCCCACCAGCACCTCCGCCACGCGGCCCAGGCCGCCTTCGAGCTGTGGCAGGCCCACGGGTTCCACCTGTTGGCCATCGGAGCGCCCGACGCCATCGCCAGCGAGCTGGAGGGCGACCTGCACCCGTACCTGGCGGCTCGCCTCTGCGGGCGCGTGTCGGTGGGGGTCGGGGCGTCGACCTCGGAGGTCCTGGCCGCTGCAGAGGCGGTGGAGGCCGAGGCCGAACGAGTGCGGGAGGCCGCCGTCGTCGCCCAGCTGCGAGAGGCTGCGGCCACCGGTCGCCGCGGCGTCACCGGGCTGGCCCCCACGCTCGACGCGCTGCACGAGCGCCGGGTGGAGCGGCTGGTGGTCTCCAAGGGCTACGCCGAGGAGGGCTGGCGCTGCCCGGCCACCGACGCGCTGGCCGCCGTGGGCCCGTCCCACCCGGTCACCGGTGCACCGATGGAGCGCGTCGACGACGTCGTCGAGGACGCCATCGAGGACGCACTGGCCCAGGGGCTGCCGGTCACCATCTGCGTCGGCAACGCCGACCTCGACGTCCTCGGCCGGATCGGCGCGCTCCTGCGGTACTGACCCGGTGCCGGCTCGGCGGCCGCGGCGGGCCATGCTGGGGCCATGACGGCGATCGGCCTCGACGTGGGCGGGACCAAGGTGCTCGGCGTGGCCCTCGACCCGGCTGCCCCGGCCCAGGTCGTGGCCGAGGAGCGGGTCCTCACCCCGGAGGGCGGGGAGGGGCTCACCGAGCGCCTGCTGGCGCTGGCCGCGGCGCTCGGCGCCCGGGCCGGCACCGTGGAGAGCATCGGGGTGGGGCTGCCCGGTCTGGTCGACCGCACGGGCACGCTGCACGTCGGCCCCCACCTCCGCCACATCAGCAACCTCCCCCTCGGCGCCCGCCTGGCCGACTCGGCCCAGGTGCCGGTGGTGGTCGACAACGACGCCAACTGCCACGCGGTGGCGGAGCAGGCGGCGGGGGCCGCGGAGGGCGCCCAGGAGGCGCTGGTGGTCACCCTCGGCACCGGGATCGGCGCCGGCATCATCACCGGAGGTCGCGTCCTGCGTGGCGCCAACGGCTTCGCCGGCGAGCCCGGCCACATGGTGGTGGATCCCAGCGGCCCCCCTTGCCCGTGCGGCAAGCGCGGCTGCTGGGAGCGGTTCGCGTCGGGGACGGGTCTGGGCCGCCTCGCCCGCGACGCGGCCAACGGTGGCCGGCTCGACGCAGCCGTCGACCTGGCCGGCGGCGACCCCGATGCCGTGCGGGGCGAGCACGTCACCGCAGCGGCCCGCGCTGGCGACCGTGAGGCCCGGGCGGTGCTGGGGGAGCTGGCCCACTGGATCGCGCTCGGCCTGGCCAACCTGGCCAACATCCTCGACCCCGAGGTGATCGTGGTGGGGGGCGGCCTGGTGGAGGCCGCCGACCTCCTGCTCCCCGAGGTGGAAGGGCGCTTCGCCGGTCTGGTGATGGCCGGCGACCGGCGACCGCACCTGCCGATCGTCCCTGCGACGCTGGGGGAGCGGGCCGGGGCGATCGGTGCTGCGCTGCTGGTGGCCGAAGCGACCTAGTCGGGCCCTCAGCCTCCGGCCTGGGCGCGGTAGCGCTCGCGACAGGCTTCGATCTCGGTCCAGGCCGCCTCGGCCCCCTCCCAGCCCCGCACGCTCGAGTGCTTGTTGGGCTCGAGGGCCTTGTACACCTCGAAGAAGTGGCTGATCTCGTCGGTGAGGTGGGCGGGGAGCCCCTCGATGTCGTGCACGTGCTCCCAGCGGGCGTCGCCCGAGGGCACGCAGATCACCTTGGCGTCGGGGCCCATGTCGTCGGTCATCCAGAACACCCCGACCGGGCGAGCGGCCACCCAGCAGCCGGGGAAGGTCGGATCGTCGAGCAGCACCAGGGCGTCGAGGGGGTCGGTGTCCTCCGAGAGCGTCTCCGGGATGAAGCCGTAGTCGGCGGGATAGGCGGTGGCGGTGAACAGCCGACGGTCGAGGCGCAGAACGTGCTTCTCGTGGTCGTACTCGTACTTGTTGCGGCTCCCGCGGGGGATCTCGATGACGACGTCGATCTCGGTGTCCACGCGCTGATCTTCGCGCCGCGTGGCGGCACGGAACGAGTTCCAGACCGTCCCAGCCCCAGGAGTACCCTCGACCCATGGAGTTCCGCCGCATCAACGGGATGCCCCCGTACGTCTTCACGATCATCGACGGGCTGAAGATCGAGGCGCGGCGAGCCGGCCAGGACGTGGTCGACCTGGGCTTCGGGAACCCCGACATCCCCTCCCCCGAGATCGCGGTCGAGAAGCTCACCGAGGCGGCCCACAACACCCGGAACCACCGCTACTCGGCCAGCCGGGGCATCCCGAAGCTGCGCCAAGCGGTGGCCGACCTCTACCAGCGGCGCTTCGATGTCGATCTCGATCCCGACACCGAGGTCATCTCCACCATCGGCGCC
>JBPPMN010000361.1:0-2430 GCA_051306055.1 Acidimicrobiales bacterium
TCCTCCTCACCCTGGCCCAGAAGCCCAACGTGCTCCTGCTCGACGAGCCCACCAACGACCTCGACCTCGACACGCTCCGTGCCCTGGAGGACTTCCTCGACGACTGGCCGGGCGCGCTGATCGTGGTGAGCCACGATCGCGCCTTCCTCGAGCGCACCGTCACCGACGTGCTGGTGCTCGACGGCGACGGCCGGGCCGAGCGGCGCCCCGGCGGCTATGCCGCCTGGGACGAGGCTCGCCGCCGCCGTACGTCCTCCCGCAGCCGGGTGGCGCCGTCGGTGGCGCCGGCCACAGCGGCACCGGCCCTTGCGCCGGTCGAGGCGGAGCGGGCCGCGACAGCTCCGTCGGCCCAGGCCAGAGCCCCGAAGGCGAAGCCAGCCAGCGGCCGGTCACACGCCACCCTCCGGACCCTCCTGAAGGAGGCCGAGCGCGAGATGGCCCGCCTCGAGAAGGCGCGGCAGCGGCTCGAGGGCGAGGTGACGGCAGCCGCCGAGACAGGCGACCACGCCGCCCTGGCCCGCCTTGGCGCGGCGCTCACGGCGGCCCAGGACGACCTGGCCGGCGCGGAGGAGCGGTGGCTGGCGGTGAGCGAGGAGCTCGAAGCGCGCTGAGCTGCTGCTCGTTGAGCCGACCGGCCGGAGAAGACGGTGAGCGGCCGAGCCCCGCCCGCCGGGGCTCGGCCGATCGCCTGGCGGCGGCTGCCGGAGCAGCGCCGCGTGCCGTGACTCCCTCCGTGGAAATCGTGGCCACAGCAAGGATTCCCGTTCGCCGCGGTCCGTACCAGGGCCGATCGACTCATTCCGGCACGGAACATGCCCCAATCGCGCCGGTGCGGACCGGTTTGGCGCCGGTGCGGTGCCGTCACCGGCCCTGCGGTGCTAGGAACGCCGGCCATGGCACCCAATCTGGATGGTCGAGTGGCGCTGGTGACCGGCGGCGGGCGGGGGATCGGTCGGGCCATCAGCCTGGCCCTGGCCGCCGACGGCGCCGACATCGCCGTCAACTACCGGCGCGACGAGGAGGCGGCGGCGGCCACCGTGGCCGAGATCGAGGCGCTGGGGCGGCGGGCGGTGGCCTACCAGGGGTCGGTCGACTCCCTCGAGGACGACAAGCGCATGGTGGCGTCGGTGGTGGCCGACTTCGGCCGCCTCGACATCCTCGTGAACAACGCCGGCATCGCCTCCCGGGGCCACAGCGTCGCCTCCACCGACCCGGGCGAGGTCGAGCGCCTGCTCGCCTCCCACGCCGTCGGCCCGCACCACCTCTGCCGCCTCGCCGTGCCCCACCTGCGCGAGCAGGAGCGCGGCGACGTCGTGTTCATCTCTTCGGTGGCCACCGACCACATGGCCGCCAACGGTGGGCCCTACAACATGGCCAAGGCCGCCATGGAGGCGTTGGCCTCCACCCTGGCCAAGGAGGAGCGCCGCCACGGCATCCACGTGAACGTCGTGGCCCCCGGGCTGGTGGAGACCGAGATGGGACGCCGGTTGGTGGGCGCGGCGGGGGTCACCGACATGCGCACCCTCGACGCCTCGATGCCCTTCGGGCGGGTGTGCCAGCCAGAGGACGTGGCCAACGCCGTGCGGTTCCTCGTGTCCGACGGAGCCGGCTACGTGACCGACCAGCGCATCCGCGTCCACGGCGGCGGCCAGAGCTGACGACGGCGCGGCCCGGGCGACTGCTCAGCCCGGTGGCAGATCCTCGGGCGTGGCGCGCCGTCCCAGCCGCCGCTTGACGATGTCGCCCGCCTGGCGGGTCTTGTCCTTCACCTGGTCGAGCATGCGCTCCGCCCAGACGAACTCGGTGGCCAGCACGGCCAGGCCGGCGACCATGAGCGGGATGCTGAACGGGCCGGGCAGCGGGATGAGGGCGATGCCGAGCAGCACCAGCGCCACGCCGACCACGAACACGGCGATGCGCTTCGAGGACCGGAAGATGAACGCGAGCAGCTCGCGCATCGGGTGCCATCCGGGCAGGGGCATGGGAGGAGCGTAGGGCGCGCCTCTCGCCTTCAGCGGCCGCGGAACTCGGGCGGGCGCTTCTCCATGAAGCTGACCAGGCCCTCCTGGAAGTCCTTGGTGCCGAAGAGCTGCATGGTCTGGAGCAGCACGTGGTGGGAGTGGCTGGCGAAGTCCTCCGTCTGGCCGTGGCGGAAGAGGCGCTTCATGGCCCGGATGGCCAGCGGGGCGTTGGCCGCGATCTCGCCCGCCCACTCCTGGGCCAGGGGCAGCAGCTCGGCATCGGGCACTGCCTTGTTGACCAGGCCGATGCGCTCGGCCTCGGCGGCGTCGATGTCGCGCCCGAGGTAGGAGATCTCGGCGGCCTTGGCCCAGCCGAGCAGGCGAGGCAGGTACCAGGTGCCGCCCGACTCCGGCACGATGCCGCGCTTGGCGAAGCCGGGCAGGAGCAAGGCGCCTGTCTCTTATACAC
>JBPPMN010000042.1:0-14109 GCA_051306055.1 Acidimicrobiales bacterium
CGGGCGGCCGGCGATCCCGGACTCACCAAACTCGGGCACCAGCAGGCGGCCACGGTGGCGGCCTGGCTCTCGGAGGGCCGCGGCGACATCGCCTCGATCTGGTCGAGCCCGCTGCGGCGCGCCCGTGAGACGGCAGCACCGATCGCCGCCGCTCTCGAGCTCGATGCGCAGACCGACCCTCGCCTCCGGGAGCGCATGAACTGGGACGACGACGCCATCGGTCTCGATGCGTTCCTCGCCGAGTGGCAGCGCGCGTCGGCGGATCCCTCCTACCAGCCCACGGTCGGGGACTCCGCCATCGACGCGGCCGATCGCTTCATCGCCGCCCTCGCCGAGATCGAGCAGCGGACGCGAGCGGGAGCGGTCGTCGTGGTCGCCCATGGTGGTGTCACGGTGGACTCGCTCCGTGCGCTCGTCGGCGACGAGGCCGTCACGACCGCCGACCCAGACCTCATCGCGCACGGCGTTCCCTGCTGTGCCATCACCACGCTCCGAGTCGACGACGGGGTCGTCACGGTGACCGGCTACCCGTCGTCGGACCACCTCCCCGTGACCACGGACCACCGACCGGCGTAGCCGCTCTGCCCCACAGACGGGCACGACGAGATCCGACGGCGGAGCTGGGGTGGGTCGGGTCAGCGGCCCCACTCGAGGGCTCGGAAGGCGCCGAGACCTGACTCGTCGAGGAGGGCGGCGGCCTCGGTGGTGCGGCTACGGGCTCGCACCGCGTCGAGGTCGCCGATGGCGGCCCGCTCCTGCCAGGTGCGGCGACCTTCCTCCACCAGGTCGTCGATGCCGTGGGCACGCAGCCAGTCAGCCTGCGAACGGTTGCTCGACGGGGCGACGCCGAGCTGGTCGACGGCGACCTCGCAGGTGATGTCCTGCGAACCCAGGTCCTCGAGGGGCGGGACCCCCCGTTCGTGCTGGCGGTAGGTGCGGACCCACTCGGTCCACGGTCGGGCCGCCAGCGCGTCGGTGGAGGCGGCGTAGTCGAAGGCCAGCACCCTCCCACCGGCGCCGGCCAGGGCCAGCGCGTCCTGCAGCCAAGCCCGAGCGGCGTCCTGCTGCGGGACCCGAGCGCCGACCGGAGCGTCGACAGCGGGGCCTTCGGCCAGCGGCACCAGCACCTCCACCAGCTGGCCGCCCTGCTCGTCGATCCGCACCTCGGCCCAACCATCCGCCGTGCGCTCGAGCAGCCCGAAGGGCAGGTTGTCGAGCAGCTCGTTGGCCACCACCACCACCGGTCCCGGGAGCCGGGGCAGGTCGGAGCGGCTGACGACGATCGGACCCGGGGGCAGATCGGCATCGTGGGCCTCGTGGTCGTCGTCGGGATCGGGCACCGACGCGAAGGCGGCGACCGGGTCCTCGAGCGGAAGCCGCTCGGCGTGGCGCAGGCGCTGGGCACCCGATCGCTCGACGAGCACGTAGCGCAGCGCAGGGGCGCAGGCCGGCTCGGCGGCCAGCACCGACCGCGCCAGGGTGCCCGGCCCGGCCCCGGCCTCGACCACGGCGAAGGCCCTCGGCTCCCCGGCCTCCCGCCACCAGGCATCGAGGGCGCGCGCCACCACGGCACCGAACAGCGGTCCCACCTCGGGCGAGGTGAGGAAGTCGCCCCGCCGACCGGCTCGGCCACCCGTCTCGTAGAAGCCGCCGGGCCCGTACAAGGCTCGCTCGACCACCTCGGCGAAGGGGATCGGCCCCCGACGGGCGATCTCAGCCCGCACGAGGAGGTCAGGAGTCGTCATCTGAGGTCCTCCAACGAGGGAGGTCGAGCTCGATGCGCGTCCCCCCGGCCGGCGATCGACCGATCACCAGGTTGCCACCTGCGGCACGGGCCGTGGACGCTGCGATGTCGAGGCCCAGCCCACTCGACCCGGAGCCGCTGATCCCCCGATCGAGGACAAGCGCAGGGTCGGAGATGCCCGGTCCGGCGTCGTCGACGAACAACCGGACCCTGGCGTGGCCGGACTGCACCCCCACGGCATAGGGGGAGCCCTCCGGGGTGTGGGCGAACACGTTGCCCAGCAGCACGTCGATGGTGGCCGCCGCGTCCGCCGCCGAGGTGCGCACGAGGTGAGGACCCGTCGGGTCCACCCGCCAGGTCCACGATCGTCCGTCGTCGTCGGCCAAGGCCCCCCAGAAGGCGACCCGCTCGTGTGCCACCTGCGCCAGGTCGCAGCGCACCACCACCTCGTCGTGGAGCGGCCGGCGCGCCATGCGGATGACCTCGGTGATCTCGGCCTCCAGCCGATCGACGTCGGCAACCAGGCCCTGTGCTCCCAGGGCCTCCGCATCGAGGCGAAGGGCGGTGAGCGGCGTCCGGAGGCGGTGGGAGAGATCCGCCACTCGCTCCCGCTCGGCGGCCCGCAGCTCGTCGATGCGGTCGGCCAGAAGGTTCACGGCGTCGGCGACGTCAGCGATCTCCGGCGGGCCGGCGGCCGTGGCCCGCGCCGCTCGATCACCGCCGGCGAGCGCACGGCTGGTGGCCGCCAGGTCGGCGGCCGGTCTCGTGACGGTCCGGGCCAACCGGTCCGTGGCCACCACCGCCACGACGAGCAGCACGACTGCCACCACGGCGAGGATCGCCCACGACGTGGCGACTCCCTCCTCCCGCAGAGCATCGGGCACCCGGGCCCGCAGCACGACCACCTGGTCCTGTCCCACCACCACCGGGCTGTAGAGCGCCACCCCGCCGTAGATCCGACGGGAGAAGGCGACCTGCTGGTCGCCCGCGAGGGCGACGTCGTCGCCGTCGTCGGGCGTCGGGTCACCGAGCTGGGTGCCGTCGGCGAGCCACACCGCCAGCCGGCCATCCTGCCCGGCCGCCGTGCGGTCGATGGCGGCCTCGAGGAGCTCCTGGTCGGTGGTCGTCACCGCCAGCACCGGCGCCAGCGCCGCGATGTCACGCTCGGCCTCGGTGAGGGCTCGATCATGGGCGACCTCGCGCACCAGCAGGCCCAGCGGCACCGCGAAGGCCGCCACGAGGAGCGAGGTGACGGCAAGTGTGACCAGCAGGAGCCGGCGCCGCACGGCTGGTCAGCCGGCCCGGTGCTCGAGCTGGATGCCAACGCCGCGCACCGTGTGCAGGTAGCGCGGTGCGCTCGCCGACTCCCCCATCTTCCGCCGCAGCCACGACAAGTGGACATCGATGGTCTTGTCGGTCCCGCCGTGCGGCTGGCGCCACACCTCGGCCAGGAGCTCGCGCCGGGCGACGACGTCGGGCGACCGCCGGGCCAGGTGGGCGAGGAGGTCGAACTCCAGCCGGGAGAGGTCGAGCGATGCGCCGGCGAGCACGGCGGTGCGCCGGTCGGGGTCGATGGCCAGCTCCCCGACTGCGAGGGTCTGCTTCCGAACGTCGCCCGGTGCGACCGCGCGGCGCAGCACCGCCCGGATCCGGGCAACGAGATGGGCCGCCGAGTACGGCTTCACCACGTAGTCGTCGGCCCCAGCGTCGAGAAGGCGCACGATCTCATCGTCGTCGTCGCGAGCGGTGGCGACGATCACGGGGACCGGCGACACGCTGCGCACCATGCGCAGCACATCGGCGCCGTCGAGGTCGGGAAGCCCGAGGTCGAGCACCACCACGTCGGGCTTCCAGTCAACCACCGCGCTGAGGGCGTCGGACCCTCGGCCTTCGGTACGGACAGCGTGACCGGCATCGGTGAGCGCGCGGGCGAGGGCCTCACGGATGCGCTGGTCATCTTCGACCACGAGGACGGACGCCACGGGGCGGACGCTACGCCTCCGCTCTCCGCCGGTGAACGGTCCCGACGACGGCTTAACCGATCCTTAGACATGTCTTGGGCCTGCCCACACCGTTCGACCCTCAAGATGGCGAGATGCGCAAGACCGCTCTCCTCATCGCAGCGTGGTTCGGGGCCGGAGTGCTGGCCGTGACCACGGCCAGCATCGGCGTGTCGATGGTGAGCCAGCAGGTCACCGGCGACCGGCCAGCCCCGCTGAGCGCGACCGAGGTCCGGGAGGAGCTGGCGGCTGCCGCCGCGACCGCCGGATCCGGCTCCTCCACCACCTCTGTCGTGGAACCGACCGAGCCGACGGCGCCCGACGTCACCGCCGCCGCTGCACCGACGCCCGCGGCGCCGCCGAGCACCGAGGCACCCCGGCCGCGGGTGGCGCCGAGCCCGCCCACACCCACGACCACGCCACCGGCACCGGCCGGGGCCGAGACCCGCACCTACAGCCTGATCGGTGGGACGGCGACCCTGCGCTTCACCCCGGCGGGGGTCACGGTGGTCACCGCCATCCCCAAGGCTGGCTTCTCCGTCAAGGTGGAGCCCGAGCACGGCAACGGCGTGCAGGTCGAGTTCGAGAGCGACGACCATCGCAGCCGGGTCGATGCGTCTTGGGCGAACGGCCCGGTCGACGAGGTGCGCGAGGACGACTGATCCTTCACCTCGGCTTGAGGATCCGGCGAGGACGCCTTAGGGGCGGGAGGGCGATGGTGCTCCCGACAGCACCACTCGTAGGGAAAGGACCCCTCCAATGACCGAAGCACCCAGCCCGACCGGAACCAGCCCCAGCACCACCCGCCGACGCCGGGTCGCCCTTGGCCTCGCCGCCGGGCTCCTCGGAGGTGTGACCGCCCTCGCCGCCTTGAACGGCGGTGGCCCGCCCACTCCGTCGACCGTCCAGCTGGCTGGGGTCACCGAGGACATCAGCGGCAACTGTGACGAGGCCGAGCACGCCGCCGACCCCGAGTGCGCCGGAGTGCCCAACGACGGTGCCACCAGCCCGACCCCCGATGACAGCACCAGCTCCACGACCGAGGGTGGCCCGGGCGCTGCCAACGGGAGCGACTCCGCACCGAGCTCCGACGTGCGGGCCATCGCTGCCGGGGATGCTGGCACCGTCCTGGTGGCCGTCGAGAGCGGCCAGCTCCGCCTCATCGCTGCCACCCCCGCCGCGGGCTGGCGGGTCGAGATCGAGCGGAGCGTCGGACGTGAGGTCGAGGCGACGTTCCGCTCCGGCAACCTCCGGGTCGACGTGAACGTCGAGCTCGAGGACGGCCAGGTCCGTGAGCGGGTGCGGGTGCGCAACGAGGCCGACGACTCCGAGACCCGGACCGAGAACGGTGTCGTGGTGCGCGTGGACCCGCCGAGGTCTGACGACCGCTCCGGCCACGGAGGCGACGACTCGGACGACGATGACGACGTTGATGACGACTCCGACGACGACAGCTCCGGCCACGGTGGAGACGACGACTCCGACGACGACGACGACAGCTCCGGCCATGGTGGAGACGACGACTGACGCCAGCGTCCAACCGCCGATCTGAGCACGGGCCCCGCTCCGGCGGGGCTCGTGCGCGCTCTCGGCCGACGACCCCGACGCCGACCTCCTACCGTGACCCGAGGTGGACAGGACAGCTCCCCCCGGGACGGGCAACGCGCGCGCAGCGGGGCGGGGGCTATGCCAAGGGGGCGGAGCCCCCTTGTTGGCACAACAGCCGCCTCGTCGGCGCGTCAGATGAAGGAGGCGAGGTCGCCGAAGCGGGTGGCGAGGTTGCTGACGCCGAAGGCGATGGTGGCCACCACCGACAGGGTGAGGGCGGCGGCCAGAGAGAACGGGATGCGGATGGGGGCCTTGTCGCCGTCGGGGACGGGCTTCATCCACATCTCCCGGGCGATGTTGGCGTAGTAGTAGAGCGCGATCACCGAGTTCACGCCCACCACCACGGCGAGGGTGACGCCGCCGGCGGTGAGGTCGGGCTGCACCAGCGCCCGGAAGACCACGAACTTGGCCAGCCAGCCACCGAGCGGTGGGATGCCGGCCAGGCTGAACAGGAAGACCGTCATCAGCACGGTGAGGCCGGGGGCGTACTCGAACAGGCCGCCCCACGAGCTGATCTCGGCGCTGCGGGTCTTGCGGGCCACGGCCAGCACCACGGCGAAGGCCCCCAGGTTCATGGCGGCGTAGATCAGCAGGTAGGTGACCACAGCGGTGAGGGCGCCGTCGGGGTTGGTGCCCACCACGGCCAGCGGAGCCAGCATGAAGCCGGCCTGGGCCACGCCGGAGTAGGCCAGCATGCGCACGATGTTGGTCTGGCGCAGGGCGATCAGGTTGCCGACGGTCATGGTGATGGCGGCCAGCACCCACATGAGCGGGCCGACCACGTCGTCGCGGGCGGGGAAGGCGATGAGGATCAGCTGCAGGAGGGCCACGAAGCCGGCCGCCTTCGAGCTGACGGCGAGGAAGGCGGTGATCGGGGTGGGTGCACCCTCGTAGGTGTCGGGCGCCCAGGTGTGGAAGGGCACGGCCGACACCTTGAAGGCGAAGCCCACCACCACCAGCACGATGCCGAGGGAGATGAACGGGGTGCTCTCGGGACCGGCCAGGGTGGCGCCGATGTCGGTCAGCAGGGTGCTGCCGGAGAGGCCGTAGAGCAGCGACATGCCGTAGAGCATCACGGCCGAGGCGAACACGCCCATGAGGTAGTACTTGATGCCTGCCTCGTTGCCGTGGAGGTCGCGCTTGCGCCAGCCGGCCAGCATGTAGGCGGGGATCGACAGCAGCTCGAGGGCGATGAAGATGCTGATGAGGTCGCGGGCCGACGCCATGAGCACCATGCCCAGGATCGACGACAGGAGGAGGAAGTAGTACTCGCCCTCCGCGTAGTCGCCCTCGGCGATGTAGTTGGTGGACAGCAGCACCACCACGTAGCCCGCAGCCAGGAAGAACCCGGTGAGCACCAGGGCGAAGTTGTCGACCACGAACGCACCGCCGAAGAGCTCCCGGTCGGGGCCGTCGTCGAGGGCGAGGGTGAGGACCGGCACCAGGGCCGCCAGCAGGCCGATGCCGGCGAACGACGGCACGATCCCACGGCTGCTCTCGGGGGTGAACAGGTCGGCCAGCAGCACCACCACGATGGCGCCGACCAGGACGATCAGCGGCGCGAACGCGTGGAAGTCGACCTCCGGGCGGAGGAACTCCGTCTGCTGGGCGAGGAGGTGGACCACGGTGGCTACCGGCCCAACGCCGCGAAGGTGTCACCCAGGGAGGTGAGGACCGGATCGGTCACCTGGAAGATCAGGTGGGGGTAGACGCCGAGGCCGAGGATCAGGATGAGCAGCGGCAGCCAGGCGATCCACTCGGTGGTGTTGACGTCGGGGATGTCTTCGTCGGCGAACTCCTCGGTGGGCACGCCCATGGCGGTGCGCTGGAAGAGCCAGAGGAGGTAGCCGGCGGCCAGGACGGTGCCGATGGCGGCGATCACCATGTAGACCCGGAACAGCTCCTCGGGGAGGCCGGCGCCCGGGTTGTAGACGGAGAGGATGGCCGGGAACTCGCCCCAGAAGCCGGCCAGGCCGGGAAGGCCGAGCGAGGCCATCACGCAGAAGCCGAGGATCCAGCCCATCTTGGGCGCCTGGATCAGGAGGCCGCTGAGCCGCTTGATCTCGAGGGTGTGGTAGCGCTCCTTCACCGAGCCGGCGATGAAGAAGAGCATGCCGGTGATGAGGCCGTGGGCCACCATGCCGAACACCGCGGCGTTGAGGCCGAAGTCGGTGAGGCTGGCGATGCCCAGCATGACGAAGCCCATGTGGGCCACCGACGAGAAGGCGATGAGCCGCTTCATGTCGGTCTGGGCCAGGCAGCCCAGCGCGCCGTAGATGATGCCGATGACGGCCAGGGCCGCGATGTAGGGGGCCCACTCCACCGCCGCCTCGGGGAGGATGGGCAGGGCCACCCGCACGAAGCCGTAGGTGCCGAGCTTCAGCAGCACGGCAGCCAGGATCACCGAGCCCTGGGTGGGGGCCTGGGTGTGGGCGTCGGGGAGCCAGGTGTGGAACGGGAACATCGGCACCTTGATGCCGAAGCCCATGAACATGCCGCCGAAGATCAGCACCTGGGTGGACAGCACCACCGGGGCGATGTCGAAGGCCGCGGGGTCGGCGATGCGCTCGGCGATGCCCTGCATGGAGAACGTCTCGCCGCCGGTCACGAAGAACACGGCCAGGAAGCTCACGATCATGAGCGCCGAGCCGAACAGCGTGTAGAGGAAGAACTTGATCGAGGCGTACTGGCGCTGCTCGCCGCCCCACACGCCGATCATGAAGTACATCGGGAGCAGGACCACCTCGAAGAAGACGAAGAACAGGATGAGGTCCTGCGCCACGAAGCTCCCGAGCATCCCGGTGTGGAGCACCAGGATGAGGATGAGGAAGGCCTTTGGGTTGTGCGGCTCGGGGAAGTGGTGCCAGCTGTAGACGATCACCAGCGGGGTGATGAGCAGCGTGAGGGCCACCAGCGGCACCGACAGGCCGTCGATGCCGATCAGGTAGCGGGAGCTGATGACCTCGATCCAGGTCTTGTCGACGAGGAACTGCAGCTCCCCGGCCCGGTCGTAGTCGAATTCGGCCAGCACGGCCACACCCACGGCAGCCGACGCCAGCGCGGTGACCAGCGACACCACCTTGAGCAGCTGCTCCTCCACCTTGGGGATCAGCATCATCACGAGCGCTCCCGCCAGCGGCAGGAACACCATGAGGCTCAGGCCCCAGTCGGTGAGGAAGTCGTTGTTGTCCATGGTCCCGTTTCGGTCCTCGGATGGTTCTCGGTCAGATGACGATGATGAAGATGGCGGCCAGCACCGCCGTGGCGGCGAAGAGCAACGCCGCGTACTGCTGGACGCGTCCGGTCTGCATGCCGCGCAGACCCTGCCCGCTGCCCTCGGCCGCCGCTCCCGACCCGTCGACCAGGCGGTCGACGATGCCCTGGTCGATCTTGTCGTAGACGAAGCGGCCGCTGCGCACCGCGCCGGCGCCCACGCCGTTGACAACGCCGTCGATGCCGCGCTGGTTGAAGAAGTTGACCCCGCGGGCGATGGGGCCCTTCACGGCGCCCACGATGATGTCGGTGTAGAGCTTGTCGAGGTAGTACTTCTCCACCAGCACCTTGTGGCCGACGCGGGCCGCCTTGTTGCGCTCGGTGAGGCCGTGGGGCCCCTTGCCCTTGAAGTAGAAGGCGTAGGCCATGCCGATGCCGGCCAGGCCGATCACCGTGGAGATGAGCGCGATCCCGATGTTGAACTCGGGGTGGCTGAAGGTGTCGAGCACGCCCGGGAAGTACTCGGCCTTGGGCTCGAAGTAGTGCTCGAAGCGCAGCGCCCAGCCGCTGGGCACCCAGGAGAGCGCACCGCTGTCGGGCACGTTGGTGAAGCCGGCCACCACGGCCAGGCCGCTGAGGATGTAGAGCGGCACGACGATCCGGGGGCCCGACTCGTGCGGCGGGTGCTCCTTGTCGGCGGCGTGGCCGCGGGGCTCGCCGTGGAAGGTGAGGTAGACGCAGCGGGTCATGTAGGCCGCCGTCATCAGGGCGCCGAGGAGGCCGACCACCAGGAAGGCGGTGTACCCGGTGCCCAGCTGCTCGGCACCAGCCAGGATCTCGTCCTTCGACCAGAAGCCGGCCAGGGGGAAGAGGCCGATGAGGGCGCCGGTGCAGATCACGAACGTCCAGTACGTCCTGGGCATGAAGCGCTTCATGCCACCCATGTGCTCCTTCATGTCGAAGGAGTGCACCGAGTGGGCCACGGAGCCGGAGCCGAGGAAGAGGCCGGCCTTGAACATGGCGTGGGTGAACAGGTGGAACATGGCGGCGGTCCAGGCACCGACGCCCAGCGCCATGGCCATGTAGCCGAGCTGGGAGACGGTGGAGTAGGCCAGCACCTTCTTGATGTCGTTCTGCACGAAGGCGAGGCCGGCGCCGCCGAGCACGGTGACGCCGCCGATGATGGCCAGCAGGTTCACGCTCGAGGTGCCGATCGACAGGCCCTGGAAGAAGACGCCGTAGAGGCGGCCGACCATGTAGATGCCGGCCACGACCATGGTGGCGGCGTGGATGAGGGCGGAGACGGGGGTGGGGCCGGCCATGGCGTCGGGCAGCCAGGTGTGGAGGATGAACTGGCCCGACTTCGACATCACCGCAGCCAGCAACGAGCAGGAGGCCACCAGCAGCGCGAGGTGGTTGATGTCGCCGGCCACCGCCATCTCGTTGATGGTGAGGATGTCGAAGGTGCCGCCGGCGGCGAAGAACAGGATGATGACGCCGCAGATGAGGCCGACGTCGCCCACGCGGTTGGTGATGAAGGCCTTGAGGGCGGCGTCGGAGTTGGGCTTCTCCTCCCACCAGTGCCCGATGAGCGCGAACGAGCAGAGGCCCACCAGCTCCCACATGGTGAGGAGCTGCAGGGTGTTCTCGCTCATGATCAGGCCGAGCATCGAGGCCGTGAACAACGACAGGAAGGCGAAGTAGTGGGTGTAGCGCCGGTCGCCGTTGACGTAGTCGGTGCTGTAGACGTGCACCAGCAGCGAGATCAGCGTGACGACGAAGAGCATCATCACGGCGGGGCCGTCGAGCAGCATGCCCACGGTGAAGTCGACGCCGCCGCTGCTCCACCAGGTCCACGTCTCGTGGAAGGGCTCCACCGTGTACTCGGCGTGCTCCTCCTCCGCGACGGGGGCGGCGGCGGACGCGGCTACGACGGGGGCGGCCGACTCGCCGTCGGCTAGCCCATGCTCCTCTGCCTCGTCGCCCTCCTCGCTGTGGGAGGCCTCGGCGGCGTGCTCGGCGTCGTTGACGTGGGTGCGCCACTGCACGTTGGTGACGATGGCCAGCACGAAGCAGATCCCGAGGGCGGCGATGCCGATCTCGGCCCCCTTCTTCGGCATCCGCTTCCCGAAGAGGAGGATGAGGGCGAAGGAGGCCGCGGGGATGAGCGGGATGATCCAGGCGTTCTCGAGCATGTGCTGCCGCTAACCCTTCATCTCGGCCAGGTCGTTGAGGTCGATGCTCTTGCGGTTGCGGTAGATCAGGAGCACCAGGGCCAGGCCCACGCCCACCTCGGCGGCCGCCACCGCGATGACGAAGAGGGCGAACACGGCGCCGGAGATCGACCCGTGGAGGGCACCGAAGGCCACGAGGTTGATGTTGACGGCGTTGAGGATCAGCTCGATCGACATCAGCACCAGCACCGCGTTGCGGCGGGCGATGACGCCGTAGACGCCGATGCAGAAGAGCGCGGCGCCGAGCAGCAGGAACTGGTTGAGGAGGAGGTCGTCCACGGTCAGTCCTTCCGGGCCAGCACGATGGCGCCCACGAGGGCGGCGAGTAGCAGGACGGACACGGCCTCGAAGGGCACGAGGTAGGTGGAGAAGATGGAGTCGCTCACGGTGGCGGTGTTGGAGCCGTCGACCGAGGCGATGCGGGTGTCGGCCGGCAGCGGCTGCTCGCTCCAGCCGAACTCGTCGATGAGGGCGTAGGCCATCACGCCGAACAGCAGGAGCGCGGTGACGGCGCCGCTCCACCAGTGGGCGTGGGTGAGGTCCTGGTCGCGGCCGATCTTGGCCCGGGTGAGCATGATGCCGAACAGGAACAGCACGATGATCGCCCCGATGTAGACGAGCACCTGGGTGGCGGCCACGAACTCGGCCGCCAGCAGCACGAACTGGGCGGCGATGGAGGCCAGCACCACCACCAGGTAGAGGGCGGCGTGCACGACGTTGGCGCTGGTGACCACGCGGATGGCGCTGAAGAGCATCACGGCGGCGAAGCCGTAGAAGAAGAGGTTCTGGGCGACCATCAGCGTGGCACCTTCCGCACCTTGGCCTCGGAGCCGGCCTCGTAGGCCTCGAAGTCGGGCACCGTCTCCATCCACTCGTTGAGGCGGGCCTCGTCGTGGAGGAGGTCGGCCAGGCGGGTCTCGGAGTACTCGTACTCGGGGCTCCAGAAGAGGGCGTCGAACGGGCACACCTCCACGCAGATCCCGCAGTACATGCAGAGCGCGTAGTCGATGTCGAAGCGGTCGAGGGCGCTGACGGTGCGCTCCTTGCCACCGGGCCGCCGGGGCGGCGCCTTGGTCTTGTGGCCCTCGATGTAGATGCACCAGTCGGGACAGCTGCGGGAGCACAGCATGCACACGGTGCAGTTCTCCGACTTCAGCGCGATCACGCCCCGGGCCCGGGGGGCCGGGGTCTCGCTCTCGTGGGGGTACTGCACGGTGACGGCGCCACGGGTGGGCGAGGGGATGAGCGTCTTGATGCCGCGCTTGGGGAAGAGCGTGCGCAGCAGCTCGCGCAGCGTGATCTTCATGCCGGTGAAGAGCCCGGGCAGCTTGGGCTTGCGGAGCGTGGGCATCAGAAGGCGACCTTGAGGGCCATGGTGGCCAGGATGTTGACCAGCGAGATGGGGATGAGGAACTTCCAGGCGAAGGCCTGCAGCTGATCCTCACGGAAGCGGGGGAAGGTGAACCGCACCCAGAAGATGAGGAACGACACCAGCATCACCTTGGCGAACAGCACCAGCGGACCGGCGATGTTCATCACGTTGTCGTCGAGGTCGACGAAGGGCACCGCCCAGCCGCCGAGGAAGAGCGTGGCGCCGATGGCGGCGAAGGCGCCGGCGGTGGCGAACTCGCCGATGAAGAAGAGCAGGAACCGCATGCCGGAGTACTCGGTCATGTAGCCGGTGATGATCTCCGACTCGGCGACCGGCATGTCGAACGGGGGCTGGGCCAGCTCGGCCTGGGTGGCGGCCAGGAAGACCAGGAAGCCCACGATCTGGGTGAGGATGAACGGGTTGCCGATGCCCCCCCAGCCGAAGATCTCGCCCTGGTGCTGCGCCGCCACGATGCCCTGGAGGTTGAGGGTGCCGGCCTGGATGACCACGCCGACCACCGCCAGCACCAGCGGCAGCTCGTAGGCGATGAGCTGGCCGGCGGCGCGTAGGCCACCGATCAGGGAGTACTTGTTGGCCGAGGCCCAGCCAGCCACCAGGATGCCGATCACCGAGACCGACGACAGCGCCATGGCCAGGAAGATGCCGGTGTCGAGGTTGGTGAAGTAGGCGTCGGGCCCGAAGGGCATCACGACGTACACGAGGAACGTGGAGGCCACCACGATGTAGGGGGCCATGAGGAAGAGCCGGCGGTCGGCCTGGGCCGGGACCAGGTCTTCCTTCTGCAGGAACTTGCCCACCTCGGCGAGGAGCTGGATCGAGCCGTAGGGCCCGGCCTCCATGGGACCGAGGCGGCTCTGCATGAAGCTCATCATCTTGAACAGGAACGTGTAGACGAGCGCGCCGGCCGGCAGCAGCACCGCCAGCAGCACGCCGACGACCCGCAGGATCGACTCCTGCCAGTACGACAGCTCGAGGGCCAGGACCGTGCTGGTCATCGATCGATGTCCCCGAGGATGAAGTAGAGGCTGGCCAGGATCGAGATGATGTCGGGCACGTAGACGCCTTGGAGCACCCAGGGGGCCACCGAGATGTTGTTGAAGCTGGCCGAGCGGATCTTCACCCGGAAGGGGCCGGTGTCGCCCTTGGAGACGACGTAGTAGCCCATGGCGCCGAGGGGGTTCTCGGTCTGCACGTAGGCCTCGCCCTCGGGCACCTTGATGATGCGGGGCACCTTGGCCATGATCGGCCCGCCGGGGATGCCGTCGAGGAGCTGGTCGACGATCTTGGTGGCTTCGCGGGTCTCTTGGAGGCGCACCCAGCAGCGGGAGTAGCTGTCGCCGTCGGGGTGGGTCCAGACCTTCCAGTCGAGCTGGTCGTAGACGAGACCGACGTTGGCGTCGCGGCGGAGGTCCCAGTCGACGCCCGAGCCTCGGAGGTTGGCGCCGGTCAGCCCGTAGGACTGGGCGATCTGTGCCGGGATGATGCCGATGCCGCGGGTGCGGGTCTGGAAGATCTCGTTGCCGTAGACGAGTCCCTCCATCTCGTCGCAGAACGCGCGGAGGCGGGCCAAGGCCGCCTTCGTGGACGCCAGCCACCCCTTCGGCAGGTCGTCCTTGAGGCCGCCGATGCGGTCGAAGTTGGGGTGGAAGCGCCCGCCGGTGACCGCCTCGATCTGGTTGAGCACGAACTCGCGGTCGCGGAAGGCGAAGAAGGCCGGCGTCTGGGCGCCGAGCTGCAGGGCGTTGTCGCCGATGAACAGGCTGATGTTGGCGATGCGGGACAGCTCGAAGAGCAGCGTGCGGATCCAGGTGGCGCGCGGCGGCGCCTCGACCTCCATCAGCTGCTCGGCCGCGAGGATGAAGGGCACCTCGTTGGCGAAGCTGCCGAGCCAGTCGATGCGGTTCACCAAGGTGGTGA
>JBPPMN010000062.1:0-6214 GCA_051306055.1 Acidimicrobiales bacterium
CGTCGAGCTGACCCTGTCCAACAGCCTCGTCGAGGGCGCCATCGAAGGTCCCGCCGTCACCGACGGTGGCGGCAACATCCTGGGCGAGAGCGCCGAGCTGCTCCCGCTGGCCGACAACGGCGGGCTCACCGAGACGCACGCCTTGGCCGCCACCAGCCCGGCCCTCGACGGCGGCGATCCTGGCTTCACGCCTCCGCCGGCCACCGACCAGCGCGGCCTGGCCCGCGTGCAGGGCGAGGCCATCGACATCGGCGCCTACGAGACCCAGCCCACCGAGGAGCCGGTCGACCCCACCGACCCGGTCGACCCCACCACACCGCCGCCCGGCGCGCTCCCGGTGGTGGCCAACCCCACCTTCACCGGCTGACCCGGGCTCAGGTCTGGGTCAGCGCCTCGGCCGACAGCACGAACGAGCCCGACACCAGCTCGGCGCCCGGCTCGGCCACCTCGGGCCAGCGCCGGCCGGCCAGCAGCTGCACGTCGTAGATCTCCTGCACCGCTCCCTCGAAGCGCAGGAACCCGACGATCTCGCCCGAGCGGGTGTCGACGGCCCACACACCGCAGACCCGCTGATCGAGGTCGTCGGTGAGCGGGATGCCGCCGAACACGTGCTCGCGCACCTGGGAGAGGCCCACGAACGCGTACGGCCCGGCGAAGGCCAGGCCCCGGGTGAACCCCGGCAGGTGGGCGACGGTCTCGACGGTGCCCGCCTCGAGGTCGGCCACCGACAGCGTGCCCTTGCCCGACTCCAGGATCCACAGGCGGCCGTCGTGCCAGCGCGGGGAGTGGGGCATCGACAGGCCCGACAGCACCACCTCGCCCGACGGCACCTCCATCAGCACGCCGCCGGCCGCCTTGTGGTCGCGCCAGCCGCCGGCCTCGTCGGTGATGCCGAGGGCGCTGGCGTAGCGCACCTCGCCGTCGACGAGGGTGAGGCCGTTGAGGTGGCAGCGGTCTTCGGGAGCCAGCGTGGTGATGAACGGCGGCCGCCACCGGGGCACGAAGCTGTGCTGGCCGTCGAGGGTGGCCAGGCAGGAGAAGCGGGTGTTGACGATCCACAGCTCGGAGCCGGCGAAGGCGACGTCGTGGATGCGGATGTCGCCGGTGATGTGGTGGGTGCGCGGCATGTAGCAGGCGTCGTGGCGGCCCTTGGGCTCGAGCTTGTGCCCCACCGCCGGCTGGTCCTGGTACACCCACACGCCCTGCTTGGTGCCCAGCGCCAGCAGGTCGCCCGACTGGGCCATCCCCATGGGGCTGGGGAAGGTGCGGAAGTGGGTGTTGACCCGGTCGCCGTCGGGACGGACCACGATCACCCGACCGCTCTGGTAGGTGGAGACCAACAGCGAGCTGCCGAGCTCCTGCAGGAGGGCCGCCATGCTCTTGGTGTGCACGCTGCGCAGCGGCCGGCGGTCGGCCGCCTCGGTGGGAGCGGCCGCAGAGGCGGCGCCCCCCACCTGGTCGGCGCTGATCACGGGGGTCACCGGGCGGATCCGGGGAGGGTCGGCGAACACCTGGTGGGCCCGGGTGGCGACCGGGCGCACCTGCTCCCACACGGCATCGAGCTCCTCGGCGTTGCGCTTCCACTTGTCGGGGTGCGGCGAGTCGAGGGTGTGGCGGGAGTCGGGCAGCTTCTCGCCCAGGTCGACGTCCCAGGCCAGGCCCAGGTGCTCGCACAGCTGGCCGATCTCGGCCGACGGGTCGGCCACCAGCCGGTCGTAGCTGGCCACGCACCAGCGGTCGGCCGGCAGCGCCTCGAGGTCGTCGAGGAGCATGGTGGTCGTCTCGACCCACTGGCGGGCCACCACCTCGGCCAGGGGCTGGTCGATGAGGTCGCGCCAGCCCGGCGTGAGCAGCAGCGACCACTGCGGCTGACCCCACCCGGGGAGGTCGGGATAGGTGACGAAGCGGCCCGACCGCCAGGCGTCGAGCATGGAGCTGATCGTCTCGCGCGGGTCTCGGTAGAGGTACACGAAGGTGGCGTCGGGGAAGGCTTCGGCCAGGAACGGCACGCGCAGCGCGTTCTTGGGCGTCTTCTCCAGGAGCCGGAAGCGGCTCGACCCGCCGGGCCGTGACCCGTTGCGATCCCGGGCGTTCACCTCGAACAGGCGGTGCAGCCCGGCCACCGTCGAGGGGGTGGCGTCGGCCTCGGTGAGGCGGTTGGAGGCCCAGCCGCGCTGGCTCGGGTGCAGACCGGGGATCGACTCGATGAGCTGGTGGCTCTCCCCGCCGATGGTGTGCAGCTCCGGCGCCCGGGCCAGGGTCTCGAACAGCAGGCTGCTGCCCGATCGCGGTGACGACACCACGATCACGGGCCGCTCGATGCGCCGGGTCTGGCGAGCGGCGCGCGGGGCGGGCCGATCGGTGGCGGACAGGTCGGGGTCGAGGGCCGGGACCAGCACCAGCGAGCGGATCGCCTGCACCACGTCGAGGCCGTTGGGCAGCGGGTGGCGCCCTTCGTGGCCGATGAGCAGGCGGCTGGCCTCCTCGCGGAGGCCGTGGAAGGTGCGCCAGCCGTCGGGGCCGTCGCCGAAGCGGGCCCACGTGCCCCGCCAGGCCCGCCGGAACGGGCGCAGCAGCCCGGCCAGCTCGTCGGCCACCCCAGTGGCACCGGTGGCGCGGAGCATGGCGTCGATCTCGTCGAGGGTGCCGTTGAGCTCCCACGGCGTCATCACCGTGGGCTGGTTGACGGTCTCGGTGGCGAAGGTGAGGTCGGACCCGAGCCGGTTGGGGATGTCCTTGGCCCGGGCGTCGGGCGTGGCCCGGCTGCGCTCGACCAGCTCCCAGAACGCGGGAGAGCCGACGGTGTCGACGACGAGGTGGATGCGCTTGTGCTGGGCGGGGTTCACCACGCGGTGCCGGTCCCAGGTGTCGACCGCCCACACCTCGCCGGGGGCCAGGTGCTGGGTGGCCTTCCCCACCTGGAACACGACGGCCGGGTCGGTCACGACGGGCACGTGGATGCGCAGCCGCTCCCACCAGTAGTGCGACGAGTCGACGTGGGGGGTGACCTCCGCCTCCTGGTCGATCCGCATGAGCCGGCTCCGGCCCACCACGGTGCCCAGCCCGGCCAGCACCTGGCGGGTGTAGGGCAGGCGATCGAGGTGCGGCGTGGGCCGCATCGGGCCACGAGTTGCGTCGTCGGTGGGGTCGCCGTGGGCGGCCAGCAGCGGCAGGGCCGTGTTGCCGGCCATGCCCTCGGGATGGGGCCGCCAAGAGCCCTCGTCGATGGCAGCGATCTCTGCCTCCAGCGCCGCGGCGTCGACGTGCAGGAGGAGCTTGGTGAAGGGAGTGGCCAATCGCACGGGGCGACACTAGAGGTTGGGGTGACCACCACCGGGTAGTCGGAGGCCATGTCCGACACCCGGCCAGACCAGCCCCAGCCCCAGCCCGACCAGGAGCCCGACGAGGCGGTGGGCGACTTCGGCGACGACGATCAGAGCGACGCCGGGGGCGACAGCGACACCGACACCGAGTAGTCGCTGCCGGCTGACCACGGCTGCCGGTCCCAGGTGGCGAACCGCTCGGCCAGCTCGAGGCCGGCGGCCGCCGTGTGGGTGTCGTAGTCGTCGGCGCCGTAGCCCCGGCCGAGGCTGAAGCCGGCCACCAGCACGCCGCCCGGTGCCACGTGGCGGGCCACGCCGGCCACCAGCGCGGCTTCGGTGCCGGGCGGGGTGAACAGCGGCACGTTGCCGGCCATCACCACCACGTCGAAGGTGCGCCCGAGGTCGAGCTCGGCCAGGTCGGCTTCCACCCACGTGATCTCGGGCGCCCGCTGCCGGGCGGTGGCCAGCATCGACGTGTGCACGTCCACGCCCACCACCTCGATGCCGTGACGGGCCAGCTCGATCCCCACGCGCCCCGTGCCGCAGCCGGCGTCGAGCACCGTCCTCGGCTGGTAGGCCCGCACGAAGGTGGCCTCGCCGTGCACGTCGGAGCCGGACGCGGCCAGGCGGTCGAAGCGGGCCTGGTAGTCGTCGCCGTCCCAGGTCACTCGTCGGCCAGCGCGCTCGGGTCGGCCGGCACATCGACGGCGTGCTCCTGCAGCGCGTCGAGGGGGACGATCTCGAGGGCCCGCACGTGGGTGGAGGCCAGCACCACGTGGGCGGCGGCCCCATCCTCGTGGGCCCGCAGCCAGTTCACCGCGGTGACGCACCAGCGGTCGCCGGGCACCAGCCCGGGGAAGCGGTACTGCGGCATCGGGGTGGAGAGGTCGTTGCCGATGGCCCGCTGGTGCTCCAGGAACTCGGCCGTGACGACCGCGCAGATGGTGTGGCTGCCCTGGTCCTCCGGCCCGGTGCTGCAGCACCCGTCTCGGTAGAAGCCCGTCATGGGGTCGGTGCCGCAGGGCTCGAGCTCAGCGCCCAGCACGTTGATCTCGGTCATCCGCCCAGTGTGGCACGCCTCCCCAACCACTTGACCCGCGGGTCAAGTTCCCCTTGACTCGGTGCTGTGAGCACCATCGTGGACAAAGAGGCCTTGAAGCAGAAGTACGCGGAGGAGCGGGCCAAGCGGCTCCGCCCCGACGGCAACGACCAGTACCTGCGGCTCGAGGGCACGCTGGCCCACTACCTCGACGACCCCTACACGCCGGTGGTGGAGCGCGAGCCCGTGACCGACCACGTGACCTTCGCCTTCATCGGCGGCGGCTTCGCCGGCCTCGTCACCGGGGCTCGGGTGAAGGAGGCCGGGATCGACGACGTGCGCATCATCGAGAAGGGCGGCGACTTCGGCGGCACCTGGTACTGGAACCGCTACCCCGGTGCCCAGTGCGACACGGCCAGCTTCGTGTACATGCCGCTGCTCGAAGAGACCGGCCACATGCCATCAGAGAAGTACGCCCACGCGCCGGAGATCCTCGAGCACTGCCAGCGCATCGGGAAGCAGTACGGCCTCTACGACAACGCCCTGTTCCACACCGAGGTGAAGGACCTCGAGTGGGACGAGGACCGCGCCGTGTGGATCGTGCGCACCAACCGGGGCGACGAGTTCACCGCCCAGTTCCTGGCCATGGGCACCGGTCCGCTCCACGTGCCCAAGCTGCCGGGCATCCCCGGCATCGAGACGTTCCAGGGCCACTCGTTCCACACCAGCCGCTGGGACTACGACTACACCGGCGGCGATCCGTCGGGCGCCCCGATGGAGGGCCTGGCCGACAAGCGGGTGGCCATCATCGGCACCGGCGCCACCTCCGTGCAGTGCATCCCCCACCTGGCCCGGGCCTGCGGCGAGCTCTACGTGTTCCAGCGCACGCCCAGCTCGGTCGACGTGCGCGACAACCGCCCCACCGATCCCGAGTGGTTCGCCGAGATGGCCACGCCGGGCTGGCAGCAGCGCTGGCTGGAGAACTTCACCGCCAACCAGACGGGCGCCATGGTGGAGGAGGACCTGGTGCAGGACGGCTGGACCGACCTGGCCCGCCGGGTGCGCTCCAAGATCATGAGCCTGCCGGCCGAGGAGTTCACCCCCGCGGGGATGATGGCGGCCTTCGAGGACTCCGACTTCGAGAAGATGGAGGAGATCCGGGCCCGCATCGACTCCGTGGTGACCGACCCGGAGACGGCCCAGCGCCTCAAGGCCTGGTACCGGCAGCTGTGCAAGCGGCCCTGCTTCCACGACGAGTACCTCGACAGCTACAACCAGCCCGGCGTGCGCCTGATCGACACCGACGGCAAGGGCGTGGAGCGCATCACGGAGACCGGCGTGGTGGCGGCCGGCGTGGAGCACCCCGTCGACTGCATCATCTACGCCTCGGGCTTCGAGGTGGGCACCGACCACACCCACCGCGCCGGCTACGACATGACCGGCCGCGACGGCCTGAAGCTCAGCGAGCACTGGGCCGAGGGCATGCGCACCAAGCACGGCATCCACGTGCACGGCTTCCCCAACGCCTTCATCGTGGGGTTCACCCAGGGGGCCAACCTCATCTCCAACGTGCCCCACAACCTCACGGAAGCGGGCAAGACGATCGCCACGATCATCGGGCACGCCGTCGACCACGACTACCAGGAGATCGAGGTCACCAAGGAGGCCGAGGACGCCTGGATCGAGCTGCTGCTGTCGGGCAACGGCCCCATGCTGGCCAGCCCCGACTGCACGCCCGGCTACTACAACAACGAGGGCCAGCCCACCGGCAAGGGCCGGGAGATGTTCGTGGGCTACCCCGGGGGTGCCATGGCCTACTTCCAGTACATCGACGCCTGGCGCACCAAGGGCG
>JBPPMN010000063.1:0-10688 GCA_051306055.1 Acidimicrobiales bacterium
GCACGGTGAGCGCGTCGAGGCCACGATGGGCCGCTTCCTGTTCAGCGAGTGCCTCCCCGACGACTTCGGCAAGATCACCGAGACGGTGAAGAAGAAGCAGATGGGTGAGATCGTCGACCGCCTGGCCAACGAGCACACCAAGGCTGAGGTGGCCACCAGCCTCGACGGCATCAAGGACCTCTGCTTCTCCTTTGCCGCCCGGTCCGGGCTCACGATCTCGATCGACGACGTGACGACCCCGCCGGAGAAGCGCGCCATCCTCGAGGAGCACGAGAAGGAAGCCGACAAGGTCGAGCAGCAGTTCCGCAAGGGCATCATCACCGACGGTGAGCTGCGCCAGAAGGAGGTGGAGATCTGGACCAACGCCACCGACCGTGTTCGCGAGGCGATGGAGGCAGCGCTCTCCTCCAAGCAGTTCAACCCGATCGACATGATGGTCGGGTCGGGTGCCCGAGGGAACATGATGCAGGTCCGCCAGATCGCCGGCATGCGCGGCCTGGTGGCCAACCCCCGAGGCGACATGATCCCTCGTCCCATCAAGAGCAACTTCCGCGAGGGGCTCTCGATGCTCGAGTACTTCATCGCCACGCCCGGTGCCCGCAAGGGTCTGGTCGACACCGCCCTGCGCACCGCCGACTCGGGGTACCTCACCCGTCGCCTCGTCGACGTGGCCCAGGAGCTCATCATCAACGACGAGGATCCGTTCGAGCGCTCCGAGCGCACGGGCCAGCCCGTGCGCGGGATCTGGATCGAAGACGTCATGGAGGACACCGCGGGCCGCCGCAGCTACCTCGAGACGAAGCTCTTCGGTCGGGCCCTCGCCGACGACGTCACCCTGGGCGACGGCACCAAGATCCCCCGGGGCACCCTCGTCACCCAGGAGCTCATGGAGCAGATGCGCGACGACGACACCATCACCCGCGTGCGGGTGCTGTCGCCGCTCACCGACGACTCCGAGATGGGCGTCGCCGGCCTGGCCTACGGCCTGTCGCTGGCCACGGGCAAGCTCATCGAGCAGGGCGAGGCGGTCGGCGTGATCGCCGCCCAGTCCATCGGCGAGCCGGGCACCCAGCTCACCATGCGCACCTTCCACACCGGTGGCATCGCCGGCACCGACCTCGCCGGCGGTCTCCCCCGAGTGGTGGAGCTGTTCGAGGCCCGCAGCCCGAAGGGCAAGGCCACGCTGGCCCGCACCTCGGGCGTCGTGCGGATCTCCGACGACGAGGGCAAGGGTCGGGTCATCACCGTCGTCGGCGACGACGGCAGCGAAGACGCCTACACCGTCCCGGGCATCTCTCGGCTCGAGGTCACCGAGGGCCAAGAGATCACCGCTGGCGATCCCATCGTCGACGGCCCCCGCGACCCCAAGGAGCTCATCGAGATCAAGGGCGTCCGCGAGACCCAGCAGTACCTCGTCAACGAGGTGCAGAAGGTGTACCGCGACCAGGGCGTGTCGATCCACGACAAGCACATCGAGCTGATCGTGCGGCAGATGACCCGCCGCGTGGGCGTGCAGGAGCCGGGCGACAGCCCCTTCCTGCCGGGCGAGCGCGTCGACCAGAAGGTCTACGCCGACGCCAACCGCCAGCTGGTGCAGGACGGCAAGGTCCCCGCCGAGGGGCGTCCCGAGATGATGGGCATCACCAAGGCCTCGCTGGCCACCGACTCGTGGCTGTCCGCGGCCTCCTTCCAGGAGACCACCCGGGTGCTCACCGAGGCGGCCATCGAGTCGAAGTCCGACAACCTGCTCGGGCTCAAGGAGAACATCATCATCGGCAAGCTGATCCCCGCCGGTACCGGCAGCTCGGGCTACAAGGACATCGAGACGTCCGCCCCCGACTACCAGCCGATGGACTTCTGGTCGTCGGAGGACGACGACGAGCAGGACATCGCCCAGTGGCTCGGCCAGAGCTACGAGGACACCGCAGTCGGCTCACAGGAGGCCGAGGTCGTCGACCTCCCCGCCGCCGAGGCCACCAGCGATGGCGAGCAGGCCGGCTGACCAAGATCGTCTGCAGCTAGACGAGCAACGAGCGTGCCCGGGGCCTCGGCCCCGGGCACGTCCGCGTCGCTCCACCATCAGGTGGACCAGGTCACCTCGGCGCCGGGGTCGGGCGCGTAGCTGCAGTAGGTGCCGGTGCACAGGCTGGTCTGGAGGTGGGCGGCGGCCGCTGGGTGGAGCTCGTCCAACCGGCGCAGCGCGTAGCGCAGCGAGCGGGTGACGCTGGTGCGGGCCCGTTCGCCGGCGCTGCCGATGACGCGGTGGCGGCCGCCGAGCCCCATCGATCGGCGTAGCTCGGCGATCAGGTACTCCCGATCCCGCTGGGCCAGCTCGACCCGCCCGAGGTCGTTGGCATTCTCGGCGTCGGCGATGTCCTCCTCGATGTCGGCCAGCCTCCGGCGGTAGGCCTCACGCGCCTGCTCGTCGAGGACGGGGAGCGCGGCGTCGAGGTGGCTCGGGAGCGCCTCGGATCCCACCTCGGCCCGGTCGGCGCGGGGGAGCGAACCCCGTTCGACGGCGAGGAGGTCGAGCGCGTGGAACTCGCGCCGGGGCTCGGTGAGCAGGCGCTCGAGGTAGCGGAAGCCCTTCAGGTCCCGGAGCGTGACGGCGGTGCCGGCCAAGGCGATGGTGCGCAGCCCCCCCTCCGCTCGGAAGGTGCCGACCCCCGCGTTCGCTGCCCGGGCGAGAGGGGCAGAGGCGTCGGGAGCGTCGTCGCCGAGCTGAGCGGCCCGCTCCGCCCACAGCACGGCGCCGAAGGCCGCGAAGGCGCTCTGCGCCGCCCGCCACTCCATCCGGGCGCCGCTGGGGTGTCCCGCCCGCTGGTGGACCTCGCCCAGGACGAGCCGCGCCACCGCTGTCTCGAACGGCGCGCCCACCTCCGTCCACACCTCGATGGCCGAGCGAGCGGCGGCGTCGGCACCATCGAGGTCGCCGGCCAGCAGGGCGGCCCGCGCCGCAGCGAGGTCGGCGGTGGCGTCGAGTCCGCGGCTGCTGTAGGTCCGGGCGATCGAGGCCAGTGCCGCGGCGGCGGCCGCCGCCGTGGTCGCGTCTCCGGCGACCTGGGCGATCTCGGCCTGCGCATCGAGCAGGGGGGCCAGCCGGAGGTCGCCGAAGGGGGGCTGCTCCTTGGAGGGGACCGCCGACGGGTGGGCGATGGCATCGGCGATCATCGACGCGGCCGCGACGACGTCGCCCTGCGCCAGCCGCAGCCGGGCGAACCCCGGCTGGGGCGACCAGGCGTGCTCGTGGGCGGCGGTGAACGCCTCCTCCGCCCCGGCCAGGTCGCCCTTGCGGAGCCGGATCGTGCCCAGCTCCACCAAGGGCCAGCCGAACTCCCGCCGCATCCACGGCCGGAGCTCGGCGCACGCGTCGAGCGCCTCCTGCTCGGCGCGATCGCAGGGCCCCGAGATCCGGAGCAGCTCCGCCCGGTGCACCCGGCACCGCCCGTGGATGCCGCCCATCGCCGCCCCGTGGCGCCATCGCTCCATGAGGTCGGTCCACTCCCGGGCCCGCTCGTGCAGCGACAGCCCCTGCGCGGCGCAGATCAGCTCGCAGTACATCATCCCCGTCGTGAGCGGATCGACGGCCCCCGACATGAGGAGCGCCCCGACCTCGTCGAGCAGCTCCAACCCCTCGTCGACGGCGCCCTCGA
This sequence comes from Acidimicrobiales bacterium, assembly GCA_051306055.1. Classification (GTDB taxonomy): domain Bacteria; phylum Actinomycetota; class Acidimicrobiia; order Acidimicrobiales; family VFJN01; genus VFJN01. Next base: position 3,654 of record JBPPMN010000063.1, read on the forward strand.
AGATCCTCGTACGAGCCCAACCCACGCGGCCCACCACCACGGCGGGCTGCACGCCGAGGCGGGTGCCCAGCTCGATGGCCAGCTCAGCGTGGGCTCGGGCGGCCTCCATGTCGCCGCACATGAAGCGCTCGTAGCTGCGGACCATGGCGATCAGCGCGGTGGCCGGCGCCTCCTCCTGGCCGCTCAGCAACCGCTCTGCCCGTCGCAGCCAGCCCCGCACCGCCGACATCAGGCCGGTGTCGATCATGAGGAACATGGCGATCATGGCCGCCGCCCGGGCGGCCTCGCGGGCATCCCCTGCCGCGGTGTGCAGGGTGCACACGTCTTCCCATGCCGCGATGGAGGCCTCCAGCTCGCCGGCGCCGTAGGCCGCGGTGGCCCGCAGCTCGAGCCCGGCCGCATCCCCGGCCACCACCTCGGGGGCGAGCAGGGCGAACGCCCTCGGCCAGTCGCCGTCGGCGATCGCCTCCTCCGCCACGGCCAGCGAGGGCGTTGCGGTCATCGGTCGACTCCTCCCCGGCGGTGGGCCCCGGCGGTTCGATCCGCCGGGTGCCGACGCCGCCATTGTCGCGTCGTGACAGCCGTTGTCGCGCCATGCGGGTGGACAGCTCGTGCGGATCCCTCGATCCCACCCGACACCAGGAGGGCCCAAGCCCATGGAACCGACCCGTCAGCTCAGCGTGATCCTGCCGGTCGTGTGCGACCTGGTGGATGGCATCCGCCCTGATCAGCTCGACGAACCGACGCCCTGCAGCGAGTTCACCGTGCACGACGTGCTGGCTCACATGGTCGGGCTCGGCGGAGCCTTCAGCCACTGGTTCCGCGGCGAGGACGCTCCGCCGGCGCCGCCGCGGCCGCTCGACGGCCGCGTCCCCGCCGAGGAGTTCCGCTCGACCATGGACGCACTCCTCGAGAGCGTCCGGTCGCCCGGCGCCCTCGACCGCACCATCGTGGCTCCCGTGGGTGAGATGCAGGGCGGCGTGTTCGCCCGGCTGGTGGCCTTCGACGGACTGGTCCACGGCTGGGACCTGGCCGTCGCGACGGGTCAGGCCTTCGACCTGCCGCCCGACGTCGTCACCGCCGTCGACCGGTTCTCCCAGATGGCGCTGACCGCCGAGATGCGCGACGGCGACACCTTCAAGGACGCCACGGCGCCTCCCAGCGACGCCAACGGCATCGAGCGAATCGCAGCCTTCAGCGGCCGCTCCGTCTGATCCCACCCTCCCGACAGCATCACCCAACCCGAAAGGAACACCAACATGCGCGTGTCCAAGGACGACATCCCCACGAGGATCGACGCACCCGGCGCCGTGGCCCGTCAGCTCCCCGATTTCGGAGTGGCCGGCGGGAGCATCGGCGCCGAGTACTTCAGCATGGCCGCCGGCACCGATCTCGCTCCGCTGCTGGTCGGCCTCGAGGGCGACCTCTGCCAGTCGGCCCACTGGGGGTACGTGCTGGAGGGCGATCTCGTGGTCACCTACAGCGACGGCGGTACCGAGAGGTGCCGCACCGGCGACGTCTTCCACTGGCCCGCCGGCCACAGCGTGCGGGTGGAGGTGGATGCCGAGCTGATCCTCTTCAGCCCGCAGGACGACCACGGCCCGGTGATCGACCACATCCACGCCCAGGTTTCGGGCGGCTGAGCTCGGGGCGGGCCGTCTGTGCAGGGTTGCCGCGCGCTCGTGCGAGGAACCCTGCACAGACCCGGGCCGAGCCGGGTCAGCCGCGGTCCTCCCACGTGCAGATGCAGGCCTCGTTGCCCTCGGGGTCGGCGAGGACCCAGAAGGCTCGGGCGGCGCGGTCGCTCACCATCTGTCCGCCGGCGGCCAGGGCGGCCGAGATGCGGGCGTCGGCCTCGTCATGGGGCACCGTGACGTCGATGTGGATGCGGTTGCGCTGGAGGCGGGGCTCATCCATCTGCTGGAACCACACCGGTGGGCTGATCCCCAGCGGGTCGACGACCGCGCTGGCCCCTCCGGCGGGGGAGTAGGACTCCTCGTGGCGGTACCCGAGCACGGCCCGCCAGAACGGCAGCACCGTGTCGATGTCCATGGCGTCGATGGCGATGTCCACCCGGGTGGCCACCGTGGGCTCGCTGGTGGCGCCGGCGGCGGCCGCCAGCTCGGAGATGGTGGTGGCCAGGGCGCGGTCGAGGTCGGTGAGGCCCCCGGCGTCGTGGGAGGTCACGGCCACCCGCACCCGATCGGGGAAGCGCACGTCGATGTCGGGGTGGTGGTCGGCCGCCTCCGCCGCCTCCACGATCTGCGCCACCAGCGAGCTGGCCGCCGGGAACGACCCGGCCCGGAAGGTGGCCTCGATCCGTCCGAGCAGCACCCGCCAGTCGTCGAGGTCGGTGAAGGTCGAGTCGTGGAGTCGCTCCATGACCAGCAACGTAGCCAGGACACTAGGGTTCGGCGCCATGAGCGACGCAGCCAGCAAGGCCTTCGAGCTGTTCCAAGCCGACGTCGGCAACGACGAGGGCACCGGGGAGTGGTTCGAGGTCACCCAGGACCAGATCGACCAGTTCGCCGACGTGACCCACGACCACCAGTTCATCCACGTCGACCCCGAGAAGGCGAAGGCCACGCCGTTCGGCACCACCATCGCCCACGGCTTCCTCACCCTGTCGATGCTCACCAAGCTCAGCCAGGGCGCCAGCTCGTCGCCGCCCGATCCCGCCAAGTACGAGGGCGTGCTGATGGGCATCAACTACGGCTTCAACAAGGTCCGGTTCGTGAGCCCGGTCAAGGTCGGCTCGCGCATCCGGGCCCGGGGCGTCACCGCCAACGTGGAGCTTAAGGGCACGATGGTCGAGGTCACGCGCAGCTTCACCGTGGAGATCGAGGGCGAGGAGAAGCCCGCCCTCGTCGCCGACTGGCTCACCCGCACCGTCTACGCCTGATCTGCGTCGGCGGGGGCGTGGGCAGCGCTCGGGAGCCCGGACGGAGGACGGAATAGCCGCCGGTCGACGAGCGTTCTGACCGGCGTGGCTTCGGGCGAACGAGGGAGTCGGCGGCGATGGCTGCTCGGTGGGGCTGTCGTGGCCTTGGTGGCGGGGGTCTACCTCGCCTTCGGCTACTTCGGCGTGCACAAGCTGTTCGTCGACGACGAGGTCGACGAGGCCGGTCCGGTCTTCGACTCCGGCGCCTCGGCCTCGGAGCCCACTACTGGGGTCTCCGACGATCCTGACCGAGGTGCCGACGGCGACGCGTCGCAGCCGGTCGAGGCTGATGAGGCTGACGCTCCGAGCGTGACGGACCTCGCGATCGGTCAGTTCTCGGGCGACGGCAGGTACTCGGGGACGGGCACGGTCACCGTGCTCACCGATGGAACCGACCAGCGCTTCGTCCGATTCGACGACGACTTCGCGACCGACAACGGGCCGGATCTCTTCGTGTACCTCGGCACCGGGAGCGGTGAGTACGGCGAGCCGTCCCAGTACGTCCGGCTCGGGACGCTGAAGGGCAACATCGGCTCGCAGAACTACGAGATCCCCGCCGTGCACCCCGTCACCGGCGAGCCGATCGACCTCGACGTGTTCGACCACGTGGCGGTGTGGTGCCAGCGGTTCGACGCCACGTTCGCGGTGGCGCAGCTGTCCTGATGGCGCACCTACACGGTTTGCCGATGTTGCGGGTGGACCCGTAGAGTTGTCCCTCGGCACTGACGCGCCCTGCGGGCCCGTCGTGCTGGTGAAGTCCGTAGTTCTTCTCATCGCACGCGAGGTCTGAGTGCCCACCATCCAGCAGCTGGTCCGCAAGGGTCGGCAGTCCAAGCCCGTGAAGGCCAAGACGCCCGCTCTCAAGGGCGCGCCGCAGCGGCGAGGCGTGTGCACCCGCGTGTTCACCCACACCCCCAAGAAGCCGAACTCCGCCCTGCGCAAGGTCGCCCGCGTGCGCCTGTCCAGCGGCCAGGAGGTCACGGCCTACATCCCCGGCGAGGGCCACAACCTCCAGGAGCACTCGATCGTGCTCGTGCGCGGCGGTCGTGTGAAGGACCTGCCGGGCGTCCGCTACAAGATCATCCGTGGCACCCTCGACACCTCTGGTGTGAAGGACCGCAAGCAGGCCCGTAGCCGCTACGGCGCCAAGAAGGAGTCGTAGTGAGCGAGCGCAGCGAGCGAATCATGTGCGCAGTGCCCGCAGTTCCAGCCACCCCGTCCGAAGTTGAGGTGAACCTGTAATGCCCCGCAAGGGTCCCGCCCCCCGCCGAGAGCTGATGCCCGACCCGATCTACCGGTCGGTCCTCGTCACCCAGATCGTCAACAAGGTCCTCGTGCGGGGCAAGCGCTCCACCGCCGAGAAGATCGTGTACTCGGCCCTCGAGACCATCGAGGAGAAGACCGGCGCCGAGCCGACCGCCACCCTCAAGCGGGCCATCGAGAACATCAAGCCCCAGCTCGAGGTGCGCAGCCGCCGGGTCGGTGGCGCCACCTACCAGGTGCCCGTCGAGGTCCGGCCCCGCCGTGCCAACACCCTCGCCATCCGCTGGGTGGTGGGCTACTCCCGCCAGCGGCGGGAGAAGACCATGGCCGAGCGCCTGGCCAACGAGCTGCTCGACGCCAGCAACGGCATCGGCGCCTCCGTGAAGCGGCGCGAAGACCTCCACAAGATGGCCGACTCCAACAAGGCCTTCGCCCACTACCGCTGGTAGTCGGCACGATCCCCCAACCCACCGGGGGGTGCGCCCCCGGGTGCACCTCCACGACGACCGGGCCCGGCCCGGTCGTTCGCATGTAGCGAGAGAACGAACATGGCTGACAACAAGCGCAACCACCCGCTCGACAAGGTCCGCAACATCGGGATCATGGCCCACATCGACGCGGGCAAGACCACCACGACGGAGCGGATCCTCTACTACACCGGCAAGAGCTACAAGATCGGTGAGGTCCACGACGGCGCCGCCACGATGGACTGGATGGCCCAGGAGCAGGAGCGGGGCATCACGATCACCTCCGCCGCCACCACCTGCATGTGGCGCGACCACAACATCAACATCATCGACACGCCGGGCCACGTCGACTTCACCGTGGAGGTGGAGCGCTCGCTGCGTGTCCTCGACGGCGCCGTCGCCGTGTTCGACGGTGTGGCCGGCGTGGAGCCGCAGACCGAGACGGTGTGGCGCCAGGCCAACAAGTACGGCGTGCCTCGCATGTGCTTCATCAACAAGATGGACCGCCTGGGCGCCGACTTCTTCTTCTGCCTCGACACCATCAAGGACCGCCTCGACGCCAACGTGGCCGTCCTCCAGCTGCCGATCGGCGCGGAGGGCAACTACAAGGGCGTCATCGACCTCATCGGCATGAAGGCGCTGGTGTGGCTCGACGAGGAGCTCGGCGCCAAGTGGGAGATCACCGACATCCCCGCCGAGATGCAGGAGCAGGCCGACGAGTACCGGGCCATGCTGCTCGACGCGCTGGCCAGCTTCGACGAGGGCATCCTCGAGAAGTTCGTGGGCGAAGAGGAGATCACGGTCGACGACCTCCGCCGGGCCATCCGTGAGGGCACCATCGCCAACGAGATCGTGCCGATCCTCAACGGCACCGCCTTCAAGAACAAGGGCGTGCAGCCCCTACTCGACGCCATCGTCGACTTCCTCCCCAGCCCGGTCGACCTGCCCCCCACCAAGGGCATGAACGTGAAGGGCGACGAGGAGCTCGAGCGCAAGCCCTCCGACAGCGAGCCGTTCTCGGCGCTGGCCTTCAAGATCATGACCGACCCCCACGTCGGCAAGCTCACCTACTTCCGCGTCTACTCCGGCTCGCTCGACAAGGGCGGCACGGTGGTCAACACCACCAACAGCAACAAGGAGCGCATCGGCCGCATCCTGCAGATGCACGCCAACAGCCGTGAGGACATCGACGCCGTGCACGCAGGCGACATCGCGGCCGGCATCGGCTTCAAGAACACCCGCACCGGCGACACCCTCGCCGCCCCGGGCTCCGAGATCGTGCTCGAGAACCTCGAGTTCCCCGAGCCGGTGATCCACGTGGCCGTGGAGCCGAAGACCAAGGTCGACCAGGAGAAGATGGGCAAGGCACTGTTCGCCCTCTCCGAGGAGGACCCGACCTTCCAGGTGCGCACCGACGAGGAGACCAACCAGGTCGTCATCTCGGGCATGGGCGAGCTCCACCTCGAGGTGATCGTCGACCGCATGCTGCGCGAGTTCAAGGTCGACGCCACCGTGGGCAAGCCGCAGGTGGCCTACCGAGAGACGATCACCCAGCCCGTCATCAAGCACACCTACACCCACAAGAAGCAGACGGGCGGCACCGGCCAGTACGCCGAGGTCACCATCGACCTCGAGCCCACCGGCCCCGGCGGCGGCTACGAGTTCATCGACAAGATCACCGGTGGTCGCATCCCGAAGGAGTACATCCCCTCGGTCGACGCCGGCATCCAGCAGTCGCTCGACGCAGGCGTGCTGGCGGGCTACCCCACCGTCGACGTCCGGGCCATCCTCACCGACGGCAAGTACCACGACGTCGACTCCTCGGAGATGGCGTTCAAGATCGCCGGCTCGATGGCCTTCAAGGAGGCCCTCCGCAAGGCCAAGCCCGTGCTGCTCGAGCCGATCATGTCGGTGGAGGTCGTCACCCCCGACGATTACATGGGCGACGTCATCGGCGACCTCAACTCCCGGCGCGGCCGGGTGGGCGGCATGGACCAGCGTGGCAACAGCCAGGTCGTCCACGCCCACGTGCCGCTCTCGGAGATGTTCGGGTACTCCACCGACCTCCGGTCCCGCACCCAGGGTCGCGCCACCTACACGATGCAGTTCGACAGCTACCAGCAGACGCCGAACGCCGTGCAGGAAGAGATCGTCAAGCGGGTCCGCGGCGAGTAGCGGATCCATCCACCTAGTCCACCATCACCACACGAAGACGTACTGAAGGGGTTTCTGTCATGGCCAAGGAGAAGTTCGAGCGGAACAAGCCGCATCTCAATGTGGGGACGATGGGGCACATCGATCATGGGAAGACGACGTTGACGGCTGCGATCACGCGGGTGTTGGCGGAGGCGAACGGGAACGTGC
>JBPPMN010000117.1:0-4336 GCA_051306055.1 Acidimicrobiales bacterium
GCGTTGCCGGAGGGTACGGAGATGTGCATGCCTGGTGACAACACCGTGATGCATGTGGAGCTCATCCATCCGATCGCCATGGACGAGGGTCTGCGGTTCGCCATCCGTGAGGGTGGTCGTACCGTGGGCGCCGGCCGGGTCACCAAGATCATCAAGTAGTACCGTTGCCCGCCGACCGGCGGTCCCAGCGTTCGTTCTTTGACAAGTGAGGCAAGCAAGTGGCTGAGAAGCAGAAGATCCGCATTCGCCTGAAGGCGTACGACCACGAGGTCATCGACCAGTCGACGAAGAAGATCGTCGAGACGGTGCTGCGGACGCAGGCCACCGTGCGGGGGCCGATCCCGCTGCCCACCGAGAAGCACCGCTACACGGTGATCCGCGGACCGCACAAGGACAAGGACAGCCGCGAGCACTTCGAGATGCGGATCCACAAGCGCCTGCTCGACATCCTCGAGCCGTCGCCGAAGACCGTCGACTCGCTGCAGCGCATCGAGCTGCCGGCCGGCGTCGACATCGAGATCAAGATCCAGCAGGTCTAGCGACCGCTCTCGCCACCGCCGCACTGCACGAAGGCCGGCCCTCCGGGTCGGCCTTCGTCGCGCCCGGCCAGCATCCGAGCCCGAAGGCTGGCATCCTGCCGGGATGATCAAGGTCGGCATCCAGATCCCCAACTTCACCTACCCCGACACCACGGCAGCCCAGCTGTTCGAGAAGGTGAGTGCGGTGGCCGTCGCGGCCGAGGAGGCCGGTGCCGACACCGTGATGGTGATGGACCACTTCTACCAGCTGCCCATGCTGGGCCAGCCCGACGACGAGATGCTCGAGGCCTACACGCTCCTCGGCGCACTGGCCGCCCGCACCAGCCGGGTGAAGCTGGGCACGCTGGTCACCGGCGTGACCTACCGGAACCCGGCCATCCTGGCCAAGATCGTCACCACCCTCGACGTGATCTCCCAGGGACGGGCCTTCCTCGGGATCGGGGCGGCCTGGTTCGACCAGGAGCACGAAGGGCTGGGCGTGGACTTCCCGCCCGTGAAGGAGCGCTTCGAGCGGCTCGAGGAGGCCCTCGTGATCTGCCGAGCGATGTTCCGCGGCGAGCGGCCCACCATCGATGGTCAGCACTACCGGGTGAAGGACGCCATCAACGTGCCCGCCCCGGTCACCGAAGGCGGCCCCCCGATCATGATCGGCGGCCAGGGCGAGAAGAAGACGTTGCGGATGATGGCCCAGTACGCCGAGATGGCGAACTTCACCGCCGGGTTCGACGAGCTGCCCCGCAAGCTCGAGGTGCTGGCCGGCCACTGCGCCGATCAGGGCCGCGACCCGGCCACCATCAACAAGACGCCGCTGTGCTCGGTGGTGGTGGGGGAGACGATGGAGGAGGCCGAGGCGCTCCGCAACGACTTCCTCGCCGCTCGGGGGCTGCACTGGGACCAGCTCGACGACGCCACCCGCGCCATGGTCGCCGCCCGGCTCGTGGTGGGCGACGCCGACGCGGCGGGCGAGCAGGTGCAGCGGCTCATGGCCCTCGGCCTCGACGGCATCACCGCCAACCTGCCGGCCAACGGCCACGACCCCGAGGCGGTGGCCCGCACCGTGAAGGTGCTGGTGGCGGCGGTGGGCTGAGCCCGGCCGCGGCCGGTCGGCCCGGCTCAGCCCTGGAGGTCGTCGGTGTCGTCCATCCGGGCCGACCGGCCAGCCTCGAGGTCGAGCTCGGGCTGGTCGTCGTCGGCGAGGAACCAGGGCTGCTCGTCTTCGGTGGTGCGCCGATCGGCCACCGCCTGCTTGAAGAAGTCCCTGCTCTCACGTCGCTTCCGGCCGAACATGCCAGCAGGCTGCTCCCCCAGGTCGTGCGGGTCAAGCGCTCACCGCCGCTCGGCTTGGACGTTTCCCCTCCGCACCGCTATCGTGCTCTCTCCGTGCTGCTGGGTCCTTGCGACCTGGCGGCCGAAGATCTGCAACCGACGTCCGAGCAGGCCCACCGCTCGTGGGAACCGCTTGGCACAACCTAATCACGCTCCGCCGGGCCCCCCGTGCGGAGCGTTCGCGTGAACCGGGGTCGATCCCGGTTCCTCCGCAGCAAAGTGAGACGAAGTCGTCATGGCGACAAAGGCAATCGTGGGTGAGAAGGTAGGGATGACCCAGGTCTGGGACGACGACAACCGCGTCGTGCCCGTGACCGTGCTCCGGGTCAAGCCCTGCCGCGTCGTGCAGGTGAAGACGGATGAGCGCGATGGCTACAGCGCCCTCCAGGTCACCTTCGGCACGAAGAAGGCCTCCAAGGTCACCAAGCCCAAGCTGGGCCAGTTCGAGAAGGCCGGCGTGGAGCCGGGGCCGAAGCTCGTGGAGCTCCGCCTCGACGACGTGTCCGACTACTCGGTGGGCCAAGAGCTCAAGGCCGACCTCCTGACCGACGGCGACAAGGTCGACGTCACCGCGGTCAGCAAGGGCAAGGGCTTCGCCGGTGCCATGAAGCGCCACGGGTTCGGCGGCATGCCCGCCTCCCACGGTGCTCACCGCGTGCACCGCGCCCCCGGCGCCATCGGTGCCTGCGCCACCCCTTCTCGGGTGTTCCGCGGCACCAAGATGGCCGGCCGCATGGGTGGCGAGAAGGTCACCACGCTGAACCTCACCGTCGTGTCGGCCGACGCCGAGCGCGACCTCGTGCTGGTGCGGGGCTCCGTCCCCGGCCCCAAGGGTGGCCTCGTGCTCATCCGTGACGCTGTGAAGGCAGGTGCCTGACATGCCGAAGCTCGACACCAAGGACGCCAAGGGCGCCAAGGCAGGCTCCGTGGAGCTCGACGACGCCATGTTCGGCATCGAGCCCAACATGCCCGTCATGCACCAGGTGGTCACGGCGCAGCTGGCCGCCAAGCGCCGCGGCACGCAGTCCACCAAGACCCGCGCCGAGGTGCGTGGCGGTGGCGCCAAGCCCTGGAAGCAGAAGGGCACGGGCCGCGCCCGCGCCGGCTCCAGCCGCTCGCCGCTGTGGACCGGCGGTGGCGTGATCCACGCCCCCAAGCCCCGCGACTACAGCCAGCGCACCCCCAAGAAGATGATCCGCCTGGCGCTGAAGTCGGCCTTGTCCGACCGGGCCACCTCCGAGCGCATCGTCGTGCTCGACTGGGGCCTCGACGCTCCCAGCACGAAGGGTGCGCTCGCCGCGCTGGCCGCCAACGGCATCGACGGCCGCGTGCTCGTGGTGCTGCGGCCCGAGGACGAGGCCATCTGGAAGAGCCTGCGCAACCTGGGCAACGTCCACGTCTGCGCCGTCAACGAGCTCAACGCCTACGACGTCCTCGTCTCGGACTGGGTCGTCTTTACCCCCGACACCCTCCCCACCGACCGGCCTGTCACCCGCGGCCAGCACAGCGCCGAGGAGACCGCGTGACCAAGGACCCCCGCGACATCATCCTCGCTCCGATCGTGAGCGAGAAGTCGTATGCCCTGTCGGAAGACCGGGCCTACACGTTCAAGGTGCACCCCGACGCCTCCAAGCCCGAGATCCACGACGCGATCGTGGCCATCTTCGGCGTGAAGGTGCTCAAGGTGAACACCCTCAACCGCAAGGGCAAGCGGAAGAGGAACCGCAAGACCTTCACGTACGGCAAGCGACCCGACACCAAGCGGGCGATCGTCACCCTCGCCGAGGGTGAATCGATCGACCTGTTCCAGGGATAGGCACGACATGGCACTTCGCAAGCGCAAGCCCACCAGCCCCGGCCGACGGTTCCAGACGGTCTCCGACTTCAAGGAGATCACGAAGACCACGCCCGAGAAGTCGCTGTTGGCGCCCAAGCACAACACCGGTGGCCGCAACAACTACGGCCGCAAGACCGCCCGTCACAAGGGCGGTGGCCACAAGCAGCGCTACCGCATGATCGACTTCAAGCGCACCAAGGACGGCGTGCCGGCCAAGGTCGCCGCGGTGGAGTACGACCCCAACCGCAACTGCCGCATCCTCCTGCTGCACTACCTCGACGGCGAGAAGCGCTACATCCTCGCCCCGAAGGACGTGAAGGTGGGCGACCTGCTGCAGAACGGCCAGGGCTCGGAGATCCGCCCCGGCAACTGCCTGCCCCTGCGCTACATCCCCGTGGGCACCACCGTGCACGCCATCGAGCTCTACCCCGGTGGCGGCGCCAAGATGGGCCGCTCCGCCGGAACCGCCGTGCAGCTGGTGGCCAAGGAGGGCGACTACGCCACCCTGCGCCTGCCCAGCACCGAGATGCGCCGCGTGCCGATCGACTGCCGGGCCACCATCGGTGAGGTCGGCAACGCCGAGGCCGAGCTGATCAAGATCGGCAAGGCCGGCCGCAACCGCTGGAAGGGCGTC
>JBPPMN010000135.1:0-6370 GCA_051306055.1 Acidimicrobiales bacterium
GCGGTGCTCTGGTGGCGGGCCCGGCTCCCCAACGCCTGGGGTCCCGCTCCCACGGTGGGCCTGCCGGTCTTCGCCGCCAGCGGTGCGGCCCTGATGCTGGCCCGCCTCCGGCTCAACGAGCGGCTCGCCGGATCCCCGCCGGCGCGAGGCGCGGCGCCCGACCGTCAGGCCTGACGGACCAACGCACCGGATGCTGCGGTCTGCCGCCCCAGCACCATGTCGGTGGCGGCCTCAAGCGGGACGGCCGGGCTCCAGAAGAAGCCCTGACCCGTCTCACACCCCTCTGCGGCCAGCAGATCCAGCTGGGCCTGCTCCTCGATGCCCTCGGCCACGAGCTCCAAGCCGAGGGAGTGGGCGAGGCCGATCACGGAGGTGACGATGATGCGGTCGGCCGGGGTCTCGGTCATGCCGGCCACGAAGCCACGGTCGATCTTGAGCAGGTCCACGGGGAAGGTGCGCAGGCGGCTGAGCGACGAGAACCCGGTGCCGAAGTCGTCGATGGCGATGAGCACGCCGACCTCCTTGAGGCGGCGCAGGACGTCGGCAGCGCTGTCGACCTCCATCAGGGCGCTCTCGGTCACCTCGAGGCAGATGCGGGCCGGGTCGACCCCGGCGTCACCCACGATCCCCCGCACGAGGTTGGCGAACTGGGGGTCGGCCAGCTGGCGCGGCGACACGTTCACCGACACCGTCAGGGCCTGACCCGCCGCACCGAGGCTCGACCACCCGGCCAGCGCCCGACAGGCGTCGGCCAGGACACCTGAGCCCAGGCGGCCGATGAGCCCGCTCTCCTCGGCTACCCCGATGAACTGGTCGGGCGGTACGCAGCCGCGCTCCGGGTCGTGCCAGCGGGCCAGCGCCTCGAAGCCGGTCAGGCGGCCGCTCACCAGGTCGACCTGGGGCTGGAACCAGGAGTGGACGTGACCGGCGTCGAGGGCGGTCTCCAGGACGATCGCCATCTGGTGGCGCTCCCGGATCTGGTCGTGCAAGGCGTCGTCGAAGAGCTCGACGCGCGACTTGCCGGTCTCCTTGACCGAGTACATGGCGGCATCGGCGTTGCGCAGCATCGTCTCTGCCGCCACGCCCTCCGAGGACAGGGCGATCCCGATGCTGGCCGAGACCTCCACGTCGACCCCGCCGAGGGTGATCGGTTCGCTGATCGTCGCCAGCACCTTCTCCGCCAGCTCGTAGGCGTAGGTCGGGTCGAGGTCGTCGCAGCACACGGCGAACTCGTCGCCGCCGAAGCGGGCGATCGTGTCGCCCTCGCGCAGCGCTCGGGCGAGCCGGTCGCCGAGCGTGCGGAGGAGCTCGTCGCCGCCGGTGTGCCCGGCGCTGTCGTTCACGCCCTTGAAGTCGTCGAGGTCGATGAAGAGCACGGCGACCGACGACTCGGTGCGGCCGCTGCGCGACAGCGCGTTCTCCAGGTGCTGGATGAACAGCCGGCGGTTGGGCAGTCCGGTGAGCGGGTCGTGCAGGGCCTGGAAGGCCAGGCTCTCCTCGAGGTGGCGTCGCTCGGTGATGTCGAGCGACGCTCCCACAACGCCACGGAACCCGATCTCCGGATCGTCGATCCGCTCCAGGGTGGCGTGCACGGGCACCACCGATCCGTCGGCCCGCCGCACGTCGCGATCGCCCTCCCAGCGTCCGCTCGAGCGCAGCGCCTGCGAGATCTCGTCGGTGAGCCCCGCCCGCACCACCTCCGGATCCAGGTCGCTGATCTGTCGGCCCAGCACCGCGTCCGCCGGGTACCCGTAGGTGGTGGCGGCTCGGTCGTTCCAGTACACGATGGCGCCGCGCTCGTCGGTCACGATGACGGCGGCAGGCAGGCTCTGCAGCAGGCGCGACTCCAAGCGGCGAGCGATCTGGTGGTGCCGCCCCTCGGTCACATCGGCCCCGGTGAGGACCACGGCCCCCACGGTGGGGTCGTCGACGAGGTTGACGGCCACCACCTCGATCTCGCGCCGTCGACGATCCCGATCGAGCACCTGCAGCCGGATCAGCTCCCGGCGACCCGGGATGGCGAGCACCCGGGCGAAGGCCTCCACGGCCAGGTCTCGATCGAGCGGATCGATCTGGCGCATCGCGGTGGTGCCGATGACCTCGTGGCGGCGCAGCCCGAGGAGTGCGGAGGTGGAGTCGGAGATCTCCCGGATGACGCCGTCGGGGTCGACCAGCAGGAAGATCGGCGCGCTCTCGTCGAGGATGCCGTGGAGGCGCACCGAGTCGTGGTGGAGACCCTGCTCGGCCTGCTTCAGGCCGGTGATCTCGAGGTGAGTGACCACCGCACCGCCACCCAGCTCGCCGAGAGGGTTCACCCGGAGGTTGAACCACCGCTCCCGGTCGAAGGCGTCGCACCGGTAGTCGAGGGAGAAGCTGTCGGCCTCACCGCAGAGCACGGCGCGGATCCCGTCTGCGGCCTCGCGCGCGCCGAGGGCCTGGGGACCGATGGCGTGGTCGCACACGGTCAGGTAGCTGATCCCCACGCCGATGGTCGACTGGGAGGCGCCGCCCTCGGCGCCAGCCTGCCGCCAGGCTTCGTTGACGGCAATGATCCGCCCGTTGCCGTCGAGCGACACGGCGGGCACGGTGATGGTGTCGAGGACGGCCGGGGTGCGGCCCGGGCGACGGTGCCGTGAGCCGCCCCTGCGCCGTTCGCAGGCCCGGAGGAGGGCGCTGCTCAGCTCGGTCGCGGAGAGGTCGGCCTTGGCCAGGAACTCGTCTGCGCCCTCCGCCAAGGCGGCGTACACCAGCGACTCGGCCGGTCGGCCGGCCACCACCACCAGCGGTGCGTCGGGTGCGGCGGCCGCCAGCACGGCCACGCTCTCCAGTCCTGAGGCATCGGGAAGGAAGAGATCGACCACGATGCAGTCGACCTCGGCGCGCGTCAGTGCTCGACGAGCGGCGACCAGGGAGTCGGCGGTGATGACCTGCTCGGGCGGGTCGGGGAGGTCGAGCAGGAGGTGCTCGATCCGCTGCCGATCGGCTGCCGTGTCGTCGACGACCAGGATGCGCTGCGGCATCGAGACCACTCGGGTCCCTGCCACCGCGGGCCGGTCGTCGTGAAGTCGCACCCCTCAGTGGTCGACGCCCCTGCCGAGCTGCTGTAGCAACGGCGCAACAACAGCCGCCCTCTCTCGCCGCGAAGGCCGCGAACCACCCGAACCCAGCGGATCTGGCGTGATCCTCAGGCGATCGGCAGGCAACGGGGGCCGGCGTCGTCGCCGGCCTGACGATGCTGCATGGCCTTGTGCGGCTGCACCGCCACGCGCCCATCGAACACCTGGCCGGTGCCGTCGACCAGCAGGCAGTAGTCCTCGCCGGGCCGGGCCGCCCACAAGAGGGTGACGGCCGGATCCGCAGCGAGGTTGCGCTCGGTGGTGCGCCCGGCCTCGGCGACGAGGTGCTCGTCCGACCAGGTGAGCAGGGCGGACACGACGTGCGGCCGATCGGGGCCGATGGTGATGAGGTAGGCGGCCGGACCACGGGCCTCCACCTCCGCTCGCAGCGCCCCGAGGTCGACGGGCTTCGACATGACCCCGATGGTACGGACTCCACCGGCGCCGCGGGTCGCCACCGACAGCAGGCTCAGACGCCGGAGCCGTGGCGGCCGGCACCGCCGGCGAACCGGGCCGCGCCGGCCTGGGTCTCGCCCGCTCGGATGGGCACCAGCCCGTGGCGCACCTCGTTGGCCAGCGCCTCGGTGAGCGGCAGGCCCCACTGCTCATAGCTCGACCGACGATCGCTGCGCAGGCAGGTCTGCGGGAAGGCCGACAGCGTGGCCGCCAGATCCAGCGCCGCACCGCGGGCCTCGCCAGTGCCGACCACCCGATTGGCCAGCCCCCACTCGCCCGCCTCCTCGCCCGAGACACCCCGCCCGGTGAGGATCATGTCGAGGGCACGGCTGTGGCCGATCAGGCGGGGCAGCCGCACGGTGCCGCCGTCGACCAGCGGCACACCCCATCGGCGGCAGTACACGCCGAAGGTGGCGTCGAGCGCCGCCACGCGCAGGTCGCACCACAAGGCCAGCTCGAGACCGCCGGCGACCGCGTGGCCCTCCACTGCGGCCACCACCGGCTTCGACAGCAGCAGCCGGGTGCAGCCCAGCGGGCCAGGTTGCTCGATGTCCTCGTGGACGCGGTTGCCGGAGCCGCTGCCGATGGCCTTGAGGTCGGCGCCGGCGCAGAAGGTGCCGTCGGCGCCGGTGAGCACGGCCACATCGAAGGCGTCGTCGGTGTCGAAGGCAACGAACGCCTCGTGGAGGGCGGTGGCGGTGGGCCCGTCGATGGCGTTGCGGCTGGCCGGTCGGTCGATGGTGACCACCAACGTGCGATCGACGGCCTCGGTGAGGATCGTCATCGCCTCAGCCTGTCACGGCCGCCGGCGGGTCAGAGGGTGACGCGCTCCACGTACACGCCGTCGCCGACCACACCCGACACGATCACCGTCTGGTCATCGAGCACCGTGATCTGCGCGGCGCCGGAGTAGTCCTCCGGGTGGTCACGCAGCTCGACCACCTCCCCCTCGGGGTCGATGAGCTCGAGCCAGGCCCCGCCGAAGGGGCTGACGAGGGCTACGGCATCACCCGCGGCCACGAGGCCCACCGTGTTGTCGAAGCTCGAGGCGCGGTGTGACCACTCGATCTCGCCGTCGGCGAGCGAGAAGGCCACGAGGTTGTCGTCGCCGAGGTCGGCCCACCCGATCAGGAGATCGCCGAGTCGGGCCAGCTGCAGAGGCGGGCGGAGGTCGTCGGGCCCGTACGCCTGCGCCCAGCGGACCTGCAGCTCCCCGCCATCGGCCTCCAGCAGCCCGACCACCGCCGGCAGATCGATGGTGCCGGAGATCGTGACCGCCAGAAGGCCGTCGCCGACCGCTCTCGTCGACACCGGTGCATGGCCGAAGAGCTCGGCGGTGGAGGTGGAGGCACCTGAGTCGAGCGCGAGGGCCTCGTAGACCACCTGTGCGTCGCCCCGGCGGGCGACCACGACGTGGCCGTCGACGATCGGCAGACCCGGCGCCGGCGTGACCTCCAGCTGGGTCGACCAGATCGGCTCGATGCTCTCACCGACCTGGAAGCCCCGGATGACCTTGTCCCAGCTGTGGACGACGACGTCGCCGTCGACGGCCAGAGCTTCGACGCACCGTCCGAGGCGCTCGTCACCGGCGGGGACCCACCGATCCAGCTCCGACCCGTCCTCCAGCGACAGCAGGACGAGGGCGTCGGGATCGTCACCGAGGCGCGGCGAGCCGGCCGCCAGCTGCGCCACCACCGCGACCGACTCCACCACCACAGGACGGCACCGCGGCTCCACGTCATCGGCCACCCACCGCTCGGTCATCGAGTCGAGGTCGATGGCGTGGAGCCGGTCCACACCATCGGCGGCCGTGGTGCGGACCAGGACCAATCCGTCGCCGCGGGCCAGATCGCCGCCCCGGATCTCGTTGAGGGTCGCGTCGGGGATGGTCGTGCCCGAGCTGGACGTGCTCGTCCCGGCGGCGCCTCCGGAGCGGCCCGTGCCCTCGATGAGGTCGGAGTGACGGGTCCCCTGCACCATCGCCGGGCTGCCGGTGACCGTGAAGTCGAAGGTGCAGTCTTCCAGCAGCTCGGGGTCGAGGATGCCGGCCAGTCGACAGACCGTCTCGGCCTGCGCGGAGCGCTGCTGGCGCTCCGCGGCCAGCTCCTCGGGCGAGGCTGTCGGGTGCGGGGCGGGGTACTCGGCGGTGGCGAAGCCTTCGGTGCTCTCGCCCGGGCCGTAGTCGAAGAGCGAGTCGGCGGGGTCGAGGCGCCAGCTGTCGGCGAACGCTCCTTGGATGGTCTCCTGGTCGGGGGTGGGTCCCACGGGGCTGCCGTCCTGGTAGCGCAGGTCGTCGCCACGCTCGTCGCGACCGTCGCCGAAGATGCCGGTCCACTCGGTGTCGGGCCCCTGGTCCAGGTACAGGCTGATGGACTGCGGGCTGAGCGCCACCTTCACGCGGTTGCCGTCGTCGTCGGAGATCTCGACGCCCATGGTGGTACGGCGGACGACGAGCGCTCCGGCGGAGACCTCACGCGCCTCGGCCACGTCGACCTGCTCGTCGTCGATGGTCACGAGCCGGCGATCGGCCAGCGTGACCACCACCCGGTTGTCGCCGTGGCCCACGGCCACCGCGGTGCCGATCGAGGCCTCGCAGGCGCAGGCCAGCGGCTCGTAGCGCGCCTGCACCTCGAGGTCGCCGGCTCGGGCGGCCAGGAACTCACCGATCACCTGGAAGCTGTAGCGGTAGCCCGTGAACGTCGTGATGTGCGGATCGTGCTTGCTCGAGCCACTCCCGCCGCCACCACCACCGCCACCAGAGCCGCCACCGCCCGAGCCACCACCGCCGCCGCCATCGG
>JBPPMN010000158.1:0-7078 GCA_051306055.1 Acidimicrobiales bacterium
GGCCTGCACCGAGCGGGATCCAGTAGAGGTCCAGCGCGGGATCCGATCGCTCGGTCGCGCCCGGTGTCACGCTTCTGCTTCCGCCACCGGGGCCGCGGCCGGACCGGCGGGCGGGGCCAGGCCGGGTGGGAGGTCGTCCAGCGGCAGCCGGCGGGTCGCCCGCTCTGCGATGCCCAGCAGCTGCTTGCGCTCCATGAAGAAGTGGATCGGCTCGAGGACGAGCCCCGCGAGGCGCTCGAGCGGCCCAGGCAACCCGAACCGCAGGCGCATGCGGACCACCAGGCGACTCTGGTGCCCGACGAGGGGATGGAGCACGAAGGTCCAGGTGCCTCCCTTGTCGAGCCGGCCGTCTTCGGCGACAGAGGGAACGACCACCGCCGGGTCGCCGACCGCGGTGACGATCGACCGCCCGGGGTCGATGGCGACCACGGTGAAGCCGGCCTCGGGCCCGGCGCTGGCGGGGGCCGATCGGATCTGGTCACCCACCGCGAGCCGCTGCCACTCAGGGACGATGCGGTCGGCGTTCTGGAACTCGAGGCCCACCAGGCGCTCGAGCCAGTCGTAGCTGTAGAGGCCGGCCCGGTCCTGGCCCATCTGCACCAACCAGGGCCACACGGCCACCGCGGGCGCATCGATCGTGATGGCGCGGGTCGTCTCCATCGAGGGGTCGGCGATCAGCTCGTCGCCGGGGAGCGGCATCGCCACCTCGTCGACCGATGCGCCCCATCGCATCGCCCACCGGCGCGCCGCTGGGTACACCACCACCAGCGCCGCCGCTCCCACCACCATCGAACGCCGCATGTCGATCACCTCGCGGCGATCGTGCCTCCACCCGTCCCCGCCGCCCAGGGCCGAAGGTCACGTCCTCAGCCGTCGGAGACCCGGCCGCGGTCGGTCAGGTGACGAGCTCGTGGAGGAGGGCTCGTTCGAGCTCCACCAGCACGGCGGGGTCGGTGAGCTTCCCACCGGTGGCGCGGCGCACGTAGAAGGCGTCGACGACGCGATCGCCCAGCGTCTGCACCTTGGCCGAGGTGATGTCGCAGTCGATCTCGGCCAGCGCTCGCGTGATCCGGTAGAGCACGCCGACGGAGTCGGGTGCGTGCACCTCCACGACCGTGGCATCGCGCGAGGCCTCGTTGTCGATCACCACCCGGGGCGGTTCGGCAAGGGGGCCCTTGGTGGGGCGGCTGCCGTAGACCCGAGCCCGCTCGGCCAGCCTGGCCTGCAGCGCCAGCCGCCCGTCGAGCACCTTCTCGAGGTCGGACAGCACCTTGTCCCAGGCGATGGTGGGCCCGAAGCTCGACTCCACCCGCAGCACCTCCAGGGCCATCCCGTCGAGGCTGGTGACGGCGGCGTCGAGAACGCCCAGGCCGTGGAGGGCGAGCACGCCGGTGACCCGGCTGAAGAGGCCCGGCCGGTCGGCGGTGACCACCGTGAGCCGATCGTCGTCGCCGCGCAGCACCTGGGTGCCGGCCTGCAGGAGGGCCAGGTGCTCCTCGGCGGGGAAGTCGTCGCTCACCTCAGCCAGCGCACCACCGCCGAGCACGTGGGCGGTTCGGCTGGTGAGCTCGCGCACCAGCTCGGCCTTCCAACGGCCCCAGGCGGCGGGACCGGTGGCCAGGCTGTCGGCCTCGGTGAGGGCGGCCAGCAGGCCGAGGGTGCGGGCGTCGCCCACGGCCTCGGCCACCGCCTCCACGGTGGCAGGGTCGTCGAGGTCGCGACGGGTGGCCACGTCGGGGAGCAGGAGGTGGTGGCGCACCATGGCCTGCAGCACGGCCACGTCGTCGGCCGGGAAGCCCATCCGGGGGCCGATCTCCTCGAGCAGCTCGATGCCGACGGTGGTGTGGTCGCCGGGGTAGCCCTTGCCGATGTCGTGCAGCAGCGTCCCCACCACGAGCAGGTCGGGCCGGTCGGTGCGGGCCACCAGCTCTGCGGCGTTGGCGGCGGCCTCCATCAGGTGCCGGTCGACCGTGAAGCGGTGGTAGGCGTTGCGCTGCGGCTTGCTGCGCACGGTCTCCCACTCGGGCAGCACGTGCACCCAGAGGCCCATCTGGTCGAGGGCCTCCACCACGGGGATGGCCTTGTGGCCGGCGAGGAGGAGGTCGACGAGAGCGCTGCGCACCTCGGGCGGCCAGGGCGTGGGGAGGGGGCCGGCCTCGGCGGCCAGCCGGTCCAGCGAGCCACGGTGGATGCGCGTGTCGCCGGCCGCGGCCGCCACGGCCGCTCGCAGCGGGAGCGCGGGGTCGGCCGCCGGGGCGGCGTCGGCGGTGAGGTGCACCTCGCCGTCGCGCAGCACCAGGCCCGGGCCCAGTGGCTTGTCGCGACGGGCGCGCCACCCGAGCGGACCGGTGAGCGACGCGTCGATGCGCTGCCAGGCGTCGTCACTTCGCCAGGCGATGGTGCGCGCCGCGGTGGCCACCGAGTGCATCAGCGCGTCGGCGGACGCCTCGGCGAGGGCCTCGGCCACGGCGTCCTGGTCTTCGAGCAGCAGGCGGTCGCCCGGACGGCCGGTGCGTCGGTGCAGCTCCACCCGGGCCGACAGCAACGTGGCGTAGGCGGCGTCGAGGGCGGGGTCGTCGCCCTCCCACAGGAGGCTGCGGGCGGCCTCGGCCCAGCGAAGGGCGTGCACGTCGCGCAGACCGCCCCGGCCCTCCTTGAGGTCGGGCTCGAGCAGGAAGGCCACCTCGCCGGCGGTGTCGTGCCGTCGCCGCACCCGCACCGACAGCTCCTGGAGCCAGCGCTTCGAGCGCTTGCGCCACTGGTCGAGCGCCTTGGCGGCGAGGGTGTCGGTGAGGTCCTGATCGCCGGCCAGGTGGCGCACCTGGAGCAGCGAGGTGGCGGTGTCGAGGTCGTCGCCGGCCAAGGTGAGCGCCTCGCGGGTGGTGCGCACCGCGTGGCCCAGCTTCAGCCCCTCGTCCCAGATCGGGTACCAGACCCGGTCGGCCAGGGTACCGATGTCGGCGCGACCGGCGTGGAGGAGCACCACGTCGATGTCGCTCTGGAAGCTCAGCTCGGCGCGGCCGTAGCCCCCCACCGCGACCAGGGCGACGCCGCCGCTCCCGCACTCGGCCTCGGCTCCCTCGAGGAGCTCGGCCAGCCAGGCATCGACCAGATCGCTGTAGGCCCGGCACAGCTCCCCGCCCACGAGCGTGGGGTCGCCTTCCAGGGCAGCCCGTAAGGGAAGGAACGCCATGCCGCAGTCTGCCAGAGCGTCCGCCGCGATCGATCTCGGCGGCGGCCGCTACAGCTCGTCGGCGAGGACGCGGGCGGCCTGGGCCACCGGGTCCCACACGCTGGAGAACGGCGGGGCGTAGGCGAGGTCGAGGTCGATGAGCTCGTCGACCCGCATGCGGGCGTGGAGGGCGGTGGCCACGGTGTCGATGCGCTTGGCCGCCCGCTCCCCGCCGATGATCTGTCCGCCGAGGAGGCGGCCGGTGCCCTTCTCCCCCACCAGCTTCACGTGCATGCGCTTGGCGTCGGGCATGTAGCCGGCGATGGTGGTGGACTCGATCGTGGCGGCCACCGCCTCGAAGCCCTCGGCTGCCGCCTCCCGCTCGGTCAGACCGGTGCGGGCCACCTCCAGCTCGCACACCTTGGTGATGGCGGTGCCCACGACCCCCGGGAAGGTGGCGTAGCCGCCACCGAGGTTGATGCCGGCGACGCGACCCTGCTTGTTGGCCACGGTGCCGAGGGCCACGTGGATGGAGCGCCCCGTCACGAGGTGCATGGAGGTGGCGCAGTCGCCCGCGGCGTAGACGCCGGACATGGTGGTTCGCTGTCGCCGATCGACCACCAGCGCCCCCCGCGGTCCGGTGCCCGCCCCTGCAGCCGCCGCCAGCTCCGAGTTGGGGGTCACCCCGAGGCCGAGGAGCACGAGGTCGGCGGCGACCGACGAGTCGTCCTCCAGGAAGACCCGACCGGGCTCGAACCGCGACACCTTGGCGCCGAGGCGGACGTCGATCTCCATGCCCCGCATCGGAGCGAGCAGGCGGTCGGCCATGTCGAGGTCGAGCGTGCGCATCAGCTGATCGGAGCCCTCGAGCAGGGTGACGTTGGCCCCCCAGCGCACGAAGGCCTCGGCCATCTCGAGGCCGATGTAGCCGCCGCCGACCACGGTGATCTCCTGGCACTGGCGGGTGCGGGCCAGCTCGAGCAGGTCGCGCGCGTCGTCGAGCGTCTGCACGCCCTTCACGTGGGGCAGCCCGATGCCGGGCAGGTCGGGCCGGGTCGGACGGGCGCCGGTGGCCACGTGGAGCTGGTCGAAGCCGAGCTGGATGGTGCGGTTGTGCTGGTGGTCGCGCACCTCGAGGCGGCGGGCGGCCAGGTCGATCTCGGTCACCTCGTGGTGCAGGCGCACATCGATGCGGTGCTGCTCGCGGAACTCCTGCGGGGTGCGGGCCACCAGCTCGTCGAGCGTGCCCACGTCGCCGCCGACCAGGTACGGGATGCCGCAGGCGGAGTAGCTGGTCCAGGCCCCCTTCTCGAGGGCCACGATCTCGAGGTAGGGCTGACGCCGGCGGGCCTGCATGGCGGCTGCCATGCCCCCGGCGTCGCCTCCGATCACCACGAGACGGTCAGCCATGGAGCAGCAGGCTACCGGTCGGCGCGTGCGAGACTCTCCGCATGGCCGTGCGCGAGGACTGCCGCCACTACTCCACCCGCTCGATCGCCGGGGGCGAGGTCGTGCAGCGCTGCCGCGTCGACATGGCCGAGGTGGCCCCCTTCGCCTGCCCCGAGCACTGCCTCTTCTTCGAGTCGCGCTCCATCACGGACGCCGGCTGGCAGCGCTTCGACCGCGACGACGACTGACGAGCCGGCGTCAGCGGCGCTCTGTGCAGGGAAGCTCGCGCCAGAGCGCGCCAAGCCTGCACAGACCGCTCCAGCGGTCGGGAGGCGCCCTACCCCCGACGGCGGCGCAGGATCACGTGGGCCTTGGCCGCGCCCCACACCAGGCCCGGCTCGTGCACCGAGGGGTGGAGGTCGCCGAAGGTGGCGATGGTGAGGTCGTAGAGGTCGTCGGGGAAGAGCTGCTCGGCCTGCGGATCGCGCTCGACCGGCGGGACGCCCGCATCGGCCAGCACCGTGGTCGGGTGCGCCACGGCCTGGCGGAGGAGAGCGAGCGGATTGGCGCGCTGGGCGTCGACGTCGGTGGCCAGCAGGGTCCGCAGCTGCGGCAGCACCTCGGAGCGGGCCCGCTCCCCCGCCGCCCGAGCGGCGGCGGCCACCGCAGCCGGCGGCGGCGCCGAGTGGCACTGCTCCCATCGCTGGGCCACCGCCTGCTCCACCCAGCCGACCAAGGCGACGTCGACGGCGTCGCCCAGCGCTCGCGCGTAGCGGGCCAGCGCGGCGGCGTCGTCGGGGTCGTCGGGGCCGGGGGGCGGCTTGGCGTCGGGGGCCACAGCGTCCATGCTGGCCCGATGGTGACCGAGCGTGTCGAACCGGGCCCCGGCCAGGAGTCGGTGTGGGACTACCCGCGGCCACCTCGGCTGGAGCCCACCCCCCGTCACATCACGGTGTCGTTCGCTGGGCAGACCATCGCCGACACCCGGCGCGCGCAGCGGGTCCTCGAGACCAGCCAGCCGCCCGCCTACTACCTCGACCCGGCCGACGTGCGCGCCGACCTCCTCGTGCCGAGCAGCCAGCGCACCTTCTGCGAGTGGAAGGGCCTGGCCAGCTACTTCGACGTGGTGGTGGGCGACCGAGTCGCTGAAGGGGCGGCCTGGAGCTACCCCGACCCCACGCCGGGCTTCGCGGCGATCCGCCACCACCTCGCCTTCTACGCCCAGCTGCTCGACTGCACCGTCGACGGTGAGGCGGTGGCCGCCAACGAGGGCACCTTCTACGGCGGGTGGATCACCAGCGACGTGGTGGGGCCGTTCAAGGGCGGCGCGGGCACGGCGCACTGGTGAAGCCATGAGAATCCGCGCCCTGTCCGTGTTCGAGGGCGTCGTCTACCACTGCTGGTGCGTCGACCCCAGCCAGCCCTGCCGGCCCACCCTCGAGGTGGAGGCCGTGCTGCGGCCGGGCGACGCCGATGCGGAATCCGGCCCCCTGCTGCTGTCGGTGGCCGACTACATCCCGATGGCCGGCGGCATGGAGGCGGCGGCACCGTGCCTCGACGAGCTGGCCGCCAAGGGCCGCATCGTCCACCACCTCGACGTGGCCCACATCTCGTTCCCGATGTGGGAGCGCCTCGACGGCAGCATCGATCCCACCGCCACCTCCGCCGACGACTGAGGTCGTCGGAGCGCTCAGTCGAGGAGCTGGTTGAGGTTGCCGCTGCGGAAGCCGGCCAGATCGAGGGCGGCCCAGCGGTAGCCGGCGGCCACCACGGCCTCCACCACGGCCTCCCGATCGGCCACCACGGCCTCCAGCTGGTCGACCGGCACCTCGATGCGGGCCACGTCGCCGTGGTGGCGCACCCGCAGCTCGGCGAACCCGAGGCGGTGCAGCGCCCCCTCGGCCCGCTCCACCGTGCTGAGTCGGCCCAGGGTGACGGGCGTGCCGTAGGGCAGCCGGGAGGCGAGGCAGGCGGCTGCGGGCTTGTCCCACGTCTCGAGGCCGAGCTGTTGCGACCAGGCTCGCACATCGGCCTTGGTGAACCCGGCGTCGACCAGCGGGAAGGCGGCGCCGCGCTCGGCGGCCGCCTGCTGACCCGGGCGGTGGTCGCCGAGGTCGTCGACGTTGACGCCCAGCACCACCGTGGCCTCCCGCTCGGCCGCCACCGGGCCAGCCGCCGCCATGAGGGCGTCCTTGCACCAGTAGCAGCGGTCGCCGTCGTTGCGCTGGTAGTCGGGGTTGTGGAGCTCGTCGGTGACGACCTCCCGCCAGGCCATGCCCCACGCCGCGGCCAGCGCCGAGCAGTCGGCCAGCTCGGTCGCCGGCAACGAGGGTGAGACCGCCGTGACGGCCAGGGCCCGATCGGGGCCCAGCGTGTCGTGGGCCATCCAGGCCAGGAACGCCGAGTCGGCGCCGCCCGAGAAGGCCACCACCACCGAACCCAGCTCGCGCAGTCGCTGGCGCAGCGGCTCGATCGCCACCTTGGTCGCCAGGGCGGCCTCAGCCATCCACCACCTCG
>JBPPMN010000227.1:0-2144 GCA_051306055.1 Acidimicrobiales bacterium
TCGACGTCGATCATGGCGAAGCCGAGCGGACGGCCGTGACGGCTGCTGATCGACACCTCGGCGGCCAGGTCGATCTCCAGGCGTCGTCGGTTGGGCAGGCGCGTGAGCGCGTCGCTCATGGCCAGGACCTCCGTGTGCTCGTGGAGCCGAGCGGCTCCCACGGCGGAGGCGGCCTGCACGGCCAGGGCCTCGAGGATGTCCACGGTGTCGACGGGCAGCCCACCGACACCCGGGCCGGTCAGCTGCAGCACGCCGGCCACCTCCGCACCGACGACCATCGGGATGGCCAGCTCGTCACTTGCCGTGCGCCCGTCGAGCGGGCCCCGTCCGAGGCCTTCCATCCGGGCGAACCGCGCCGCTCGCCCCACCGCGCCGTCCCCGAGCCCGATGGGCCCGAGGGCGACGGCCTCGAGCATCGGGTGACCGGAATCGGCCACCGCCTCCATCTGGTCGGCGCCGGGGTCACGCAGCCACACGACCACCCGGTGGCCGCCGGCGATGGCGGCCACCGCGGTGCACAGCCCGCGCAGGACGTAGAGCAGGTTGAAGCTGCCCGCCACCTCCAGGGCGAAGCGCAGCACCTCGGCCAGCTGCTCGTTCTGCCGAGCGACGGACGCCGCCCCTTCGGCCGCCTCGGCCCTCGCGTGGCGGAGGGCTATGGCGGTGGCACTCAGCCCGTCGTCGATCGTGGTGAACTCCGACAAGCCGTCGTAGGGAGGTCGTTCGGCCTCGAGGTTGCCCTCCCGGATCTGGTCGAGGTGGTCGAGGATCGAGGCCATCGGACCCGCGACGGCCAAGCGGAGGCGCCGGATGCGAGCGGCCGCCACGGAGCCGAGGGCGACGGTGGCCAGCAGCGCCGTGCCGGCGGTGACGAAGATGGCACGCGACTGCGCGTCGAGCGCCGTCTCCCGTTCGGCGACCACGAAGACCGCCAGCGACTCGTAGGCCTCCCGGTAGAGGTCGAAGAGGTCCTTGCCCTGCAGGAGCAGGAGGCTCCGCTCGTCGTCGGCCACCCCCGCAGCGAGGCGCCGCCCCTCTCCCAGCGCGTCGGCGGTCCACCCGTCGATCCACGCCTGCCGGGCCAGGCGCAGGTCGAGGTAGAGCGGCGCAGTGGCCCCTCCGCCGAGCCGACGGTCGGACTCGGCGGTGAGCTGCTCGAGGCTCTGGCGGCCGGCTTCGTAGGCCTCGAGGAAGCGGTCGTCGCCCGTGAGCATGAAGCTCCGGAGGCCGGTCTGCTGGTCGAGCATCGCCTCGTGGCCGACCCGCAGGACCCTCGTGCCCTCGATGGCGTCGCGCAACCGTGGCTCGAAGGTCAGGCGGCTCGAAGCCAGCAGCGCGACCAGGGCGAGGCCGAGGAGGGCGTAGGTGCCGACCGTGACCCGCGCCAGCAGCGACACCTGATCGACGAGGGCGGTCGGGCGACGGCCTCTCGGAGTGCCTCCCTCGACCTTGGTGACCGGCACGAACGCACCACCCCCCAGGTGTCGACGACGGCTCGTGCTCCGACCGTACCCATCCCGGTGGGTCAGTTGCCCGACCGCCCTGTCCAGACTAGTGTCTGGACACATGTCCAGAGCGTCCACCACCGAACCGGGCCGGCGCGACCTCGGCAGCCGCCAGGCCGATCGCGTCGACGCTCTGGTGGAGGCGACCGTGGCCGAGCTGCGCGAGCACGGCTACGACGGGCTCACCGTGCGCAACGCCGCCCGCCGTGCGGGGGTGGCTCCCGCGACGGCCTACACCTACTTCGGCTCGAAGGAGCACCTCGTGGCCGAGGTGTTCTGGCGCCGGCTGCAGACCCTCGACGGCTCGGGCTCCCGGGCCCGCACGTCCGTCACCCGGGTGCAGGCCGCCTTGCGCAGCCTGGCCCTGCTCATCGCCGACGAACCGGCCCTGGCCGCCGCCTCCACCACCGCCATCCTCGCCAACGACCCCGACGTGCACCGCCTGCGCAACCGCATCGGCGCCGCCTTCGACGACCACCTGGCCGCCGCCCTCGGCGATGATGCCGACCCGGCCGTGCTGAGGGCCCTCAACCTGGCCCTGGCTGGTGCCCTGCTGCAGGCCGGCATGGGCTACTTCAGCTACACCGAGCTGGCCGATCGCATGGACGAGGTGGCCGCCCTCGTCGTCACCCGAGGAGG